>JBEKKH010000113.1:0-15896 GCA_050010815.1 Streptosporangiaceae bacterium | reverse complement strand
GATGGTCAAGCGGCGGCGGATGTTTTCACAGTCGGCATACGGCACTGGGGCAACCGCGATGGACCATCGGTGTCGCTCGAGAGCGGGAGCGCCCCAGCACGGGTGTGCCGGGCGGGGCGGGTGGTGTTCGCGGGGTGCTGACCCTTTGCCGGGCGTGGCCTTTGCCGCACCGAGTAACCGGGTGAACGCTGGCTGCTGAGGCACTAGGCTCGGCGCCGTGGAATTCAACGAGGTGATCAAGCGCCGCAAAATGGTCCGTGCCTTCACCGACGAGCCGTTGGCCCCGGGCGTCGCGGACCGGCTGTTGCACGCGGCTAACCGGGCGCCTTCGGCGGGTTTCAGCCAGGGGTACTCCTTCCTTGTCCTGGAGGGTACGGAGCAAGCTGCCCCGCTGTGGGAGATCTTCTACCAGGATGCGGGTTCCGACCCGGCCCGGGAGGCTGATGAGCGGGCCCAGCTAGCCGCGCTGAGCCCGGCACCGCTGGTGATCGTGCCAATGGCCTGCAAGGACGTTTACCTGGATCGGTATGCCCGGCCGGAGAAGGGCTGGACGGACAGAGACGAATCGCGCTGGCCGGTGCCGTACTGGTATATCGACACCGGTTTTACCGCGTTGCTGATCCTGCTCGCTGTCGTCGATGAGGGGCTTGGGGCGGTGTTTTTCGGCATCCTGCCAGGAATGATGGCGGATTTTCGCGCGCGGTTCGGGGTCCCGGCGGAATGGACGCCGATTGGCGCCATCGCCATCGGCTACGCCAACCCAGGTGCCGACCCGGTCCGGCCCGCGCGCAAGAGTGACCGCAAGAGCCTGGACGAACTGGTGCACCGCGGCCGGTGGTGACGGGTTACCCGCGACACCGCGGCCGGTGGTGACGGGTTACCCGCGACACGAGACGTCGTGGTCGGTCTTCGCCGCCGTCCACTGGGTGACGGTGACGATGCCCCGGCCGGTGAGCGGAGCCAGGCGGCAGTTCGCCTTGGCCTGCGCGAGCGTTGCCGCGCCCGGGATCCAGTCCGCCAGCCGGTAGAGCGAGCTGGTGGACGGGACCGTCTTCACGATCTGGTACCACTGGCTGGCCGTGCAGTAGACGCCGACGGTACCGCGGATGCGATGGAAATAGGCGACCATGCCCTCGAGGTCGGCGCGGTTGTTCCGCGTGCTCGGCTCCCAGCTGGTGGCGGTTTCGACGTCGAGCCACCACCGATAGCGGCCCGGGTCCGAGATACCCCGGGTCTGCGCATCGCGCTGAGCCATGTTCCACCCGTATTGCCACGCGCAGGCCCGGTCATCGGAGCCCGCGCACGCGCCGTAAGGATCGCGGATAACCCTGCCGGTCATCGGGTTGCGGTTATTCGCCGGCCAGTCAGCGACCCGGAGATTGCCCGGGTTCCCGGTATTAACGTAAAATGAAATCTTTGCCTGCCTCGTGATACCGGATGAATTCTTGGCCCAAGATATTTCGTCCGTCCGGCACGGATTCGCTGTACTCGCGCGTCCGTCGTCCACGCCTACGATGCCGAACGCCTGCCGCGATGGGAGCCTTACGCCACATTGCGGGTACGACACATCGTTTCCGCCTGGTGTGCCGCTAATGCCCGCGGCGTAAGCCGCCAGAGCCGATGCAGCCACGATAATTAATGACCAAAATGCTGCCAACACGGTCATGCCGAACCTCATTGACTAGCCCTCCCCCGGATTATTAGCCTGGCACAAAGTTAGTACGCCGGCTCATCGATTTCGCGCGCATTGTTATTCATGTTGTTTACTGACGTATCGCTCTCAAATGCGCCGTTGCGGCTTCCTGGCACCGCTGTACGCGGCGGACCAGGCCCGCAACATGTGGGACATTTGGCATACCCAGCGGTGAGGAGGCAGGGTATAGGTAAGGGCAGGCGACGCTCCAGGCCGGACGTCGCCTGCCGCACGTGGTACTGGGAGGCTCAGCCGGTGTTCAGCCGTATCGTCATCGTGAACCGCGGAGAGGCCGCGATGCGACTGATCCACGCCGTCCGGGATCTGGCCGCGGAAACCGGGACCCGGATCGAGACGGTCGCGCTCTACACCGATGCCGACCGGTCCGCAACTTATGTCCGCGAGGCCGACCTGGCCTACCCGCTGGGCCCGGCCTCGGCCCGCCCCTACCTCGACCTCGCCGTGCTGGAGAAGGCGCTGGTCGAGACCGGGGCCGACGCCGCGTGGGTCGGCTGGGGCTTCGTGGCCGAGGACCCGGCGTTCGCCGAGCTGTGCGAGAAGATCGGCGTCACGTTCGTCGGGCCGAGCGCCGAGGCGATGCGCAAGCTCGGTGACAAGATCGGCGCGAAGCTGGTCGCCGAGGGCGTCGGGGTCCCGGTCGCGCCGTGGAGCCGTGGTGCCGTGGCGAGCCTGCCCGCCGCGCTGCGGGCCGGCGCCGAGATCGGCTACCCGCTGATGCTCAAGGCCACCGCGGGCGGCGGCGGCCGCGGCATCCGCATGGTGGCCTCGGCCGCGGACCTCGCCGACGCCTACGAGCGCACAAGCGCCGAGGCGCTGCGCGCGTTCGGCAGCGGCGTCGTCTTCCTGGAACGCCTGGTCACGGGCGCGCGGCACGTCGAGGTCCAGATGATCGCCGACGGCCAGGGTACCGCCTGGGCGCTCGGTGTCCGTGACTGCTCGGTGCAGCGCCGCAACCAGAAGCTCATCGAGGAGTCCGCCTCGCCGGTGCTCTCGGCCGAGCAGGCCGCCGAGCTGAAGGCGTCGGCCGAACGGCTGGCGGTAACGGTGGGCTACCGGGGCGCCTGCACCGTCGAGTTCCTCTACCAGCCCGCGGAGAAGCTGTTCGCCTTCCTCGAGGTGAACACCCGGCTCCAGGTCGAGCACCCGGTCACCGAGCTCACCACCGGCACCGACCTGGTGCGGCTGCAGCTGCACGTGGCCGCGGGCGGCGCTCTGGAAGGCCCGCCGCCGGCCGAGTCCGGCTACGCCGTCGAGGCGCGGCTGAACGCCGAGGACCCGGACCGCGACTTCGCCCCTTCGCCCGGCCACATCGCGCGCCTGCTGCTGCCCGCGGGCCCGGGCATCCGGGTCGACACCGGCGTGAGCGAGGGCGATACCATCCCCGCCGACTTCGATTCGATGATCGCCAAGATCATCGCCTACGGGAGCGACCGCGCCCAGACGCTGGCCCGGCTGCGCCGCGCGTTGGGCGAGACCAGCGTGATCATCGAGGGCGGCGCCACCAACAAGAGCTTCCTGCTCGACCTGCTTGAGGCGCCCGAGGTGATCGCCGCCACCGCCGACACCGGCTGGATCGACCGCGTCCGCGCCGAGGGCAGGCTGGTGACCAGCAAGCACTCCGCCATCGCGCTCGCCGCGGCGGCCATCGAGGCCTACGAGGACACCGAGGAGGTCGCCCGGCAGCGGCTGCTCGCCACCGCACACGGCGGCCGCCCGCAGGTGCAGCACGAGAACAGCCGCCCGCTTGACCTCAAGCTCCGCGGCGCCAGCTACCGGGTCAGCGTGGCCCGCATCGGGCACCGGCGCTTCCGCATCGGCATCAGCAGCGGTGGGGAGGTGCACCCGGCCGATGTCGAGATCGAGCGCTTCGACTCCCACAGCAGCCAGATCACCGTGAACGGCCAGCGTTACCGCCTGGTTACCGGCACCCACGGCCCCATCCACCTGGTCGAGGTGGACGGCGTCACGCACCGCGTCAGCCGCGACGAGGGTGGTGTGGTCCGCTCCCCGGCGCCCGCGCTGGTGGTCGCGACGCCCGTCTCGGTCGGCGACGAGGTCGAGCCGAACGCTCCGATCCTCGTGCTGGAGAGCATGAAGATGGAGACGGTGCTGCGGTCGCCGTTCCGCGCCCGGGTGCGGGAGCTGCGGGTGGCGGTCGGCGGCCAGGTGGAGACGGGCGCCGCACTGCTGCGTCTCGAGCCGCTGCCGGACCAGGGCGAGCAGGCGGAGCCCGCCGCCTCGGCCGGCCAGGCCAGCGCGGCCAGCACCGCCGGGACCGCCGATATCGAGCTGCCCGCCGAGCCCGCCGCCGCGTCGGCCGCCGACCGCGCCGACCGCGGTATGCAGGACCTGCGCAGCCTGCTGCTCGGCTTCGACGTCGACCCGCACGACCAGCGCCGCACGCTGGACGGCTACCTTGCCGCGCGCGCCGAGCTGGGCGAGTCCGGCCGTCCGCTGGCCGCCGAGGTCGAACTGCTTGGGGTGTTCGCGGACCTGTCCGAGCTGACCCGTAACCGGCCGGCCGGCGAGGATCTGTCTGCCGGGCGCCCGGTGCACAGCGCCCGTGAGCACTTCCACACCTACCTGAAGAGCCTCGACGTGGAGCGCGCCGGGCTGCCGGAGACGTTCCAGGACAGCCTGCAGCGCGTGCTGAGCCACTACGGCGTGGCGGCCCTGGACCGTACGCCGGAGCTTGAGGAGGCGGTCTTCCGCATCTTCCTGGCCCAGCAGCGCGCCTGGACCGACGTCGCGGTCGTCTCGGCGCTACTGCGCCAGTGGCTCACCGAGGCCCCGCCCGCGGAGTCGCTGCGCGAGGAGGCCGGCCTGGCGCTTGAGCACCTCGTGGCCGCCACGCAGGTGCGATACCCGGCCGTGAGCGACCTGGCCCGCGGTGTGGTGTTCCGCTGGTTCGCGCAGCCGGTGCTGCGCCGGGCCCGCGCGAAGGTCTACGCCGAGGTTCGTCAGAGCCTGCATTACCTGGACCGGAACCCGGACTCGCCGGACCGCGCCGAGCGGATCGCCACGATGGTGGCCGCCTCCGAGCCGCTCGTGCGACTGCTCGGGCAGCGCATCGGCCGTCCGGGCACCGACCCGGCGCCGCTGCTCGAGGTGCTGACCCGCCGCTACTACGGCAACAAGGGTCTGTCGGACATTCGCTCGCGCGACGTCGTGGGCTGCACGTTCGTCATCGCCGAGCACGTGCGGCAGGCCCGGGTGGTCACCACCGCCGTCGACTTCGCGCAGCTGGACGACGCCGTGCGCGCCGTCCGTGAGCTGGCGGCCGATGCCCCGGCCGACGCGAACGTCGTCGCCGACCTCTACGTGCGGTGGGCCGGCCAGCCCGAGGCGGACGCGATGGCCGCCCGCCTCGGCGAGGTGATCGCGGCGCAGCCATTGCCCGAGCGTGTCGGCCGGATCACCACCACCGTCGCCGGGGGCGGCGGCGCGGTGATGCACCAGCACTTCACCTTCCGCCGCGGCGCGATCGGGACGGGGCCGACCGGGACGGGAGGGGCCGGGACGGGAGGGCCCGGGACGGGAGGGGCCGGGACGGGAGGGGCCGGGACGGGAGGGGCCGGGACGGGAGGGGCCGGGACGGGAGGGGCCGGGACGGGAGGGGCCGGATTCGGCGAGGACCGGCTGATCCGCGGCCTGCACCCGCGGGTCGCCGAGCGCATGCAGCTGGAGCGGCTGCAGGAGTTCGACCTCACCCGGCTGCCGTCGCCGGACGAGGAGGTGTACCTGTTCACGTGCGTCGCGCGGGCCAACCCGGCCGACGAGCGGCTGGTCGCGATGGCGCAGGTGCGCGACCTCACCCCGCTGCGCGAGGCCGACGGGCGGCTCGTCGCGCTGCCCGCGGCCGAGGACACGCTCGCCGCGTGCCTCGACGCGATCCGCAACGTCCAGGCGCACCGCCCGGCCAACAAACGCTTCGACACCAACCGGGTTGTCATCTACGTCTGGCCGCCGAGCGAGCTGACCATGGACGAGCTGAACCTGCTCGCCCAGCGCGTGCTGCCGACCACGGCGGGCGCGGGCCTGGAGGAGATCCTGTTCCTGGTGCGGCGGCGCAACCAGGAGACGGGCGAGCTGTCAGACCTGGCCGTGACGATCCGCAACGACGTCGGCTCCGGTGTCCGGCTCACGGTGGGGCCGCCGTCGGCCGAGCCGGTGCAGCCGCTGGATGACTACCGGCAGAAGGTGCTGCGCGCGGCGCGGCGCGACACCGTGTACCCGTACGAGCTCACCGGGATGCTGGCCGCCGACGGCAGCTTCGTCGAGCACGACCTCGACGACACCGGGGCGCTGGTGCCGGTGGACCGGCCGCCAGGCGGGAACAAGGCTGCGATCGTCGCGGGTGTCGTGAGCACGCCGACCGAACTGGTGCCCGAGGGCGTGGAGCGCGTGGTGCTGCTGGGCGACCCGACGAAGGCGCTGGGCGCGCTGTCGGGACCGGAGTGCGCGCGCGTCATTGCCGCGCTCGATCTCGCCGAGCGCAAGGACGTGCCGCTGGAGTGGTTCGCCCTCTCGGCGGGCGCGCGGATCTCGATGGACTCCGGCACCGAGAACATGGACTGGGTGGCGGCCGCGCTCAAGCGGATCGTCGAGTTCACCCAGGCGGGGGGCGAGATCAACATCATCGTCGCCGGTATCAACGTGGGCGCGCAGCCGTACTGGAACGCCGAGGCCACGATGCTCATGCACACCAAGGGCATCCTGGTGATGACACCGGACTCGGCGATGGTGCTCACCGGCAAGCAGTCGCTGGACTTCTCCGGTGGCGTGTCGGCCGAGGATAACTTCGGCATCGGCGGTTACGACCGGGTGATGGGCCCGAACGGGCAGGCGCAGTACTGGGCACCGAACCTGGCCGGAGCGCGCGACATCTTGATGGCGCACTACGACCACACCTACGTGGTGCCGGGCGAGCCCGGGCCGCGGCAGGCCGCCACCACCGACCCGCTCGACCGTGACGTGTCGGACTACCCGCACGCCATCGCCGGCAGCGACTTCACCACGGTGGGCCAGATCTTCTCGGCCGAGCACAACCCGGACCGGAAGAAGCCGTTCGACATCCGCACGGTCATGCGCGCGCTATCCGACCAGGACCATCCGGTGCTGGAGCGCTGGGCGGGCATGGCGGACGCGGACACGGCGGTGGTGCAGGACGTCCACCTCGGCGGCCGTCCGGTGTGCCTGCTCGGCATCGAGTCGCACTCGGTGCCGCGCCGCGGGTTCCCGCCCACCGACGGCCCGGACACCTACACGGCCGGCACGCTGTTCCCGCGCTCGTCGCAGAAGGCGGCGCGCGCGATCAACGCGGCCAGCGGCAACCGCCCGCTGGTGGTGCTGGCCAACCTGTCCGGCTTCGACGGCTCACCGGAGTCGATGCGCAAGCTGCAGCTGGAATACGGCGCGGAGATCGGCCGGGCCATCGTCAACTTCGACGGCCCCATCGTGTTCACCGTTATCTCGCGCTACCACGGCGGCGCGTTCGTCGTGTTCTCCAAGACGCTGAACCCCAACCTGACGGTGCTCGCCCTGGAGGGGTCGTTCGCCTCGGTCCTCGGCGGCGCCCCCGCCGCGGCGGTCGTGTTCTCCGGCGAGGTCAACATCCGTACCGCCAACGACCCACGGGTGTCGTCGCGGCAGGCCCGCCTGGCCGAGGTGAGCGGCGCGGAGCGGTCGGCGCTGACGGCCGCGCTGGCCGAGCTGCAGTTGACCGTGCGCGCCGAGAAGCTGGGCGAGGTGGCGGCGGAGTTCGACCGCGTGCACAGCATCCAGCGCGCCGTCGAGGTCGGATCGGTGGACGCGATCATCAGCGTGGCCGAGCTGCGACCGCGCGTCATCGAGGCCATCGAGCACGGCCCGAAGCACTGACCGCGCCCGGCGCGCGGGTTAGCTGCGGGATCCAGCCGGCCCCGCCCGGCTCTGCTGGCCCGGCCGGGTGGGTAAGGGTTTCCCGGCCACGAAGACCAGTTCGCGGCCGGGGCGGTCCGGGCGCCACGGACCTCGGTCAGCGTATAGCCGGCCGACCGCAGCGAGCCCTCGAGCGTGGTCCGCGACCGGAAGCGCCTGGTTGAGTCCGAGGTCAGCGTCGTCCCGTCGGCGGCGAATACGCAGGTCCTGCGGTAACTCACGTATTCGCCGCTGACCTCGGTCAGGTCCCACCAGGTCTCGACCAGGCCCACGCTCCTCGTCGGCCGCGATCGCCAGGTAGTGATCGAGATCCTTACGCTCCCCCTCCACCACGTCATAGATCTCAGCGAGCCGCGGGGCGGCGAAAACGGGATCCGGCACGTATAAATCCAATGACCGCTGTAACTGCCGGGCACGCTGTGCCCATGAATGATGGCTGGCTGGCTGGCCCTAGCTCCCGCCTCGTCCCCGGCGTGCGGGGCGTGCGGGGCGACGAACGCCGCTTCCGTGGTGACCGCGATTAGGATGAGGCGTTCGGACGCCCCCCGGATTTGCGCCGGCGGGCACGGACATCCGCTGGCTTCGCCTCGACTGCGTGTCACGCCCTAGCACGATGAGGGCGTACAGCAGCAGGATCGGTACTCCATCGAAGAACAGGCCCGCGACAATGTTCGCGATCGCCGAGCCACCGCCACTGGTGAGATTCCGCCCGCCGCCCCAGGCCCAGAGCGGGTCGCGGACAGCGAACGGCCGGCCGAGCGGCACCGCGCTGCCCCAGGTGACGTCCGCTCCGCTATCGGAAAGGTAACCTTCGGTCACCACATGGCAGCCGCCCCGGGGCAGGCCGCTGCAAGCCTGGACATACGACACCGGGTTGAAGGTGTCCTGGTTCTCCGCGCCGACCACATATGCCCACGAGTTCACTTCGGCGGGGAGGATAAACACGGTAATAGCAGTCATCGCGACGAGCATGAAGATGGCGAACACCCAGCTGCCATGGTGGCGCGGCGGATAGCGATACGCGTGAGCGTACAGCGGAACGTGTGAAACGCTGCTCTTCGCGCTTACCCGAACGGCCGCGTCGGCGTGGTGAATGCGTGATGTGTCGACGATTACGACAACTAGCCCGATCAGACCCAGAGCGAGCAGCAAGAAGACCGGGATAATACCGAAGGTTTCCGCCTTACCGGTAAGATTCTCGAACAGGTTTGCGTCGATTCCCACGTACACCACGAGGCCAATCAAGCTGCCTATCGCCACCCAGGCCCATCCGCGCCGCCGGTGATGCAGCTTGACGAGTTGGGCAATATCCGATGACTTGCCGACGGCCCGTCGTGCTGGCGCTTGCGGCATCGGCTTCTCCTCGCTTGAATGGCGCGGCCTGCCCCGCCCATGGTACGCACGGTGCCCGCAGGGGCCTCGGAGTTAAAGGCCGTGGAGGTCGGGATGGTTGTCGTGCCAGATAACCAGGATCGCCTTGCCGATAATGCTGGAGCCCTGGATGGGGCCCCAGTAGCGGCTGTCGCAGGAGTCCGCGCGGTTGTCGCCCAGGACGTAGAAGTCGCCGGGCGGGACGCGGTAGGGGTGCTGGCTACTTGCGATCGGCGGCCCTAGCGGGTCGTAGGCCGGCAGGTACGGCTCGGCCAGCAGGTGCCCGTTGATGTAGATGGTGTTGCCAGCGGAGTAGATCGTCTGGCCTGGCAGCGCGATGACGCGCTTGACGAGGTCTCCTGCTGGTGCTCCGCCGCACTGCTCCAGGGGCGGCCGGGTGAACACCACAATGTCGCCCTCGCGGACGTCGTGCCAGGTAAAGAACGCCTTCTGCACCAAGATCCGGTCGTGCACGGCGAGCGTCGGGACCATTGACGCCGACGGGACCCAGAAGATCTCGCCTGCGTACGTTCGCAGCAGGACGGAAAGCAGCACCGCCGCCAGGAGCGTGATAAGCGTCTGGGTCAGTCCCCGCCGCCATCGCCGCCACCGCGGACCGGGCCCGGCGGGCTCGGCGTTGGCCGGCTCAGCGTCGTCCTGCTCTCGTGGCATCATCTAGCCTCCTATTACGTTGATCAATATATCAGTCAACGTAATAGGAGGCTAGCTCATGGCCGGGACCGAACGGCTTCCGGCACACCGTCATGCTCATCGAGGCCGCCTACGAGGCCGCCCGGTCGTCCCTCGGCGACCTGGATGTGACCGGGCCGGGCCTGTACGGCTCGCCCTGATGTCACATCAGGGCGCATGACCACGTCTGTAAGCCGAGACGAGAGGAAGACCATGAAAATCTTGAACCGCCACGAGCGGATGATCGCGGCGCCGCCGGAGCGAATCGCCGCGTACATCGCGGATTTCGGCCTGATCTGGCCCGCACAGATCGCGCCGGCGCCCCGGCGGCAGGGGGACCGGCGGTACGGCGCCGGCCCGATGCTCTGGGAGGAGACCGAACGGCCCGGCGCCGTGCGCGCGTTCCGCGTGCTCAGCCCCGATGAGCTCCAGGCCGGGCACTGGTTCGAGCTGGAGCCCGTCGAGGGAGGCACGCTCCTGCGCCACACCGTTGAGGGCACCGCGACCGGCAGGTACGAGACCATCTGGCCCCAACGGATCGAACCGGTGCACAACCGGATCCTGGAGGCCCTCCTCGACAACGTCCAGTCCGCCGTGTCCTGTGCCACCTAAACACCCCGCCAGCCTGCGACGCGCCCCGCCATAGCCGTTGTCAACATCAGCTGCTGACGGCACCCGGCCAGGTACGCCGCATCGGCGGCGAGCTGCTGCTCCGGCGCTTGTTCGGTCCACGTACCCGAGCTGACGCACGTGCCCAGGCCGTACTCGGTCAGCCCGCGATCGACACCGAGGCCCTGGGTGCAGCTCTTCCAGCGCTGGAACCCGGGATCGTTCTGCGGGCCGTCCAAGACGGGCTCGCGGCGCGGATCTCATCGACTTGTGTGTCATACTCGCTGGCGAATGCCTGGCCCGAGCTGAAATGGGCCTCCGGCCCGGCGGAGCAGACGATGAACACCGGCGCCGCCCGGTCCGGCGGGATGCCCGCCAGGAAATCGGATATTTTCGGTTCCGTTTCCGACGTGTGGTAGCTGATCACGCAAAGAATGAATGGGCATTTCCGGCGCAATGCGGCCGTGGACTGATGTATGTCGCTAACCGTTTTCCACTAATGACGCCGACGCGTCCGCAAGCCATTCGGACCTGGCCGAATAGTCAGCGGCGCCGGCGGCCGCAGGCCCGACGGGCAGGACATCGGTTAGCATTCTGGCGAGCAGCCGTGAACGGGGTCGATCAGTGGCGAGCATGAGCGTGAGTTCCGGGGCGGAGGGTCACCGGGCCGCCACCGTCGTGCGCTTGACCACGGACGACCTGGCCCGGGTCCGCTTCAATGCGGGCCCGGCGCCGCTGGTGGAAACGAGCTGGCGACGACTGTCCGGGCCCTCGTGCTGGCCCGGGGCGGTCTTGCTGAGCTCTTCGGCTCGTTGCACCCGGACCTATCCCTGCAGGATGGCGCGCTGGAACGATCGGAGCGGGCTCTGGCCAGGGCAGGCAGCCCCGGCCAATACCAGCTCCAAGGACAGGGTCTGCAGATTCTTCCGTCAGTGCTGTGGACCGGCCCGCCACTGTTCTCTACCGGCCTTTCTAGGCAACTCCTCAACACCATGATTTACCCGGCCCAGCGGAGTTTCCGCGCCGGAAACGACACGCGGTCCCCCAACATGGACGTTGTCCTGGGCCGGACCCGCGCGCGCGCTGCGCGCATTGCATGACCCGCGTAGCACCACCGAACTCGCTGCCCGCCTGGGCATCAGCGTATCGGCCGCGTCCGAGCACGCCACCGCGCTGCGGGGCGCCAGGCTTATCCGGACTGACCGGGACGGGCGGGCCGTACGGCACTCCCTCACCGTGCTTGGCCGCGCCCTGCTCAGCGGCGTTCGGTAATACACTTCCGGCCTGGATCTGAGGCTGGCCCTCAAAGGCCTGTGGCTCGACCCGGGCTCAAGGCCTTGGACGGAGGTCTGCCTCCGTGTAGGCGTAGTGCATCGAGCGGTCCCCGCCTTCGTAGTTTTCCCGGAGGCCGGAGGCGGTCAAATCCCAGTCCGGGCGGATCTCGCGTGTCACATCGCGAAGATCGCGCCAAAGGTCGTAGACGGACGGACGGCCCCAGTACCAGTAGCCGTTGTAGATGCTATGGATGACCAGTCCGGGCTTGAGCACAAGGGTGTGGGGGATCATCGGGTTATTGTGTGGGTCGGTGTATTCCTGGATGTCAAGGTCTTTCTGCACCTTGCGCCCGGCATCGGACAGGAAAACCCACTGGGCTCCGACCGAGCTCCGGAAATCGTTGGACACGAGGATGTTATCTGTAGAGATAGTGACGATCTGGGTGTAGCCAGCGACGATCTGGGGATAGAAGGCCGCCAGCTGCAGGTGTTGCTGGTGGTCCTTAGGGCAGAAATGACCGCGCGCCAGCACCACGATCATCGGATCGGCACCTTGCAGGTCATTGAGTCTCCGGCGGATCTTGGTGTGATCGGTCAGTTCGTAGTCGGGAAAGGTACCGCCTGGAGAAATATCAGGGCGCACCGATTGCTCCTATCCTGAGGGCACTGCCACGAGGGACAGTGACACGCTAACCCGATTCCCGGGCCAGCATAAGCAGGCGCCCACAGAACCGGCTTCACCAGTTTCCTGACCCGGCTGACACTCCTACGTTCAATGAACGTCGAGTCGGCCTGGACCACCTGGCCTTTGCCCGTAGAAGTCGAAGTGAACTTGAAGCATGGGAGGCCCGGCTCGACGAACTCGGTATCGTCAATGGCGGTCTCGTCGATGCCTATGGTTCTGGACTGTCCTTCCGTGATCCGGACAACATCGCGTTGGAATTCTTCGCGCCGCCCTCGTAAGACATCGTCGCCTCGCAGCGCGCGGGATTGGCGGCGGGGGCTATGTGCGCGGCGGCAGCGGATCGGCGCAGGCCCGGGACCAGCAGGAGCGTGGCGGCGGTCGAGGCGGCCGCCATCGTTCCCATGGCGACGGCCGGGGGCAGGCAGGACGCGACCGCGCCAGCGATGAGTGCGCCGATGGCCTGCCAGATCATCACCCCGTTGGCATGCAGGCCCAGGACCTGACCCTGGATCGCATCGTCGGTGTGCCGGATCAGGCGGTCCTGCAGCGGCAGCGACGCCGCATAGCCTGCCGAGGCGAGAAATCCCAGCGGGACCGCGACCGCCACGGGCGGGGCTAGAAAGAAAAATAGGTACGGCACCGCTAGTAGCAGCCGCAGCGGCTCGATGAACCGATCACGCCGCCCCGGCGGCATGAATCGCCCGACCAGAAGATCGCCGGCCATCATTCCCGCGGCGGTCGCGGCGAAGAGCCAGCCGACGACCGCTCCGTGGCCGCCCGAACCCGAGTGCCCGTAGGGGATGAACAGCGACTCGCAGCCCACGATCAGGCCGTTCGGCACCCATAGCGCGATGTACAGCGGCCGGGTTACGGGCGACCGGAGCAACCGCCAATTCACCGCTGCGCTGCGACGAACCACATTTCCGCCGTTCCCATCACCGGAGCCGTCGGCCGTACGCGCCGGGCGAGCGCGGATACCAACCCGCACGCTGGCCAGGGCCAGCAGGTCGCCGAGGGCAGCCAAACCGAACAGGCCGCGCGGTGACAGCCACAGCAGGGCGAGCCCGCCCACCCCGTACCCGACGACTTGCATGCCACCGTCGGCCAGGTTCATCGTCGACCGCGCCAGGATGTAGGACCCCTCCGGGACGATCTCGCGGACGAGTACCCACCTGGTCCCGGCGAACATCGCATACGCCGCGTACGGGATCGCCAGCAGGCCGAACCGCAGCTGCCACGACATCCCCGGGATCAGCTGCAGCGCGTCGGAGACGAGCGCCGCGACCATCTGGCCCATCAGCGCCGTCCTGGGCCTGACCCGGTCCGAGGACGCAAGCAGAAACTGCGACACGACCAGGGACACCAGCGGCCCGCCGAACATCGACAGCCCGCTCAGCACGGCCGACCGGGTCGCCTCGTACGTGATGGTCGCCAGCGCCAGCCCGGACGCCGCCACCGAGATCACCACCACGCAGCGGTTGAGGAACAAAACGCGGAATTCCCGGATCGTAAACAGCGACCGGTACGTAAGCGCGGCTGTCATGGCGGGCACCGTTCGATCTTGCCGGCTTAACGCGGGGCCGCATAATGATTCGCGAGGACGCGAAACTTCGCCTCAAGAGGGCGGGCGGCGGCGGAGGCGACATGGGCAGCTGGGTAGTAAGCGCCGATCTGCTGGCGCGCAGCAGGTTCGTCATTTCCCCCTTCAGCGAGACGGTCGCCGCGCTGACGGTCCTCAGCAGGCCAGACCTACCTGGCACACCGTGGATCCGGTCGTTCCGGGCGCTGCATCGCGAGGCCTACCTCGGCATGCTGGCTGAGGACGAGCTGCGCGCCGTCGTTGCGGATCACGCGTGGCGGCCTCGGCGTGGCCAGGTGCCGGGTTGGATAGCGGACTTCCTCGCACTGCCGCCGCCCGGCGACGGTGCCACCTTCGCCGACGAGCTCGGCCAGCTCGCGGCCTGGGACGACGGCCGGATCCGGGCCGAGATCCGCCAGTTCGCCGCCGGTCCCCTGCCCGCGGCGCTCGGCCGGCCCGGACTGCGCGACGCGGTGGCGGACATCCTGCACTGGGTGTGGACCGCGACGCTCGTGTCGGACTGGCCACGGCGGCGGCGCGTCCTTGAGGCCGACATCGTCACCCGCACCAGCAGGCTGGCGAGCCACGGCTGGGCCGGGGTGTTCGACACCTTGTCGTCGCGGACTTCCTGGACCTCCTGGCTCGGACAGGGGCGCCTGCAGATCAACGGCTACGAGCTTCCGGACCGGGACCTGTCGCAGGCACGGGAGCTGGACTTCGTGCCCGTCCACAGCTACACCGGCTGGGACATGCGGGAACTTCCCCACCGGTACGCACTCGCCTACCCCGTGTCCGGCGCGCTCGCCGACACCGGAAGCGTTCACGCCGGCGCGAACAGCCTCGCCCGCCTCATCGGCCCGAACCGCGCCCGCGTCCTGCGCCTTCTGGAGGAGCCGCGCTCCACCACGCAGCTCGCCGCGCTCACCGGTCTGCCGCTCGGCGCGGCCGGTAACCACCTCCGGGTGCTGCTCGAGGCGGGCGCCGTCCTGCGCCGACGCGCTGGCCGCGAGGTCCTGTACTGGCGCACCTCCCTCGGCGACGCGCTTGCTGCCTCCGGCCGCTGACGTCAACGATCGCCAGCGACGACCTAGCCGACGAGATCACCGCTCTCAAACGCGGACCGGGGAAGGACATGATCGCGTGGGGAGGTGCCGCCTTCGCACAGTCGCTCACCGGCCTCGGACGGGTCGATGAGTACCGGCTCGTGCTTCAGCCAGTGGCGCTGGGAGACGGGCTCCCGCTGTTCGCGGGACTCAACGCGCCCTTCGTGCTCGACCTCATTGAGGCACGGGCGTATGGTGACGGCGCAGTGCTCCATGTCTACCGCCCGGCTGTCCTGGTGAGCGGTCCCGCATAATCCAGTGTCCTGAGTGGATCACACCGAGAGGATCGGTCATGCCCTCGCATGAGGCGGGCTGCCGATCCGGAGACAATATCCAGCCTTCGTTGTCGAATCCGTCCTCGCCGTTCGTGGACATGGTGAGCGGCGTACAGAGCACCGCCGCCAACGGAAGGAACCGACCATGTCCACCGTTACCGCCTCCCTCGATACCACTGTCGAGCGCCGCCCGTCCCGGTTGACCAGCACATTGCCGCGCACCACCGTCTCGGTCGGCGTCCTGGCCGCAGCGGTCACGACCGGTGGTGCGGTTGCCCTGCGGGCTGCGGGGGTCCCGCTGGCCGTACACGGCAAAATCCCACTCGCGGGGTTCCCTCAGCTCACCTTCATCGCCGCCGTCATGGGCGGGGTTCTCCTCGCCGTGCTGAACCGGCGCAGCTCTGCCCCACGCCGACGGTTCGTCCAGCTGACTGTCGGCCTCACGGCGATCTCCTGCGTCCTCCCGGCCGCACTCGCAGACACGACCGCCAGCAAGATCGCACTTGTTGGACTGCACCTGCTCGCCGCGGCGAGCATTGTCCCGATGCTGGCACGATACGCCGACCGACCCGAAACTGATCCGCTTTCAAAGGAGCAACCAAGATGCCGCAATACCTAGTCTCCGTCTGGCACGACGACACGTTCGAGCCCGACTTCTCCACCCCAGACGCGCAGCG
>JBEKKH010000112.1:0-15948 GCA_050010815.1 Streptosporangiaceae bacterium | reverse complement strand
CGGGATCTTTTCCTGCGTTCACACCGCCGTCCCATGACCGGCTCACGACGCCCACCGCGTCCTCCTCGTAGGATTCGCTGATCATGCCCGACCGGGCGGGGCCTCAAAACCCCGCGCCCGGCTCGGGCCGGTCAGCGCTCAGGACGACGGCGTGATGACCTGGCGCCGCCGGTACGTGCCGCAGGTCGGGCAGGCCACGTGCGACAGCTTGGGCTCGTGACACTGGGGACAGCTCACCAGCGCGGGCGCGGTCGCCTTCCACTGCGCACGTCGTGATCGGGTGTTGCTGCGGGACATCCTCCGCTTGGGAACCGCCACGTCAGCCCTCCTGTTGGTCGATGGCGCGGGCGCGCCGGTCCGGTTGATTTCCTGCTTGGTCGTCGAGCTGCAGCTGGCCGTCGAGTTGCTTCAGGCCAGCCCATCTCGGGTCGGTAGCGTCCTCGTGCCCGTGGTCCGGGCCCGCCTCAGCCAGCGGCACGCCGCACTCGGCGCACAACCCGGGACAGTCGTCCCGGCAAAGCGGTGACATCGGCAGCGCGAGCACCACCACGTCACGGAAGGCGGGCTCCAGATCGAGCAGATCACCGTCGAGATAGCGTTCCTCGTCGTCGTCGCGCTCCTCGTCCTGGCCATGCCTTTCGTACTTGCCGTTCTTTTCCCGCCGGTCATGCGCCCGGCGTCCGTCGGCGTCCCCGCGGGATCCGCGTGGCCGGCCGTCATCGTATAGGTAAAGCTCCTGGAAGCTGGCCGTCAGCGTGTCGGCCAGCGGAGCCAGGCACCTCGCGCACTCACCCGTAAGCGGGACGGTTCCTGACCCGGTCGCCAGGACGCCTTCGGTGACCGCCTCGAACTTGACGTCAAGCTGCACGTCAGCGCCCACGGGTACGTAGACGAGTTCCAGACGTAGATCGTCGGGAGCCGGCACGGTCCGCGACTGCGACTGCGACGACCCCGCCTGACGGCTGAGAGAGCGCGTGTCGAAGACGAACGCGCTGCGGGGGGCATGTGTGCGTGTGTTGGGCATGACAACGTACTCGTGTATGACGTAAGGAGAGCTGAGCGGCCCCAGCCTACCGGCGGGACGTGGTATTCCCAACTTGACGGCGGGCGCCGGTATTCCGGCGCCCGCCGCTCGCCCCGGCTTACTCCTGCGCCACGCGTTCCCGGAGCTGGGCCAGGACCGTCTCCGGGACCAGTCCGCTGACGTCCCCGCCGTACCTGGCGATCTCCTTGACCAGGCTCGACCGCAGGAACGAGTACAGCGGATTGGTGGTCATGAACAGCGTCTCGACCTTCGCCATCCGGTAGTTCATCTGCGCCATCTGCATCTCGTACTCGAAATCGCTGACGGCCCGCAGCCCCTTGATCACCGCGGTGATCCCGTTGGTCGCGCAGAAATCGACAAGCAAGCCGTGGAAGCGCTCGATCCTGACGTTGGCGTAACGGCTGGTGGCCTGGCCCAGCATCTCGACGCGCTCGTCGACGGTGAACAGGCTGCGCTTGGTCACGTTGATCAGCACCGCGACAATGACCTCGTCGTAGAGCCCGGCGGCGCGGCCGATAATGTCGAGGTGACCGTTGGTGACAGGATCGAAAGAACCCGGACAGACTACGCGTTGCACGCGATCCCATCCTCTCTGCTGCGGCGTGAGTACCTCATGGGGTTTGGGCTGGTCACCGTGCTCATGTCCTCGGGGCCTGCGGGGTTCCTGGGGCTTCCGTGGCCTGCGGGGTTGCCGGGGATCCCGGGACGAAACCGTACCAGAAGGTGGCTTCTCCGTACTTGCGCGCCCGGTCGGGCACGAAACCGTCAGGCCAGCGCGCCGGTCCGGATCGGGTAGCGCGCTCCACGATCATCAAGGCGCCCGGGGCCAGCCACCCCTCGCTGGTTAGCAGCGAGAGCACCCGGGACACCTCCGCGTCCGCCGTCGCGTACGGCGGATCGGCGAATACGACGTCATAGCGGCCCCCTCTGGGTGCCCGGTCGGGGCCGCGGGCGAGCACGCGTTCTACCCGGTCCGCGATCACCGCGGCGCCCGGCAGGCCGATGGCCTCGATGTTCTCCCGGATGACCCGTGCCGCACGGCCCCCGTACTCCACCAGCAGCACATGCCCCGCGCCCCGGGACAACGCCTCGAGGCCCACCGCGCCTGACCCCGCGTACAAGTCAAGCACCCGCTTCCCGGCCAGCGAGCCCACCATCGAGGCGACGGTGGCGAACAAGCCCTCCCGGGCGCGGTCGCTCGTCGGCCGGGTGTCCCGTCCGTCCGGGACCGCCAGCCGACGCCCGCCCGCCTCGCCTGCGATCACGCGTGCCACCCCCTAAGTGTGCACGCCTGTAACGCCATAAAGGACGTGGCCTTGATCACGAAGACTTTACAGTCTGTGCAGACTGTAAAGTCTTCGCGATCATCAGGGTCTTCTACTACGGGCTTAGGCGGGGTGGGTGGGGTCGTCTGGGGAAGTAGGGCGGTTGGTCCCAGCGGCGGACGACAGGGGCTCGGGGCACCGCGACAATGAACGGCATGGTACTGATCGACGTTCGGCCTAATCGTGAGATTTTTGAGTCGCATGGTGCCCAAGGGGCGGTGGTGGATCTGCCGCTTCCAGGCCACGGGCCGGTGGATCTGCCGCTTCCGGGCTGCGGGACGATGGCGGAGGCGCGGGTGCCACTGCTGTTTCTGCTTGCGGACACGGGCGGGGGGCATCGCAGCGCGGCGCGGGCGGTCAGCGAGGCCCTGGAAGAGGCCTACCCGGGCCGGTTCGACCCCGTGCTCTGCGATCCGCTGGCTGGGCGCAGCTCCTCGCGGCTGCTGCGCGGGGTGACCCGCCTCTACGGCCCGCTGATCCGATTTGCTCCCTGGGCGTGGGGAGGCGTTTATCGCGTCTGCGACTCCCGCTCCGCGATGCGGCTGCTGGAGCGGACCTTGCTGGCGCTGGCCAACCGGCCGGTAGCCGCCGCGGTGGCGGCGCATCACCCCGCGGCCATCGTGTCGTTCCACCCGCTCACCGGCGGCGCGGCGGTCAAGGCCCGCCTGCGCCTGGATATTCCGGTGCTGATCGTGGTCACCGACCTGGTGGCATCGCACGCGGCGTGGCGGGCCGGAGCTGCGGACCAGCTGGCCCTGCCGATCGCGGCGGCCCTGACGCGGGGACGCCGTGACCGGTTCGCGGCGACCAGTTCGTTCGCGGCGGGCGGCTGGCCCGCGGCGGGCGGCTGGGTGGACACCGGGCTGCCGGTGACCTCCGGCTTCCGTACCGGGCCGCTGACCGAGCGCGCGCGGGCCGGCCTGCGGCAGACGCTGGGCGTAGGCGAGCGGCGTTTCCTGGCCGTGCTCACCGGCGGCGGCGAAGGGGCGGGCGGCCTGGCCCGGCGCGCGGCCGCCGTCGTGAGATCGTTCGACGACGTCGAGGTGGTGGTCATCTGCGGCCGTAACCGCAGGCTGCGGCGCAGGATGACCCGACTGGGCGCCCGGACCGACGGCCGGCTGCGGGTGCTCGGGTTCGTGGACAACATGTCCGACTGGCTGCACTGCGCCGACGTGGTCATCGCCAAGGCCGGGCCGGGCACGATCGCCGAGGCGGCTTGTTGCGGTGCACCGCTGTTGCTGACCTCGCACCTGCCCGGTCAGGAGACAGGCAACGCGCAGTTCGTGACCCAGGCCGGGGCTGGCCTGTACACGCCGCGGCGGCGGCAGCTGCTCCGCGCGCTCAGCGAGCTGCGCCGTGATCCCGCCGCCCTGACCGCGATGCGCGCCGCGGCGGCCGGGATGAGCCGGCCAGGCGCCGCCGCCGGGGTGGCCGCGATGCTGGCCGACCTGACCGAGCGATGACGGCAACCGTGTCGCAGCTGCGGGTGGCGCGGGCGGCGCGGCCGCTGACCGACCGCTGGCGGCAGGTGCCGGTCGAGCCGCGCGGCCAGGCCAAGCTCGGGATCAGCTTCCGGCCGCTGCAGGCGCAAGCCCTCGGGCTCGAGCCCATGGCTACCTTGTCCGCGCTGCTCAGCTACGATTTCGAGCTGATCAGGCTGGGCGCTTACTGGAACCGCATCGAGACAGGTCCCGGCCGTTTCGACACCGGAGAACTCGACCGGCAGATCGACGCGGCCGCCCGCGCCGGAAAGCAGATCATCCTCTGCCTCGGCCCGGTCAAGACGTTCGGTTACCCGGAGTTCTTCGTGCCCGGCCACCAGCTGCCCGAACCGCTGCCCGAGGGCACCCTGGTCGAACCCGCCGCGCACCCCGCGCTGGCGGAGGCGGGTGTGGCGTTCATCGGCCGCCTGGTAGAGCGGTACCGGGACCGGAGCGCGATCGTGGCGTGGCAGGTCGAGCACGACGCGGTGGACCCGCTTGGCCTGGAACACTCCTGGCGCCTGTCGGCCGCGTTCGTCCGGCGTGAGGTCGAGGCGGTCCGGGCGGCCGACCCGACCCGGCCGGTGCTGATGAACGGCTTTCTGCCGACGTCCGGGCCGGTCCGGCTGCAGCAGTGGTGGCGCACCCGCGACCAGGGCGATTCACTGGTGGTGGCGCAGCAGCTGGCCGACATCGTGGGGATCGACTTCTACCCGCGGCACGCCGTCGTGTCCGCCGCCGGGTGGACCGTGTACCTGGCCGGCCGGATCGGCGCGCTGGACCGGCGGCGCGCGCTGGTACGCGCCGCCGCCGCGGGCCGGCCGCGGCTCATGATCATCGAGGGGCAGGCCGAACCGTGGGAGGCGGTCACCACGCCGCCGAGTCCGCGGCACGAGGCGATGTACAGCTGCCTGCCCGAGCACGTGATCGAGAACTACAGCCAGTGCATGCGCTGGCCTGGTCCCGCGCTCGAGGCGTACCTGTTCTGGGGCGCCGAGTACTGGATGCTGCGCCAGCAGCAGGGAGATCCCCGCTACCTGCAAGCCTTCGCCCGCGTCCTGGCCCGCGGCTGAGCCCAGCGGGTTCGTGACCCGCTGAGCTCAGCGGGTTCGTTCCCGGTAATCGAAGACCAGCGCGCCCGCGGTCATGAACACGGCCGTCAGCCCGGCGATAGCCAGCACGTCGAGAACCGGGCCCGCGGTCACCACCTGGGCGTAACCCGGCGTCCCGGCGTAGAACGCCGCCCGGCTCAGCTCGACCGCGTAACGCAGCGGCATCACCCAGCCGACCGCGTCGATGAAGGCCGACTGCCCGTGCAGCGGCACCAGGACGCCGCCGAGCACGTACTGCGGGATGATCAGGAACTGGAAGATCTGCATGGCCGAGCGCTGGTTGGGCAGCGCCGCGATGGTGGCGAGGCCGAACGCGCCGCCGAGCAGGCAGCACGCCAGGCTGGGCGCGAGCAGCATCGCCAGCTGCCCCGGCGACATCCGGACCCCGAACGCCACCGCGGCCAGCGTGATGAAGATCCCCTGGGCCAGCGCGACCAGCGTCTCGCCCGCGACCTTGCCCGCGACCAGCGTCAGCCGGGTCACCGGGGTCACGAACAACTCACGGGAGAAGTCGTTCTCCCGGTCCTCCACGATCGAGATCATGCCCGCGGCGGCGGACTGGAACAAGCTGGCCGCCAGCACTCCGGTGAACGCCAGCGTGATCGCGTTCAGGCCGGTGACCCGGCCCACCGTGGGCTGCAGGACGGCGCCCAGGCCCCCGATGAGCAGGATGGGGAACGCCAGGTTGACCGCGAGCCGCGGCCGGTCGCGGAGCAGCTTGATCACGTCGCGCTGGGCGATGATCGCCACCGCGGAAAGCTCGTGGGCCAGCACCGCCGCGGTCGAACCCGGCCTCCGGCTCACGAGCCCGGCCTCCGGCTCACGGCCCGGCCTCCGGCTCACGGCCCGGCCTCCGGCTCACGGCCCGGCCGCGGGCTCACGGGGCCCGCCTGGACTGCTCGAGCAGCCGCAGGTAGGCGTCCTCCAGCGTGCTGCTCCGCTGGCGCTCCTTGACCTGGGCCGGGCTCCCCCGCTCGATGATCCGGCCCCGGGCCAGCACGCACACCGCGTCGGCCGCCTCCGCTTCCGCCAGGTAATGGGTGGTCAGGAACACCGTGGTGCCGAACGTGGCCCGGGCGTGCCGCAGGTACGCCCACAGGCTGCGCCTGCTCTCCGGGTCCAGGCCCGCGGTGGGCTCGTCCAGGAACAGCACGCCGGGGCGGTGCATCAGCGCCCGCACGATCTCCAGCCTGCGCCGCAGGCCGCCGGACAGGGCCCGGGCCCGCTGCCCCAAGATGCCGGACAGGTCGAGGACCCCGGCCATCTCGGTGACCTGGCTCCGGTATCCGGCCGGCATCAGGCGGTAGGCCGGCCGCCACGGGTAAAGCCCGTAGAGCACCGCGTGCAGCCTGATGTTCTCCTCGGCCGTCAGGTTGAGATCGAGCGAGGGCTGCTGGAACACGACGCCGAGCTCCCGGCGGACGCCGCTCAGCTCGGCCGGCAGGTCCCGGCCCGCGATCCTGACCTGGCCCGAGGTCGGAGCCAGGGTCGTGGTGAGGATGGACACCGTGGTGGTCTTGCCAGCGCCGTTCGGCCCAAGAAGGCAGAAGAGCTGGCCGGCCGGAACGTCGAAGCTGATGTCGTCGACCGCGTTGCGCCGGGCGCCGCGGTAGCGCTTGACCAGGTGCGCGACCTCGACCGCCAGGGGTACCTCAGCCGGCATGGGGCGGGCTGGGGCTGAGGTCGGCGGGCCGGGACCCGCGCAGCCTGCGGTAGCGGGCGTCGGACCCGCGGCGCCTGGCCAGCCAGGCCAGCGGGCCGATGACGGCACCGACGAGCGCGGCCGGCAGGTACGGCGCCCGCACCTCCCGCTCGAAGTCCCGCATGAACAACGCGAGATCCAGCGGCCGGGGTAGCCGGCGGGCCGCCGCGTGCTGGTCCTGGGCCATGGCCGCCGCCGTCTGGAGGAGCTGCTGCATGCTCAGCGCGGGCCTGGTCTGCACGGCGACCCGGGCCGGTGAGCGGCCGACGTTGGCGAAGTGGTGCACGGTGCCAGGCGGGACCCGCACCGTCTGGCCCGGGCCCGCGACCACTTTCCGGCCGCCGACCCGGAACCGCATCCGGCCGGCCAGCACGGTGAAACACTCCTCCTGCCGGGGATGGGCATGGCTGCTCGGCACCCGCCCGCCTGGGGCCAGGACCAGCTCCCACTCCAGCACGCTGCCGCTCTGGCCGGCATCGGTCCCGGCCAGGATGGTGATCCGTTCCCCGCTCAGCGGGTTCTCGATGACGGGCCCGCGGGCTCGCGGCTCCGGCCCGGCGGTGCGGGGCAGGTAGGGCCGGAGGTTAGGTGACATCGCGTCCCACCGTAGTACCGGCGGCGACAGCGCAACAGACGACGGCCAACCCGGCCAGCAGCGCGGTCGCGGCGGCGAACGGAAGCGGGCTACCGCTGGCCAGACCGTGGGCGGGCCCGAACGCCGCGCCGCCAAGCGGCGAGCCCGACAGGGTCGACGCGGCGGTGTAGGGCAAGTAGGGCCGGATGGAGGTGAACAGGCCGCCGAGAACCGACTCGATCACGATGGTCCAGGCGAACACGCCGATGACCCCGGCCAGCTGGGACCGGACCAGGGCACCGACGCCGACGCCGACGGCGGCCAGCAGGGCCGTGCCGACGATGTGGCCGAGCGCGTACCGGATCAGGGTGGCGTCGCCGATGGCCACGTGATCGCCGCGGGCCGCGACGAAGATCAGGCCGACGCCGAGCGCCACGGCGTATCCGGCCAGGCCGAACACGGCCCCGCCGCAGGCGCCCGCGACCGCCTTGGCGGTCAGCACCCGCCCCCGCTGCGGCGTCGCGAGATAGGTCAGCGTGGCGGTGCCGTGCCGGAACTCGCCGCTGGAGACCGTCACCCCCATGACCATGGCCAGCACCAGGGCCCATACCCCGGCGGTGATCACGGCATTGAGGCCGGACGCGGTGGACAGCGGCCCGACGGCGCCTGACGACCCGGCCCGGTCCGCCTCGATCACCGCGAAGGTGGCGGTGAGGCCGACCGCGGTGGCCAGCAGGCCGTAGGTCAGCCGGGTGGTGCGGAGCTTGAGCAGTTCCACTGCGATCAGCCGGATCATCGGGGTACCTCCTGGGTGGAGCGGGCCGGGCGGCCCGAGGTGAGGGCGAGGAAAGCCTCCTCGAGGGGGACGGTCCCGGCTGCGGTCAGTTCCGCCAGCGAAGACTGGGCGACCAGGCGCCCGTGGTCGAGGATCACCACCGCGTCCACCGTCTGGGCGACCTCGGCCAGAAGGTGGCTGGAGACCAGGACGGTGCTGCCTTCGGCGGCCAGCCCGCGGAGCAGATCACGCAGCCAGCGGATTCCCTCGGGGTCAAGGCCGTTGGCCGGCTCGTCCAGGATCAGCAGATCCGGGTCGGTGAGCATCGCGGTGGCCAGGCCGAGGCGCTGCCGCATCCCGAGGGAGAAGCCGCCGATCCGGCGGTCGGCGGCCCCGGTGAGTTCGACCAGGTCGAGCACGTCGTCAATCCGCGACGGGTCCGCCTGCCCGGCCAGGGCCTGCACGCGCAGGTGGTTTCTGGCCGTTCGGCCCGGGTGGAGGCTTGATGCCTCCAGGACCGCGCCGACCTGGTGCAGCGGCTCGGGCAGGTCCCGGTAGGCCAGGCCGTTGACGGTCGCCGTGCCCGCGTCCGGCCGGACCAGGCCGAGCAGCATGCGCAGCGTGGTCGTCTTCCCGGCCCCGTTCGAACCGAGGAAACCGGTCACGGTGCCGCGCTCGACCGCGAAGCTCAGCTGGTCGACCGCGAGCACCGGGCCGAACCGTTTGGTCAGGCCGCGTACCTCGATCACTGCCATGATGTCTCCTTCCGCAGCGCCCGCGGCCCAGGCGAGCCCACGTGCCGCCCGGACCGGTCGCTTACGGTTCCCAGCGTGCCCGGCGGGAGCGTGCCATGTCGTCGGCCGAACGGCCCGGCCGCAGTCGTCGTACGTGATACCGGGCGGGCCCCGGGGTGCGTCGCCGGAGGTAGCCGGGCCCGCCGGAATGACGCCGCCGGGCCGATGCCGGCCCAGGACCTGACGCGTAGCGTGGTGGAGGATGACGACCACAGCTGACCGGCCAGGATCCGGAGCCCCTCGGCGCGCCGGCCCGGCGCGGCGCTGGGCGGTCGACGCCGCGGCGCGGCGCTGGGCGGTCGACGCCGCGATAGCGGTGGCGGTGACCGCCGCGCAACTCGGCGCCGCCTACGCGGGCTCGTCCTGGCACCCGGGCGCGGCCCGGGCCGGAACCCTGTCCTACCTGCTGCTCGCGGTGGGCGGCGCGGCCCTGATCCTGCGCCGCCGTTACCCGGTCGGCGTGCTGGCCGTCACGCTGGCCACCACCTTGTGGGCGGCCGGGCAGAACAGCCGCACGCTCTACCTCGCGCTGATCGTGGCCTTCTTCACCGCGGTGCTGGCCAAGAAGCGGATAGCCGCGATCGGCTCCCTGGTCATCGGGTACGCCGCCTCGGTGTGGCCCTTCCTGATCGGCCAGAGCGGGCACCCGTCCGCGACGTTCGCGGTCGGGCTGGCGGCCGGGCTGATTTTCCTGCTGAGCGCGGCCGAGCTGATCAGGAGCCGGAACCAGCGGACCGCCGCGCTGGCCCGCAGCCGGGCCGAAGAGCTCAGGCGGATGGCCGGCGAGGAACGCATGAAGATGGCCCGGGACCTGCACGACGTCGTCGCGCACAACATCTCGGTCATCAACGTCCAGGCCAACACCGCCCTGCACCTGATGGACCGGCAGCCAGAACGCGCCCGGATGGCGCTCACCACGATCAACGATGTGAGTAAGCAGGCGCTGGTGGAGCTGCGTTCGGTCCTGGGCGTGCTGCGCGATGTCGACGAGGCCGCGCCAAGGTCACCGAGCCCGGGGTTGGCCCGCCTCGGCGACCTGGTGGACAGCGCGGCGGCCGCCGGGCTCACCGTGCACGTCGAACCGCCGGAGGGACCCGCGCTGCTGCCCTCATCGCTGCCCGCCGAGGTGGACCTGGCTGCGTACCGGATCGTCCAGGAGGCCCTCACGAACAGCGCCAGGCATTCCGGCGGGAGGACGGCCACGGTGCGGATCAGCCAGCGCAGCGGCGGCCTGCTGGTCGAGGTGGCGGACAACGGGAAGACCCGTCCCAGCGGCTCTGGCTCTGGCTCTGGGGCCGGCTCCGGCTCTGGCTCTGGGTCCCGCCACGGGATCGCGGGTATGACCGAGCGGGCCAAGGTCCTCGGCGGCACACTGCACGCGGGGCCGCGGCCAGGCGGCGGGTTCGGGGTCCGGGCGTGGCTGCCAGTGGACAGGAGCGAACCATGATCCGGGTTGGGCTGGCGGACGACCAGGAACTCGTCCGGGCGGGGTTTGCCGCCCTGCTCGACGCCGAGGACGACATCGAGGTGGTGGGCGAGGCCGCCGACGGCCGGCAGGCCGTGCGCCTGGCCGAGCGGTGGACGCCGGACGTGCTGCTGATGGACATCCGGATGCCGGCGCTCGACGGCATCGAGGCGACCCGGCGGATCGCCGCCCGGCCGGAGCTTTCCGGCGTGCACGTCGTCATCTTGACCACCTTCGAGCTGGACGAGTACGTCTTCGAGGGTCTGCGGGCCGGAGCGGCCGGGTTCCTGGTCAAGGACACCGACGCCGCCGAGCTGATACGCGCGGTCCGGGTGGTGGCCGGCGGGGCCGCGCTGCTGGCCCCCACCGTCACCAGGCGCCTGATCGCCGAGTTCGCCGCCCGTACCCGCCCGGCCCGGAGCCTGCCCGGCCTGGACGAGCTGACCCCGCGCGAACGCGAGGTGGTGGTCCTGATCGGGCTCGGGCTGTCCAACGACGAGATCGCCAGGAAGATCTACATCAGCCCGTCGACGGCCAAGACCCACGCGGCCCGGGCGATGACCAAGCTCGGCGCCAGGGACCGGGCGCAGCTGGTCGTGTTCGCCTACCAGACCGGCCTGATCCGGCCCGGCTGGGACCAGGACTAGGCACCGCGCCCGGCCGGAACGAAGCTCCGGATGGCGCGGATGAGCTGCTCGGGCTGGTCCTCGGGAATGAGGGTGTAGCTGTCGTCGATCTCGATGAGCCGGGCGTCTGGGAACAGCTCCGCGAGCCGGCGGCCGTGCTGACGGGGCATCATGCGGTCCTCGGTCGCCCACACCACGAGCACCGGTCGCTCGAAGCCGGCGCTGCGCTCGGCCCAGTCGAGCAGGACCCGCCTGGACGGAACGGAGGTTACGTACTTGGCCAGGTCACGGCGGATCGCGGGATCGGTGGTGGCCGGCCGGAACCAGGCGTCCATCACGGCCCTAGGCACCGGGCGCTTGCTCATCCACCCCCATGATCCGGGCGCGCGGCGGACGGCTTCAAACCGCAGTAGTTTCATCATGGCCGCCAGGCCGCCGGGGATCCTGGCCGCGAGCACGATCAGCCGGGCCGGCCGGGGCGGATAGTTGTCGAACGCCTCGCTGGCGGTGATGACCAGGCGCCCGATCCGCCTGGTGTCGCCGACCGCGATGAGAATCTGCGCGCCGCCCCAGTCGTTCTGCACCAGAGTCACGTCGGTCAGGCCGACCCGGTCGATGAACTCGGCCACGAGCAGGGCCACCCCCGGCAGCGACAGGTCCGCGTCGGGCCGCATCGCCAGGCGGTGGCCGCCCAGCGGCAGGGTCGGCAGCACGCACCGGTAGTCCGGGCTTAGGCCGGTAACTACTCGCCGCCACAGCGAACCGTCCATGGTCAGGCCGTGCAAGAACACCAGAACAGGCCCCTGACCTCCGGTGTCTTCGTACTCAACGATCCCGGCCGTCAGTTCAACTTTAGGCATGCCTGAGGTCTCCTCTTCGTTAGTGCTGCCATCGTGCATCGGCGGTCATCGCCGGCCTAGGAGGTAGCAGGACACGGCGTAGGAAGCGATGGCTACACCCGCGAAGACGGCCATGGCCACCGAGGCACCGTTGTGGGCGCTGGCCACGAAGCTGGCCCCGCTGAAGGCCGCCCCGGCCAGCGCCACGAGCCCGATGACCGAGGCCACCAGGACGGCTCGGTGCCCGGCTATGGCGGCGCGCACCACAAGGAGGGCCGGCGTCGAGGTTCACCACGATGCCGATCCCGCTCTGGATGACCAGCAAGACGATCATGGCCACGCTGGCCCGGCGCATCACAGGTGCCTGGCCGGCCGGCGCCTTCGCCCCCCGCCTCCCGTGCTCATCGGGCGCCACCGCCCGGCCGGGGCGTCCGCCCTTGATCACCGGCATGATCTCTCCTCCCGTGGTGCCCGCTTTCCTATGCGGGCAAGCTGTCGGCCTTTCAGGTTCCGTTCGCGTCTTTCAGCCTGCCCGCCGGCCCCGCCGGTGTCGTCGGCGCGACGGGCCGTCTCAGGTCGTCTCCGGTAGTAGCGCGGGGTGCACGGCATGCGCCGCCCGTGGCATCCGGGTGCTGGCGCCGGCCTCCGGCAGCCGTTCGTGCGGCACCGGCTGGCACCGTGGCTGATCGCTTGCCTGTATTACCCACGTGTCCTGGCTGCTGCTGCTGATCCGGCCCGAGTCCAGCTACCGGCTCAACGCCGACTTCGAGGACCACGACGAGCGCATTCACAAGCTGGCCAGCTTGGCCAGCATGTCAGCGCCGCGCTTCGGTCACCCCGGGCCGCAGTCGGCATCGCCGTCGGCGCAGGACGAGCCGGCCAGGGGTTAGGTCTTGTCCAGGTATTCGGCCTGGACGCCGAGGAGTTCCTCGATCGCGTCGCGCAAAGCCGGGTGGGCGGTCAGCTGCGGGTCGGCCGAGACCACCACGCTGGCCTCCTCCCGGGCCCGCCCGATCAGGTCCTCGTCGGTGAGCAGCCGGAGCAGCCGCAGGCTGGACTGGCGGCCGGCCTGCGCGGCCCCGAGCACGTCGCCCTCCCGGCGCTGCTCCAGGTCAAGCCGGGACAGCTTGAACCCGTCGAGCGTGGCCGCGACCGCCTCGAGCCGCTCCCGGGCCGGGCTGGCCGGCGGCGCCTCGCTCACCAGCAGGCACAGTCCCGCCACGGTGCCGCGCCCGACCCGGCCGCGGAGCTGGTGCAGCTGGGACACGCCGAACCGCTCGGCGTCCATGACGACCATCACGGTCGCGTTCGGCACGTCGACGCCGACTTCGATCACCGTGGTGGCGACCAGGACGTCGAGCTCGCCCGCGGAGAACTCCCGCATCACCCGGTCCTTCTCCTCCGGGTGCAGCCGGCCGTGCAGGATGCCAAGCCGCAGCCCGGCCAGCGGACCTGCGTCCAGCGTGGCGGCCACGTCAAGCACCGCGAGCGGCTGACGCCGGCCATCTACCACCCCGCGCGGGAACGCGCCCGCCAGGTCGACGCGGTGGCCCGGGCCAAGATCGACGTCGACGTCGGCCTCCCCGGCCTCCTCGCCGGGATCCTCGTCGCCGCCGATGCGCGGGCACACCACGTAGGCCTGCTGGCCCCGGCCGACTTCCTCCCGTACCCGTTCCCAGGCCCGCTCCACGAACCTGGGCTTGTCCGCCGCGGGCACGACAAACGAGGCGATGGGCGCACGGCCCGCGGGCAGCTCGGTCAGCGTCGAGGTCTCCAGGTCGCCGTAGACGGTCATCGCGACCGTCCTGGGGATGGGCGTGGCCGTCATGACCAGCACGTGCGGCCGGTTGTCCGCCGCCTTGGCGCGCAGCGCGTCGCGCTGCTCCACGCCGAACCGGTGCTGCTCGTCGATAACGACCAGGCCGAGGTCGGCGAACTGGACCTGCTCCTCGAGCAGCGCGTGCGTACCGATCACGATCCCGGCGTCGCCGGTGAACACGTCCGACAGCGCCGAACGCCTGGCCGCGGCGCCCAGCGACCCGGTGAGCAGCGCGACCCCGGTGGCGTGGGAGGCCCCGCCGAGCTGGCCGCGCCGGGCCAGCGGGCCGAGCATGTCGGTGACCGACCGGTAGTGCTGCTGCGCGAGCACCTCGGTCGGCGCCAGCAGCGCGGCCTGGCCGCCGGCGTCCACCACCTGGAGCATGGCCCGGATCGCGATCACCGTCTTGCCCGAGCCGACCTCCCCCTGCAGCAGCCGGTGCATGGGATAGGCGCACGCGAGCTCGGCGGCGATGGTCTCGCCCACCGCGACCTGACCCGCGGTCAGCGTGAACGGCAGCCGGGCGTCGAACTCGGCCGCAATGCCCCCGCCGGTGGCCCCGTCAGTGGCCGGGTCGAGGCGCGGGCGGGGCATGGCGGGCATGGCGGCCGCCGCCAGCCGCCGCTGCGCCAGCGCGGCCTGCAGCAGGAAGGCCTCGTCCCACTTGAGCCGCTCGATGGCCCGCCTCCGGTCGGCCGGATCCAGCGGGCGGTGGACGGCGCGGATGGCCTCGGCCCGCCCGGCCAGCTCGTACCGTTCCCGCACCTGAGCCGGCAGCGGGTCCGCCCCGACGTCCAGCGTGTCGAGCACGGTCTTGACCGACTTGGCGATCCGCCAGGAAGGGACCCGGGCGCTGGCCGGGTAAACCGGGATCATCTCGGTGGCGAACTCGGCGGCCAGCTCCGGGTTCAGGTCCGCGTTGGGCGGCGCCCCGGGCAGCATCTCGCACTCCGGGTGCACCAGCTGGCGGCGGTTGCGGAAGCTGGAGACCGTGCCGGCGAACATGCCCACCACGTCGGGACGAAGCACGCGGCGGTACTGGTGGATGCCGGAGAAGAACGTCAGCACCAGCTTGGCGCGGTCGTCGGTGACGATTACCTCGAGCCGGCTCCGGCGGCCCTTGCCCGGCTGCGCGGGCAGCGGCATCTCAGCCACCGACACGACCCGGGCCAGCACCGTGACGTGGTCGCCCTCGCGCAGCGAGGACAGATCGGTCAGCTCACCGCGGTTGTAGAATCGCCGCGGGTAGTGCCGGATCAGATCGCCGACCGTGTGCAGGCTGAGGGACTCCAGCAGGGCCTTGCCGGTCTTGGGCCCAAGCACCCGGGCGAGCGGCTCTTGGAGCGTGGTCACACCTGGCAGCATAGAAGGGCGCGCTGACATCCGGGGCCGGGCCGGGCCGACCGGCCGGACAGGCGGCGCTGTCGGCGGGGTATGCGCCGATTTTGTCGGTAACCAAGATCATCTTGGAGACGGGGCTGGCCGGGAGGCGTCTGCCTGGTTGTGCAACACCCAGCAGGTCAAATCGCTTGTCCGGGTATTCAGCCAAGCGGAGTGGAAGCCAAAACAGACCGCTGCCCGGCCCACCCGCCCCACCCGTCCCGTCCGCCCGGCTCTCTGCCCAAGCTCTGCTGGGATCGTGGATCGCTACTACCCTCATAGGGTAAGCAAGTATCCACGATAATTCGAATTCCTGGGCGAGAGTCCGGTTTGGCGCTTTTGTCCGGTGGGTGGGCGGTGGGTGGGGCGGCTCACGCTGCGGTGGCGCCCCGGTGGCCGGCATGTTTCCGAGCTGGTTGCCGGACGGGCCACCAGCAGAAGGGCATTACCATCGCAAACTCGCTGGCCCTATGTGTGTCGTGCACCCGCCGGACGAAGCGAGGCTGAGCCCGGCGAACCGGCGAACCGGCGAACCGGCGAACCGGCGAACCGGCGAACCGGCGGGTTCGCGCGTGGTCCTGGACATCGGGTAGGCTACGACGGCTGCCTGATCCGCCCGGATGCGGACATGGCGTCATCCTGTAGGACCCGTCACCCTATCAATGGAGCGAACCGTGGCTTCCGTCTGCGACCTATGCGGCAAGGGACCGGGCTTCGGCAACAACGTCTCGTTCTCGCATCGCCGTACCCCCCGCCGCTGGAACCCCAACATCCAGACCAGGCACGTCGTGGTCAGCGGCACGCCCAAGCGGGTCAACGTGTGCACCTCCTGCATCAAGGCAGGCAAGCTCCCCCGCTAGCGCCGCGCTAGGCGAAGTGATCCCAGCCGGGGGCCTGCGCCCACGGCTCGGAGTCGACGACGACACCTGAACCCGGACGCCCCGGCCCCGGACCAACCGGCCCCGGACCGCCCGGCACGGCACGGCCCAGCACGGAACGGCCCGGTACGGG
>JBEKKH010000111.1:0-15958 GCA_050010815.1 Streptosporangiaceae bacterium | reverse complement strand
CGGTGAGGATCACCACGGAGGCGGCCTGGATGTTCAGGCCCACTCCCCCGGCCTGGATCTGGCTCACCAGGACAGCGGGGCCTTGGCGCGCGGTGAACTGGTCGACCATGGCCTGCCGGTGGATGGGCGGGGTGCTGCCGGTCAGCGGGCCGACCGCCAGGTCACCGAGGATCGAGGCGATGGTGTCGAGCACGTCGCGGAAGTAGGAGAACACCACGACCTTGCGGCCGTTGGACGCGGCTTCCTCGACGATCTCCACGAGCCGGCCCAGCTTGGCCGAATCGGCGGGCCGGCCGGGCGCGTAGGCCGCCCGGCGCATGGCCATGAAGTTACCCGTGGCGACGGCATCAGCGTAGGCGTCCAGGTCACGGCCCTTCAGCTCCACCCACTCCTGCGTATCGAGCCGCGGGGGCAGCTCTTCGAGCACGTCGGACTGGTTCCGGCGGAGGTAGACGGGGGCGACCGCGGTGCGGAAACGATCCGCGCCGATCAGGCCGTCCACGCTGTTGACGTCCAGCAATAGGTCGGGCCGGAGATGACTGACCAGGACCCGGAACTCCTCGACCCGGTTCTCCATCGGCGTCCCGGTCAGGAACAGGACCCGGCTGGTGGTGTTTGCCCAGTGCCGGACCGCCCTGGTGCGTTCGGCCGCCATGTTCTTGGCGTAGTGCGCCTCGTCGACGACGAGCAAACCGAGGTCCACTCCCGCGGGCCCGGGCAGCGACCGAAGGGAATCATAGGTGGTCACCGCGACGCCGCCGGTCCGGGTCCAGGCTTGGAAGTTCCGCTGCCGGTCCGGCCCGTGAAGCCGGTAGGACCGCAGCTCGCTGTGCCGCTGGATCTCGTGCGTCCAGTTGACCAGGACGCTGGCCGGGCACACGACGAGGAAGTGCCGCCGACCCTCCAGATGGAGATGGCACATCGCGGCCAGGGCCTCCACGCTCTTGCCCAGCCCCATCTCGTCGCCGAGCATGGCCCGGCCCTGGCACAGCGCGAACTTGGCGCCGAACGCCTGGTATCCGCGCAAGGAGGCGCGCATGAGCGACAGGTCCAGCGGGTACTGGTGGACGCGCTGCGCGATTTCGGCCGGGATGAAGCCCTGGCCGGCCTCGACGTCGGGCGCGAGCTCGCCGACCTCGATGAGCAGCCCGTTGTAGAAGACCGCGCGTTCCTCGTAGTCCTGCCACAGGCCGGCCTCGCCGGGACTTGGCCGGGCGAGAGCCTTGAGCATCTCCTCCAGACGGGTGTCTAGGGCCGCCCGCATCGCCGACCGGATCAGGGTCTGGAGCTGGCCGAGAGCGGCCCGGGACGCTTCGCGTTTACGGCGGCCGGAGAAGAACATCTTCACGCGGCTGGCCGCACGTCCCGCATCCCCGAGGACGGCGTCGAGTGCCGCGGCCAGCTCGCCAAGGTTCTCGTCGGCTGGAGAGACCGCCTGCCGTGCGATGCCGTACTGGTGCAGTTCGGCCAGCAGCCTGCTGTGCGCTGGCGGGCGGGTGTCGGGATCGAGGCGCAGCCGGACACTGTCCGTCATCGCCATGTAGAGCTGGCGGGCCGCGGCGATGACCTGAGACGCGGTCTGCGGTCCGACCTTGGGAAGCTGCTGGAGCCCGGCTACCCCGAGAGCGGCGGCCTCGCCGACGGTGCGATAACCGGCCGCCTCGATGGCGCCCAGCCGGAGTCTGCCCTGGGTGGTCTCCTTGAGCCTGGTCAGGGGAAGCGCTTCCAGCTGCTGGCGGACGGTGTCGTCACGCGCCGCTTCGTAGGCGGCCCGGGCCGCGCGAAGCCGGGCGGCGGGGGCCGCGCGTGCCTCGGAAATGTCGGTCCGGAGAGACCGGGCCCCGGCGACGAGCCCGCGGGCGTCCGGTTCCTCCTCGCCTGGGTCCTGCGGCGGCGGCTCGACGTCGGCGAGCTGGCTGGAGGTCACGTTGGCGCCTCACCTCGGCCGAACCATGAGACCCAGGGCAGGCTGACAGTGGCCGCGTCGAAGGGAGGGTCGCTGATATCGGAGAACGCGTGCCGGACGTACCGGACGTCGGGCAGGCCGACCGCGGGAACCTCCGCGAGAGCGAGGATGTGCCCGCCTGCCGCGTTACGCCCGATGCCGATCTCGGTTCTGGTGAGGGTGAACGTCCGCGCGCCCATTAAGGCCGGCTCGTTCGGTAAAAGATCGTTCATGGGCCGTGCCTCGCGAGGACGCCAGCAGCCCGGCGGGCACCACCAGCGCGCCTCCCGTCACTACCGGCGGCAGCGGTGCCAGCTGCTGCTCGGCCTCCAGGTCTTCGAGGCGCTGCTTGAGACGCCCCTGGAGGTCATCGGCCCGCTGACGAGCCCGGGCCGAGTTCATCCCGCTGCGCGGCAGCTTCCCGGCCAGCTCGCGTTCCCTGAGCTGGCCCGCGTGATGGTCCCAGTAGCGGATCTCGGATTCCAGCCGGGTCTGCACGGCGGCCGCCGTCCGCTCGACGCGATCGGAAATCCGGCGCCGTACTTCCTCCAGATGCGCTCGGGCGAGCCCGACCCCGTGGTCCACAGCGGCGTCTTCCAGGTCAGCGCGGACCCATCCGCCGTCGATCACATGCGCCAGGATGGCCCGCTCCTCTCGGGCGGCGGGACGAAGGTCGAGGTAGGGCGCCCAGCCGACGGCGTGAGCGGTTCCCTCAGGGTCGACGCTGACGAACTCGAAGCGCTTGGACACGACCCGGCGATGGCCGGCCTGGTCGGCGTGGCCGTCGACCACCGAGTGCTGTAGGTAAACAAGCACGTGCGGCACCAGGCCCGGATCGTTCTCGTCGATCAGCACCGCGCCCTGCCGGAGCAGGCTGTCGTAGCGTTCGATGACCAGGTCGATCGTCCCGTCGAGCAGCGGATGACCGGGTGTCACGTACTCGGCCGGCAGCCGGCGCTCGGCCGCGATGAGATCCTTCTCGAACGTCACCCGCTCGTACTGGCGCAGCAAGGGAGCACCCGAGCCGATGTGACGGTCGCGGCGGCGCAGTTCGGCCGGGACCTGGCTGATCTCGAACCGGCCCGGCTCGCGTTCCCTAATGACCCCGCCGAGATGCACGAAAGCCGTCAGGAAGAAGGACCGAACGAAGTGCGGCTGGAGCCTCCTGGCTCGTCCACGACCACCTTCAGGCGGTCCTTCACCTCGGGTGTCTCGCCGTACCTGACCGCCTCGATCAGCAGGTCCCGCATGCTCTGGCCGTGGAACGCCTCACCGAGGACGTCGAACACCTGGTCGCCGAGCGCCCGGCGCTGTTCGTCCAGCTTCTCGAAGAGCCGCTGAAAGACCTGGCCCTCGCGGGTGTCCTCGGCCACCAGGTTCCACAGGTGGCAGACTTCGGTCTGGCCAATGCGGTGGACCCGGCCGAACCGCTGCTCGATCCGGTTCGGGTTCCACGGGAGGTCGTAGTTGACCATGAGGTGAGCGCGCTGCAGGTTGATTCCCTCGCCCGCGGCGTCGGTCGCGACGAGCACCAGGACGTCCTTGTCCTGGATGAACGCCTCCTGGATCTTCCTGCGCTCGTCACGGGACATGCTGCCGTGAATCGAGACGACCGCACCGTCGGCGGCCAGCAGCGCGCGAAGCTTTCCGACCAGGTAGTTCACCGTGTCCCGATGCTCGCTGAACACGATCAGTTTCCGCCGGCTGCCACGGGAGTCGAACATCTCCGGAGTGCGATGAAGAAGCTTCGACAGCTCCTCCCATTTACGGTCGGCGCCCGAGCCCCGCAGCTGGCGGGCCAGGTCCTCCAGGTCTGCCAGGGTCGCGATCTCGTACTCAAGCTCGGCGATCGTACCGGCGGCCGAGGCCTCATCGACCAGTTCTTCCTCGAGCTCCTCGAGTTCCCCCTCGGGCAGATCGTCCGGGTCGAAATCCTCGTCCAGGAGCCGGACCTTCGAGGGCGCCAGCTCCGCGCCGCGGCGGCGTATCCGTTCCTCCGCGACCCGCTTCTCCAGGCGGTGGCGTCGACGGGACAGCGACTGGTAAATCGCTTCTGGTGAGGAGGCGAGACGTCGCTGCAGCGTGGTGAGCGCGAAGCCCACGATGGCGCCGCGGCTGCCATCCCCGGCCGCCTTGAGCCGCTCGGCGCGGTTCATTTCCTGGACGACATAGTCCGTCACCCGCTTGTACAGCAAGGTCTCGTCGTCGGACAGCGGATACACCGCCGTGTAGGCCCGTCGCTCGGGAAACAGCGGCGTGCCGTCGAACTTGAGCAGCTTCTCTTTCACCAGCCGCCGCATGAGGTCCGAGGTGTCGGTGGCGTGCGCCGCGAAATGCGCTCTTCCCTCGAAGCGATCGGCATCGAGCAGCGCGAGGAACAGCTGGAAGTCCTCCTCGATACCGGCGTGCGGCGTGGCGGTCATGAGGACGAAGTGGCGCGTCAGCGAACCGGCCAGCCGGCCAAGCTTGTAGCGCTTGGTCTCCTTGACCTCGCCGCCTACGTAGTGCGCGGCCATCTTGTGGGCTTCGTCGATCACGATGAGGTCCCAGTCGGTGGCCGCCAGCTTGGCCTGAAGATCCTCGTTGCGCGACAGGTGATCAAGGCGCGCGATCAGCAGCGGCCGCTCACCGAACGGGTTTCCGCTGCGTGCGGCCTCGATCATGTCTTTGGTGAGGATCTCGAACGGCAGCGCGAACTTCTGCCACAGCTCGTCCTGCCACTGCTCGACCAGGCTCCCAGGCGCGATGACCAGGCACCGTTCGACATCGCCTCGGATCATCAGCTCCTTGCAAAACAACCCGGCCATGATCGTCTTACCGGCACCCGGATCATCAGCCAGGAGAAAACGGAGGGGCTGACGGGGCAGCATCTTGTCGTAGACCGCCTCGATCTGGTGTGGAAGCGGGTCGAGATTCGACGTCTGGACGGCGAGGAACGGATCGAAAAGGTGAGCCAGCGATATCCGCTTCGCCTCGGACACGAGCCGGAAAAGGTACCCTTCTGCGTCCATCGACCATGCCCGCCCGGCGGCCTGGACCACGAGCCGGGTTTCGTCCTCGCGGTAAAGCAGCTCCTGGCCGACCCGGCCGCTCAGCTCGTCCGTATAGGTCAATGTGACAGCGCTAGAGCCGTGCCAGGCAGTGTCGACCACCTTCACGGCGCGGTCACCCAAGACACCCCGGACCAGAGCCCCCTTGGTGAGCTCCTCGAGTCGTGATGTCATAGCGGGCCCAGCATGCCGTCATCGTAGCCGCTGCCTACGACACGGATTGCGTTTTCGTCCCCAGTTTTCCTGGCCAGCTTTAAGCCTCCGCTCAGCATCATTGTGCGCGCTGAGTATAACGAACATCAGGGCTCGGTCTCTCGCTCAGGACATGCCTGCGGCGTCTTTCTGTTACGCCGCTCGACTGGAATGCGTCGATTTGCTCCAGCGTGCTCGCGCATACGCAGCCCTGGGTATAAGCCCGCGCCCAGGCGGGTATGGACGCAAGCAGGAAAGAGCGAAGTTATTGTAGACCGAGACCAGATCGGTGGAGAGTGAATGGCGTACTCGTTCACATTAGTTCTACTCTCCGGACCCATTGCCTCAGGTAAGACAACCCTCGCCAGAGATCTTGCGCGTCAGGTTCCCGCCGAGCTCATCAGCACTTCCGGTATTTTGTCGGCCAGAGCGGGGCGCAATCTTGACCGTAGCGAGCTTCAGCAACATGGGCTTGGCGCCGCATTCCAGGGAGCTAACTGGATCATTGAGGCGGTGAGACAGATCACCACCAGCCTTCCTGACGGAGGAGTCGTCATAGTTGATGCGGTCAGGACCTTGGAACAAGCCGCGGAACTCCGAAAGGCTGGCGCCGGTACATGGCGGATCCTGCATGTTCATCTGCGCGGTGAGGACAGCCAGCTCGCCGCCCGCCATGAGGTACGCGGTGACGATGACACTGACTGGGATCGGGCGATGCGGTCGCCGACGGAGTCGGCAGCGCGGTTGCTAGAGGCGGAGGCTGATGTTGTCATCGATACGACGCGTGTCACCTCGCAGGACGTGGCGGCACGCGTCGCGGCGCGCGTTTCCCGCACCTTGCCACACTATGGCGAGTACGTCGACGTGCTCGTGGGCGGCCAGTGGGGCAGTGAGGGGAAGGGCAATCTTGCCTTCTTCATCGCATCCGAGTATGACCTGCTGGTCCGGGTCGGAGCCCCGAATGCCGGCCACAAGATCTGCATGCCTGATGGTGTCGTCTACACGCACCGGCAGCTTCCCAGCGGCACGCGGGCCACGGACTCCCCATTGCTGCTGGGGGCTGGAGCGGTTATCGACGTAGAAGTCCTGATGCGCGAGATCGCCGACTGCCAGGTCTCCGCGGAGCGGCTGGCCGTGGATCCAGGCGCCCTCGTGATCGAGCACGCTGATGTCCAGCGCGAGATCGGGCTGAAGAAGGCCATCGGCTCCACCGGAACGGGAGGCGGCGCAGCGCTGGCCCGCCGTATTGAGCAACGGGGAACCTCCGGGGCGGTGCGGACGGCCAAGGACGTACCGGAGCTGACGCCGTACATACGCGATTCCGCATCGGTACTTGAGCAAGCGCTAGTCAGGGGCGGGCGGATATTCATCGAGGGCACCCAGGGCACCGGGCTTAGCATTCTGCACGGGTCGTTTCCGCATGTCACATCGCGGGATACGACGGTGAGTACCCTGCTGGCCGAGGTGGGCGTACCGCCGCAACTGCTCCGACGGGTAATCGTCGCCTTCCGCGCCTACCCGATACGGGTAGGCGGTGAGTCGGGCCCGATGGGCCGCGAGATCACGTGGGACACGGTAGGCCGCCGGTCCGGGTTGCCCATCGACATCTTGAAAGGCACCGAACGAGGTTCGGTCTCAGGGAACGCGCGCCGGGTGGCCGAGTTCTCCTGGTCGCAGCTCCGGCGTTCAGCAAGGCTTAACGGGGCAACGGACCTTGCCCTGACGTTCGCAGACTACATCGACGCCCGAAATCGAGGCGCGCGACGATTCAGCCAGCTCACCGACGAGACAGTCGAGATGATTTACGAGATGGAGAGCGTCGCGGCCGCGCCGGTTTCACTCGTCTCCGCCAGCTTCGGAAGTCGTGGCCCCATCGACCGGAGACTATGGTAGGCCGGTGCGTCACAATTTCGTTAACGACATCGGCGACTATGCCAAGTACGCATTGCTTCGCGCGCTCTGTGCCAGCGAGCCGATGACACGTCTGGGCGTCATCTGGTATCTGACCGAGCACGCCGAACGCAACAACGACGGACGCAAGCGCTCTCATCTCGTCACAGCCGGATGGGACGGTCTCGACCCGGACCTGCTCGCCAGGATGAGGCGGATAGAAAACGGCCTGCAGAACCAGGGTCAGCTCAACGTAAGCCTGATAGAGGAGTCGGGCATCTTGCCTCCCAGTACCGCATACTTTTCCGAACCCATCCCGCCCGTGCTGGGAACCGGCCGACAGCGCGTGTCGGGGCGTGCGGCCTGGTTCGGGCGTGCGCGTGAGGCGATGACCGATTGCGATCTTGTGTTCCTTGACCCCGATAACGGGCTAGAGGTCCCGTCTGTCCCCATCACGTCGCCGTTTTCCAGCAAATACACCACGGTCGCCGAGATTGCCGCCCTGCTTGATACCGGCGCCGGCGTCGTACTGTATCAACACGGCAATCGCACAACCTGGTCAGTGCAGAGAGAACGTGTCTGCGCACAGATAGCAGCGGGAACCGGGCGGGACCTCACGATACGCTCACTGCGGTTCGGCGCCTTCGGCTCGAGGTCGTTCTTCTGCATCGCGAGCAATCAGAAATCGTCCGATACCATCGAGGACGGACTAGACCGGCTTCGCCGACGCGTCGATACCTGGGATAAATCGCGCTACATGCTGATCGAGTAGCTCCAGTCGCCTGCCCTGAACCGATCAATAGTCTTGCAGGCCGAGAGCCGAGGCAATGTCGGGAGGGAAGTACTGGTCCGATTTGAGAACCTTGCCATCCTCCCTGATGAGAGGCTTTCCGTCGCCAGAGAGTTTGCTCATGTTCGACCGGTGCACTTCTTGCAGGACCGAGTCCAGGTCGATACCGTACGTCAGAGCGGTCCCGTACACAACATAGACGATATCGGCCAGCGCGTCGGCGATACCGATAAGGTCGCCTTTCTCCGACGCGGCAACGAACTCGCCAACTTCCTCTTCCAGCAGGGCGACACGGAGCTTGACCAGATCGTCCTGCGTTTCGGTGCTCGGGGATAGTTGCATTGGCAAATTAAAGGCCGTGTGGAACTCCGCAACAGCGGCGGCCATCTCGAAGGGCCTCCCCCGCTTCTCAGAAAGATCGCTGCGGCGTTCCTTGAACGTCATGGACATTGAATCCTCCGTACCGTGGGTCGCCGAAGTTACGGGATTTCCGGTCAGCTACCGTGTGCTGAGATCGGGAGGCTACTGCCACGCTCCTGTGGAGCGCCATGTGAATAATTACTGTCCACCTGTGGACGGCTCCCCGCTATAGTGCCGTACCTGTGGATATCCGCCGCCGCAGCCCAGCGCACATGCGTAAGAGCGGTGTGGATGGACCAGCGGCCTGTGGATTAGCTGCCTGAAAATACTTTATAGGTGACCGGGCGAATACTTGCGTCCGCCACGCCGATACGCGCAATTTAGTGGAACTTGTAGCTGGCCACGTTCCGCCCGAACCGGAAGATATGCCGCCAGTCCCCTGCCGGGGTCTGGGTCGCGTCCTGGAATGGCAACACGTTGCCATTTGGCGCCATCAGGCTGACGGTACGGTGAACGGCACGGCGTAGCAGTAGAACCTGCTTCGCGCCGTGCGCAGGTCACGGCGGCCCGGCGCCATCCGGCCGCGCGTGCATGTCATCGACACGTACGCCTCCCGCAACCCGGCATGGCGGACACACCCGGGCAAGATCGCCTCGATCTCGGTGCGGCTGCACCCGGGGTCGAGCCGCAGCCGGACCATGCTCGCGGCGAACCGGTCGAGATGATCCGCTAGCCGGTAGAACGGCCCGCGCCAGACGTGCACCACGTCATAGGTGCAGTCCGAGCGGGTGACCCCCAGATCCAGCACCGAGATCTTTGCCTCCTCGATCGGGCCGTACCGCCCGTCGATCCAGGCCACCCCGTTCGGCCATGGCGTCCGGGGCGCCGCGCCATCCGGCTCTGGCGCGCGATCGTGTTAGTCGTCCAGCTAAAGGACCATCTTGGTCACAACCGTTCCGCACCTGGCGGGGAACCCGGATGGCTATCGGAGAGCGAGAGTTTGGAGGTAATAACAGCCACGGGAGGTCGTCATGTCCGCACAGTCAGTCCCCGACTTCGGCATCGAGGAATGCAGATACAGCCCCGCGCCGGGCCGGTACAGGCTGACGCCCCACGGGCCGCGGGAGAAGCACCACACCGCCAGGAAGACCCTCCTGGTCCTCGGCCGGGCTGTTCGCGGCGTTCGGCGTCGTCTCCCTGGTCGCAGAGTCAGTTAGATCCCATGAACCGGGCTATCTTCCCGGCCGTGCAGGAGCCGTCCAAGGCCTCTCGCGAAGCGTGCCGCTCCACCGCCCGGAGCCGCCGCGATCTCCCGGTCCTCGTCCTGAGCCATCACACCTCCGCTTGCCGTCACGCTATCCTGACGCGCCACGGCCGGTGGCCCTGGCGTGGCGGTGGACAGCAGCGGTACGAGCCGGAGCCCTGCCTGGCGCACCTGTCTGAGACGCTCGAGACGCGTACACGCGGGCCCTGGCTATCGCGGCCGATATCAGCCCGCACGGGAAGGAAGCGCGGGCGCGGTAAGGAATCGGATCCCCTCACGCGAAGCGGGTGGCGAAAACGCTGCGTGACCAGGCTCGTAAAGAAAGTCGTCAGCGGCTGCTCGGATCATGACAACTCCCGCGCCTGATCCGGACGTAAAGCTTTCGACCGTAGAAGGAGCCGTCGGCGACTCATTGGCGGCGTCCGAGCAAAACTTGAACAGCGAGCTGGCCGCCGAGGGGTCCATGGGCTCTATGGGCGTGGCGGACATGATCAAGATCCAGTACGACATGGCGAATTACACCGAGGCCGGGCAGACACTCTCGGCGATAATGAAAGACATGAGCGAGACTGAGAAGGAAGTGGTTGACCGCATCGAGTAGCTGTCGCGCGGGCGCGAACTCATAGGCCCATCTGGCCACCTTGAACGGCCCAACTTTCCATGGCTCGACCAAGCTCGGTAATGGCACGTCCAGGCGAACGGGCGCTGCCCCGCGCCGATGCGGAGACGCTAATACTGCAACGGCACTTACGGGACGGTCAGGGAATCACGCTTTGCGTGATCTGGCTTGCGGCCCCAGGTGAGGAACAGCATGCCGAACATCACGACCGTATCGGGGTCATCGAGGTGAGAGTGGGCCGCCGCGTCCAGCTCGTCCAGCTCGGCGGGCGTGGCCAGGCCCATCTCCAGCACCTGGGGGCGCATGGCCTGCACCAGGTCCAGCAAATAGGCCCGCCGGGAGTGGCCGGGCGGGTACATCTGCACCCTGGCCTCTACCTCGACTTGCTGCAGTCCGGCCTGGCGGAAAAGCTCCGGGACGCGACGGCCGATCCACGGGTCGGCGCCGTTGCGGCGGAAGGCGACCGTGAAGATGTCCGGGAGCCGGTTGAAGGCCGGGTGCGGCGGGTAGCACAGCGCATGCTCCACGTCTGGTTCCATGGACGCGACCCAGCCGCCCGGGCGGGCCAGCCGCGTCATCTCGGCGACCGCCTCGGCGGGCTCGGCCAGGTTGACCAGCAGGGTGCGGGCGTGGACCAGGTCGAAGGAACCTGCCGGCAGGATGGATCCGCCTACGTCGCACCTCCTCGCAGCCATCGTGCTGGGCTCCACGCTACCCGGCATCTCATGCCCGGGTCGCTGGTGCCGATCCCCTTTTTCGGCCTGGGCCCGGCTGGCCGCCAGCCAGGCCAGCCCGAGCATGGACAAGTGACCTTAGCCTCTTTGCCTGACGTTAATAAACCGTATAGCGTTAAAGCTGGAGCACAACGAGAAAAGGACTCCTACAGCCACAGGATAATTTCTTCCAGGACATACGGTCCTGGGGGCGCAGACCGACCGTCAATTGCATCAGCTACGGGGTTGCGTTCCTGATTGAGTTTCTCATGGAGCTCCTGGAGGAATTCATGTTTGCTAGTCCGGGACAGCTCAGCCAGTTCGCTTACGAAGCGAGTATCAGTAACGCTCCCGACGCGAGCGCGCTAGCCAAGCTAGCCGCTGCGGCGTACGCGGCGAGCCTTCTGCTCTCAGCCAGCTGATAACCCCAGCTCGCATCCGGGCCAAGGCCGGTACTGCCGATTCCAAGCGACCGGCAAAAAGACAATATCCGGCACCTGCTTGCGGACAAGCACCACGGTTCGTTCGGGAAAAAATGTTGGTCAGATAGCCGCCGCGGGCCTACCGGCGGCGGTCCTGCGCGAGCAGCTCCGAGATCGCGCGCCGGGCCGGGCGGGCCTCGCAGCGCCGATGGATCGGCGGGGACTGGTATCACGACGGTGCAGATCTGGGCCGGCTAGATGAGGAGATCCTGCGGCTCGGGCTACGTCTCCCGGATGGCCAGGGCCATGACTTCCTCCTCGGTGAGCGGACTCGGCGGGTGGTAGCTCAGGCACAGGGGCGTACGGATCTTCTGGAAGCCACGACCTTCGGTCGCGAAGTAAAAATGGCCCGTTTTGAGCCGTCCGATATCCGGTACGTCCCCGCCCTTTGCCTTGGCGAGACCTCTCGCCGCCTCGATCTGGGCCGGGCTGTTCAGGAGACCGTAGAACTGCGTGGTGGCGTTGTTCGGGATCTGATTGTGCAAGCCGCGTGGCGCCTGGGTAGCGAATAGCAGGCCCAGGCCATATTTGCGTGCTTGGGAGGCGAGCTGGAGCGTGCTCTGGGTGGAAGGGGTTGTCCTCCCGGTTGGGGCCAGCGTTTGCGCCTCATCCATGACCAGCAACCCGCCAAGGGGACGGTCGCCGGCCGGGTGCTTCTTGATCCAGGAGAACAAGGCCATCTGGAGCTGGTTGACGAAGCTCTGCCTCTGCTCCTCAACGGGCAGTCCGATCAGGCTGATCACGGAGATACGCGCACGCTGGCCAGGGGTGGGAGTAAGGAGCATGCCCGGGTCGGCGGCTTGGCCCGAGCCCCCGAAAAGGAGGTCGTTGACCCGGGCGGTCTCAAGCTTGCCGGCGAGTTCGGCCGCGGTAACGGCGGCCCTGGCCAAATTGCTCGCCTCTTCTGGCAGGGCGGCCAGCAAGGAGATGAAGTCGTCGAGGTCGTCACCGCCGTCGCGGCCGAAATACTGAAGCCCGCCCCTCAGCACCGCCTTCTCGCGATTCGCCTTGTCAGTTCCTTTATGCGCGTTGACCCGCGGCGCGATCGCTTCCACCGCGGCGTCCACCGCGGCGCGGAATTCGTCGGCATCATCCAGGACGTCGGCGAAGGCCGGCAACGGCTGGAAGCTGAGCGGCCGCCCTCCCAGGCGACCTGGTGTCCACACCATGACCTCGGTGTTCGCCAGGTACTCATCCGCTCGTTCGGCATCGTCGCTGGTCCAGGAGGGAGGCGGCGCTGGCCAGGCAGCACCGAGCCGCGCCAGGTCGTTGTTGGGGTCAAGCACGATCGCTGAGACGCCGCGCAGCGCGCACTCCTCAACGATGCGGCGGAGGAGAACGGTCTTGCCTGAGCCCGCACCCGCGAAGATCGCCAGATGCCGTCGCAGCGACGCGAGTTCCAGGCTTACCGGTGCCTGACCCATGGCCGTCACGCCGATGTGGATGGCGTCGCTGTCCGGACGGTCGGTCCGGGCCTGCGGTGACGGTGCGGGCCAAGGACGCGGAGTCTCCGAACGTCGCGGGAGTCACGGTGCCGCTCCTGATCGGCATGGCGGTCCGCGACGGGCGGAGTGCGGGCCACGACAGCGGCGTGGTGGATACCCCGGGTGAGCGGTCAGATGGTCCAGTCGATCGGGTAGTTGACGATGGGGATGAAGGTGAGGCCGGCCTTCTCGGCTTCCTGCCGGGCATCCACGATCATCTCCTTGAGCCGGCTCATCTGCTGTGCGTGCTCGTCGGACTCCCAGATGCTGACATGGACCACGGAACCATCGGGCGAGGTGCCCGCGTGGTAACTGATCAGGCCGGGCAGTTTCTTGATAGCCGGAATCAGGTAGCGGCCGGTCGCGACGGTCATCTCATGGACCTCAAGGAACCGGGCGGGATCGAAGTTGCCGCGTGAGACGCGGACGACTGCGGTCGGGGGGATCGGGTCGGCGGTCACGGGAAGCCTCCCAGGGATATTTACGTTCCGATAGGACACCAGAATATAATATCCGCCGGGAGGATGTGCAATGAGCCCTACCACAGCGCGTCCTGCGGGGCGGCCGAGAAACCCGGAGCTGGACCAGGCGATCCTGGCCGCGGCCGAGCAGCAGCTTCGCGAGGCCGGCTACGCCGGGATGTCCCTGGAGTCAGTAGCAGCCGCCGCCGGCACGACAGTCCCCGCCGTGCGCCGCAGATTCCGCAGCAAGGCCAGCATGGCCGTCGCGGTCATCGACTCGCTGCGGGTCGAGAACATGCCCGCCGAGTCAGGGCCGCCCCGCAGCCGCGCCCTCGCGGTCCTGCGGAACTTCCGCGCCAACCTGCTGCGCCAGAACTCCATGGCGGTGGCGGGCACGCTGCTGGCCGAAGAGCACCGCCATCCGGAATTGCTCGCCGCCTTCCGCCACCGCCTGGTCGAGCCGCGCCGGGCAGCGCTGCGCCGGGCCCTGGCCGAGGGCATCAGCTCCGGGGAACTGCCGGACTCAGCAGACCCTGACGTCCTCGCCAACATGCTGATCGGCTCGTTCTACGCACGGTATATCGCCACCTCCGACATACCCGATGACTGGGCAGAACGGACCCTGCGGCACGTGTGGCCAGACGCCCCGCAGCGCACAGCCATGTCCGCACGCCGGGCAGGTTAGAACCATGGGACCGTTCGCGGGCCGGTGGCCCTGGCCTGCAGGGCGGCGAGGGCGGTCGCCTGGCCGGTGCCGGTGAGCTCATAGCTGCGGTCGCGCCGGTCACCGCCGACGGCATGGCCGTGCGGCGTGCTGACCGGTTCCCTGGCGACCCACTCCAGCGCGGCCCGCGCATCGTCGGCGACGGCCGCGTCCTGCTCGGCCAGTTTCGCCAGCGCCGCCGCGATCTCCCGATCCTCGTCCTCAGCCATCACACCTCCGCTTGCCGTCACGCTATCCTGACGCGCCACGGCCGGGAGTCGCCTGGCCCGCAACGATAGCCAGGGATGCGAATGGCCTGGCGCTGAGCTGGTGCCGTGGTCCGTTCGGCATAAAGATTTCATCGGCGGAGTGGGCGGGTTCGGTCAACCGCGCGCAGCTCCGGTCAGTGCGGGATTTCCAGGGCGACGATACCGAGTCTGGTGGCGGCCACGACCGCCGAGGTGCCGTGCGCGACGAGGGCATGGATTTCGGAGTCGAGCTCGATTGTCTGGATGGGATCGGCGATGTTTGCTGGCTCGTATAGGGATATCGTCCGGCCGTTGGCGTACAGGACATGATCGGATGCCAGGGTAACGATGGCACTAACCCCGGTGCTGCCGTGAGTAGTTATCCTCGATAGCGCTCGGCAGGCGAGAAGATCCCACGTCTGGCTAACGCCGTCTCGGCAGCCGGTGATGAGATTCAGGCGATCCTCGCGCCGTATGGTGACCGCGGCGCGAACAGGTGCCGCGTGGTCCAGCCGAACGGGGCGGAAGCGATATCGCATGGGGCGTCGTTTGGCCATGTCCCACACGCGTACCGTCCGGTCATCGCCCCCGGAGACGATCACCGGCCGGTGATCCAGCTCAGCGGCTGTCACCGCGCGTACCGGGCCGGTGTGGCCGGTGAACGGGCCGCCGGCGACAGCGCCGGTGGCCAGATCCCACACCCGCACGCTGCCGTCATCCGCTCCGGAGATGACCACCGGCCGGTGATCCAGTTCAGCGGCTGTCACCGCGTACACGTCGCCGGTGAGGCCGGTGAACGGGCCGCCGGCGCCAGCGCCGGTGGCCAGATCCCACACCCGGACGCTGCCGTCATCGGCACCGGAGATGACCACCGGGCGGCCATCCAGTTCGGCGGCCGCCACCGCGTACACCCAGCCGGTATGGCCGGTAAACGGGCCGCCGACGACGGCGCCGGTGGCCAGATCCCACACCCGGACGCTGCCGTCATCGGCACCGGAAACGACCACCGGGCGGCCATCCAATTCGGCACGCGTCACCGCGTACACCTCGCCGGTGTGGCCGGTGAACGGGTCGCCGACCGGGTCGCCGGTGGCCAGATCCCATGCCCGAAGCGTCCGGTCGCTCCTGCCGGAGATGACCACTGGCCGACGATTCAGTTCGGCAGCTATCACCGCGACCACCGCGCCGGTGTGGCCGGTAAACGGGCCGGCGACGGTGCCACCGGTGGCCAGATCCCACACCCGGACGCTGCCGTCATCCGCACCGGAGACGACCACCGGCCGACCGTCCAATTCGGCCACCGCCACGGAGTACACCCAGCCGGTATGGCCGGTAAACGGGCCGCCGGCGACAGCACCGGTGGCCAGATCCCACACCCGGACGCTGCCGTCATCGGCACCGGAGACTACCACCGGGCGGCCATCCAATTCGGCGGCCCTGACCGTACGTACTGGGCCGGTGTGGCCGGTGAACGGGTCGCCCGCCGGAGTGCCGGTGGCCAGGTCCCACACCCGGACCGTGCGATCGTCGCTGCCGGAGATGATCACCGGCCGGCCATCCAACTCGGCAGCCGTCACCGCGTACACCGGGCCGTCGTGGCCGGTAAACGGGCCGCCGACCGGTTCGCCCGTGGCCAGGTCCCACACCCGCACCGTGCGATCGTCGCTGCCGGAGATGATCACCGGCCGGCCATCCAACTCGGCAGCCGTCACCGCGTACACCGGGCCGTCGTGGCCGGTAAACGGGCCGCCGACCGG
>JBEKKH010000110.1:0-16007 GCA_050010815.1 Streptosporangiaceae bacterium | reverse complement strand
TGCCATCCGTTTCATCCCGGCGGTTACGATCCGGTGCCGACCAGGAATCCCGCCAAGGTCGCGAGGAGCTAGCTGGTGAGTGCGCTTGACCCGCTGAACGGCGTGGTGGCATGGGTCATCATCCGACTCCACACCGCCCTTGGTCACCTCTTCGGTCCCAACACCGGGCTGGCCTGGGGCCTGTCCATCGTGATCCTCGTCGTCGCCATCCGGATCCTGCTTGTCCCGCTCTTCGTCAAGCAGGTGCACGCCCAGCGGAAGATGGCCCAGCACGCACCGTACCTGCAGGAACTGCGGAAGAAGTACAAGGGCGACAAGCAGCGTCTCAACGAAGAGACGATGAAGTTCTACAAGGAAAACGGGGTCAACCCGCTGGCAGGCTGCCTGCCGATGATCCCGCAGATGATCGTGTTCTTCGCCCTGTTCAGCGTGCTGCGCGCCATCGCCGGGTGGAACGGGAAGACCGCGTTGCCCTACGGGCTGACGGTGCCGGTGGTGAAGAGTGCGCAGAAGGCGACCATCTTCGGCGTCCACCTAGGCGACAAGCTGCTGTTCTCGCACCAGCACGTGCCGTTGCACGTGGCCATCGTGATCGCGCTGAGCGTGCTGGTGAGCGCGGGCACCACGTTCATGACGGTCCGGCAGACCTCTAAGCGCGGCCTGATGCAGACCAACGTGGACCCGGACAACCCGATGGCCCAGTCGCAGAAGTACATGATGTACGTCGTCCCGTTCTTCTCGCTGACCGGCTTGTACTGGCAGTACGGCCTGGTCCTGTACTGGGTGACGACCAACATGTGGACGCTGGGACAGCAGTTCTTCATGTTCAGGAACTGGACCGTCGAGCCGGCCGGCGCCGCGGGCGCGACCGCCCCCGCAGCGCCAGGTACCGGAGCCCGGACCGGCACCGCGAAGACCACGTCCGGCACCCCCCGGGCCTCCTCCGCATCGAGGACCTCCTCCGCCGGAAGGACCTCCTCCTCCTCCTCCTCCTCCTCCTCCTCCGCCGCGAGGACCTCGGCGGCCGCGAAGACCCCGGGCACCGCGAGGACCTCCTCCGCCGCGAAGACCTCGGCGGCCGGCTCGCGGACCGGATCCACCGCATCCACGGGATCCACCCGATCCACCCGATCTACGGGAGCTGCGGGTTCGCGGCCCGGGACCGCGGCCAACGGATCGACGGGCGGGACGAACGGATCCAGCGTGACGCGGACGGGATCCGCCCGGGGCGACGCTTCGGCCAACACCGCGGCTGTCCCGGCGGACCAGTCCAACGGCGGCGCGAGGCGCGGGCTACTGCGGCTGGGACGACAGAAACAGGAGCCTGCACCCGAGCCGGAGGTGCCCACCGCTAAGGTGGTGCGACAGCAGCCGGTCCGGCAGGCCAGAAGTAAGCGGTCGGGCAACAAGCGGTGACAGCAGCGCAGAGCATAGTGGGAGGACCGGCCGTGAGCCAGCAGGACGTCGAGGTCGCCGACGCGGCCGACCCGGCCGATCCGCTTCCCGAAACCGGCCCGGTCGAGGAATCTGAAGCGCTGGCCGACGATTCTGGCCAGCTGAGCGACCTCGAGCTTGAGGGTGACATCGCCGCGGACTACGTGGAAGGCCTGCTGGACATCGCGGACCTCGACGGTGACATCGACATGGACGTGGAGGGCGACCGCGCGATCGTGTCGGTGGTCGGCGCGACCCTGGATGAGCTGGTCGGCGACGACGGTGCGGTCCTCGAGGCGCTGCAGGAGCTGACCCGGCTTGCCGTGCACCGGCAGACCGGCGCCCGGGCCAGGCTCATGCTGGACATCGGCGGTTATCGTGCGCGACGCCGCTCGGAACTGGCCGACTACGGTCGGACGGTAGCCGAGGAGGTTGCCCGCACCGGAGAGCCCAAGACTCTGGCCGCGATGTCCCCCTTCGAGCGCAAGGTCGTGCACGACGCGGTCGCGGCCAGCGGCCAGCGCAGCGAGTCGGAGGGCGAGGAGCCCAACCGGCGTGTGGTGGTCTACCCGGCGCAGTGACGCTCCCCCCGGGACGGGCGGTGACGCTTCCCCCGCAGGGCGCAGCCGCGGTGTTCGGGTCCGCGCTGGACAGCGCCGAGGTGTACGCGGGCATGCTGGCGACCCGCGGGGTTGAGCACGGGCTGATCGGGCCGCACGAGGTGCCGCGGTTGTGGGACAGGCACCTGCTGAACTGCGCGGTGGTGGCTGAGCTCATCGACTCCCAACCCGCCACGCTGGTGGATATCGGCTCCGGGGCCGGGCTGCCCGGCATCGTGCTGGCCATGGTGCGCCCGGAGCTGAACGTCATCCTGCTCGAGCCGATGGACCGGCGTTGCCGGTTCCTCACCGACTGCATAGCAGAGCTGGGTCTGTCCAACGCGAGCGTGCTGCGCGCGCGGGCCGAGGACGCGGTGCTGCGCGCGGATATCGCCACGGCCCGGGCCGTGGCCCCGCTGGACCGGCTCGCCGAGCTGGCGGTCCGGTTGGTACAGCCGGGAGGAATGGTGCTGGCGATTAAGGGGCAGACGGCTGCGGATGAGCTGAAGAAGGCGAGACCGGTCCTGAAGCGACTTGGTATCCGCAGCGCCGAGGTTGTGCGGGCCGGGCAAGGTAAGGTCGTTCCTGCGACTACCGTCGTGCGGTTCTTCGCTAGGTGAGGCAGGGCATGGTGGGGCTCAGCTATGACAGCCAGGGCGCAGAGCTCTCCCGCCCGGCACGGTTGAGCGCGAGGGGTCTGGGCTGGCCGGAAGGGTCGCTGAACCGGCCGCGTGACGTCACGCGGGCCGCCTCGGTGAGCGGGATCGGAGGTTTGGGCTGGCCGGGTGGTTCGAGCCGAGAATCGAGAGGCGTTCAGGTGGACGAGGGCAGGTCGGCAGCCGACGGCATCGACATTCCCGGGGGTCGTCGGGATGATCGGGATGGTGCGGCCCCTGAGGGCGACGCTCACCAGCCGGACCAGGTGCTGACACGTGAAACTAGGCCGGTGGTCGTCCCCGAGATTCCACCGGACCTGGCGGACACTCCGATAGCACGGGCCGCGGGCATCGCGGTGGGGGTGCGAGGCAAGGGCGACCGTGAGCCGTGGCCACGTCCGCCGCGCTGCCGGATCATGACGATCGCGAACCAGAAGGGCGGGGTCGGCAAGACGACCACCGCGGTGAACCTGGCCGCCAGCCTGGCCCAGCATGGCTTGCGCGTTCTGGTGGTGGACCTGGACCCGCAGGGGAACGCCTCCACGGCGCTTGATGTGCCGCATCACGCCGGTGTTCCCTCCGTCTACGACGTGCTGATCGATGACAGGCCGCTGGCTGAGGTGGTCGGGCCGGCCGGGGATATGCCCGGCCTGTACTGCGCTCCCGCCACCATCGACCTCGCCGGGGCGGAGATCGAACTGGTCTCGGTGGTGGCGAGGGAGCTGCGGTTGGCTCGGGCGCTGCGCGCGTACGACACGTCCCACCTTGACTACGTGCTCGTGGACTGTCCCCCCTCCCTAGGGCTGCTGACCCTGAACGCCCTGGTGGCGGCCGAAGAGGTCCTGCTGCCGATCCAGTGCGAGTATTACGCGCTGGAGGGCGTCCAGCAGCTGCTGAACACCGCGGAGCTGGTCCGGGTGAACTTCAATCCGGGACTGCATGTCTCGACCGTCCTGCTGACCATGTACGACGGCCGGACCCGCCTCGCCTCGGATGTGGCTGACGACGTGCGCGCGCATTTCGGGACCTCGGTGCTGAGCACCATCATCCCCAGAAGCGTCCGGGTGTCGGAAGCGCCGAGCCGGGGTCAGTCTGTGATCAGCTATGACCCCGCGTCGAGTGGTGCTATCGCGTATACGGAAGCGGCGCGCGAACTGACCATGCAGTCGGCGGCTGCTCGGTAACGCGGTCAATCGGGAGGGGCAGTGGCTCAGCAACGACGAGGTCTAGGCCGGGGACTCGGTGCGCTTATCCCGGAATCTCCGCGCGACGTCGGCCGCGGGACAGACCCGAGCCTGCGAGCTGCGGCCAGTGCGGGATCGCCGGCCTCCCCGGGCGACCCCGTCGAGGTCCTCGGAGCTCACTACAAGGAGATCGACATCTCCGCGGTGGCGCCGAACCCGCGGCAGCCGAGGCGGACGTTCGACGAGGATGCCCTCGACGAGCTCGCGGAATCCATCCGGCAGGTCGGCCTCCTGCAGCCGGTGGTGGTCCGTGCGGCCGGACCTGGCCGGTACGAGCTCATCATGGGCGAGCGACGGTGGCGTGCCGCTCAGCGGGCCGGGCTGGCCGAGATCGGCGCCATCGTCAAGCAGACGCAAGACGATGACCTGCTCAGAGACGCCCTGATCGAGAACCTGCACCGCCAGCAGCTCGACCCGCTGGAAGAGGCCGCGGCTTACCAGCAGCTCCTTGATGATTTCGGCGCGACCCACGAGGAACTGGCGCGCAAGATAGGCCGATCTCGCCCGCACATCAGCAACACCCTGCGGCTGCTGAACCTGCCGCCGGCCGTGCAGAAACGGGTGGCGGCGGGGGTGCTCAGCGCGGGCCACGCCCGGGCCCTGCTGGGCGTGGAGAATCCTGACGCGCAGGAGCGCCTGGCGGGCCGGATCGTGGCCGAGGGCCTGTCGGTCCGTGCGGTCGAGGAAATCGTCGCGGTCGGCACCGATGACTCGCCGCCGCGCCGTTCTGTGCGTACCGCGGCCAGGCCACCGACCGCTCCGGGCCTCCGTCACCTGGCCGACCGCCTCTCCGACCTGTTCGAGACGCGGGTCAAGGTCGAGCTAGGACAGCGAAAGGGAAAGATCGTCGTGGAGTTCGCGACGATCGATGACCTGGAGCGGATCGTGAAGGCGATGAGTCCCGAGGTATCCGGGCCGCTATCTTCCGGATCTCCCGGGCCTGCGGAATAGCAGGACCCTCCTCAGCAGGTCGCCTGGCCGCCCGCAGGAAGGCCAGCGCTCACGGAGCCGGGAGAACAGCTCCTCAAGGTCGGCCACCTCGCCCGGCCCGCGGCGCCAAGAGCCGCTGCTCCGAAGTCCCGGCCACGATCACCCGGACGGACCTCCCCACCTCCCGCACGAACCCGTTACACCCCAGCGGTCAGACCGGGACCCCGTGGCCCGCCCCGCCCAGTGCTATGGCCGGGATTTGCGCAGACGTCGATCAGGGCTCGTCACGCACCGTGGAATCGCCTGCTGGCCCCGGATGGCGGGCGCTTACGAGGATGTTTCACGGGAAACATTCGTCCCGCCGTCACCGTGGACGGGCCCGCGAGGACGGCGGCCGAAGCCATGGTCAGGCGGTCGACAGGATGCTGGCGACAAACGCATCGACGTCGGCTTCGGTGGTGTCGAAGGCAGCCATCCAGCGGACAACGGAATCCTGCTCGTCCCAGACGTGGAAGAACCAGTCTTGCTGGAGAGTCGCTATGTGCTTGGGGTCGAGGCGGGCGAAGACCGCATTGGCCTGGACGGGGTAGACGATCTCGATGCCGGGGGTGGCACCGGCACCGGCGGCTAGGCGGCGGGCCATGGCGTTGGCGTGGGCGGCGGAGGCGCGCCAGAGATCGTCGTGCAGCAGGGCGCCAAACTGGGCGGCCACGAAACGCATCTTGGAAGCAAGCTGGGTCTGCTGCTTACGCAGGTAGGGCACGTCGCCGGCCAGGCCGGGGCGCATGACGACGAGGGCCTCCGCGCCGACCGCGCCGTTCTTGGTGCCGCCGAAGCTGAGCACGTCAGCGCATGCCGCGATCTCGGCCAGCGAGCAGTCCAGGGAGGCGGCCGCATTGGCCAGCCGGGCTCCGTCCAGATACACGAGCAGGTCACTGGCATGACAGAAGTCGGCGATCTTCCGTAGCTCGGCGAGGGTGTAGCAGGTGCCCAGTTCGGTCGACTGGGTAATGGCCACCACCCCAGGCTGCGCCAGGTGGTCGTCGCCGCGACCGGACAGCCGCGCCGCGATGAGTTCGGGGGCGAGCTTCCCGTCCGCGGCCGGCACCGGGAGGAGCTTGGTGCCGAGCAGCCGTTCGGGCGCGCCGCACTCGTCGGTATTGATGTGCGCGGACTCGGCGCAGATAACGGCCTCGTGCCGGCGAAGCAACATGCTCAGGCCGAGCACGTTGGCCCCGCTTCCGTTCAGGACGAGGAACGCGTCGTCGGCGCCGAAGGTCTCGCGCAGTTCGGCGGTCACCCGTTCGGTCCACTCGTCGGCGCCGTAGGCCACCGCATCGCCCGGGTTGGCATCGATGATCGCGCGCAGCACCGCCGGGTGTGCGCCTGCGTGGTTGTCGCTGCCGAAGCTCTTGCGTGGTGTCATGCCCACGAGCCTAGGCGGCCCGGGTCGGGCCTAGGCGCCGCGGGCGGCCGCGAACTCAAGCAGGCTGACGCAGGTGCTGCCGAAGGTGCGGCCCGAAGCCTCCAGGGCCAGGGGCAGCGTGCTCGTCTCGGTCATGCCCGGCGCCACGTTGACCTCCAGGAAGTACGGCGTGCCGGTGTCATCGACGATGAGATCGGTTCTGGACAGGTCACGGAGGCCTAGCGTCGTATGCGCGGTGACGGCAAATCTCGCGACCTCCCTGGCGACCTCCCTGGATAGCCGGGCCGGAACGTAGAACTCCGTCTTGCCCGCGGTGTACCGGGCTGAGTAGTCGTACCCATTCTCGCCGGGGACGATCTCGACCGCGGGCAGGGCCTGCGGGCCGTCGCCGAGGTCGATCACCCCGACCGCCACCTCGGTGCCGGAAATGAACCGCTCGATCAGAGCGGTATCGCCGTAGGCGAAACAGCTCAGCACCGCGGCGGGCAGTTCACCCGCGGTCCGGACCGGGCTGGCCCCGAGGGCGGATCCGCCGCGGGATGGTTTGACGTACAGCGGCAGCCCGAGCTTGGCCACGATAAGGTCGATGACCGCGGTGGCACCGAGATCATGGAATGTTTCCCGCGGCAGCGTCACCGACGGCGGTGTGGTCAGGCCGGCCGCCGCCACCAGGGCCTTAGCCGTGGGCTTGTCGAAGGCCATCTGGCAAGCGCTGGCCACCGAGCCGACGTACGGCACGCCGAGCAGGCCGAGCACTTCCCGGATCGCCCCGTCTTCTCCGCACGCCCCGTGAATGGCCGGGAAGACCACGCTGGGCGGCACGGCGCTCAGGTGAGCCAGCAGGCCCGAGTCGGCGTCCGCGACGACGGCGTCGATACCCTCCTGGGCCAGGGCGTCACGGACACGGTCTCCGGAGTGCAACGAAACTTCCCGCTCGGCGGATAGGCCACCGGCGAGTATGACGATACGTTCGAGATCGTACATGTTTTCTGGTTCTATTCCCCGTCAGGAGCGATGGATAGTCAGCCGCGGCCGGACATGGACGGGCCGAAGTCGTCCCGCAGCTGGACCTCGCTCTCGATCACCGAGGCGAGCCGCCGGACTCCCTCGGTAATACGATCCGGATCGGGGAGGGAGTAACACAGCCGGGCGTACTGACCGCCGGAGCCGTCGGCGTAAAAGCCCGTTCCCGGCACGTAGGCGACCCGTGAAGAAATCGCCCGCGGCAGCATGGCCTTGGAATTGATGCCGTCGGGGAGCCCGAGCCAGACGAAAAACCCGCCGGCTGGCCGGGTCCAGTGACAGCCAGATGGCATCATCCGGGTGAGCGCGGTCAGGGTCGCGTCCCTGCGCTCCCGGTACAGCTCACAGAAGGTCTTGATCTGCTCGCGCCATGGCTGAGTGTTGAGGTATTCGCGCACGGTCAACTGGGAGAAACTCGAATGGCACAGGACGGCCGACTCGGCGGCCAGGATCAGCTTGTCCCTGATGGCCGGGGGCGCCACCGCCCAGCCGACCCGCACGCCCGCGGCGAACGTCTTGGAGAAGGTGCCGAGGTAGACGACCCCCTCCGCGTCATCGGCCCGCAGCGCCCGCGGCGGCTCGCCGTCGAAGCCGAGCAAGCCGTACGGGTTGTCCTCGACGACCAGCAGACCAGCGCGGTTGCAGATGTCGAGGATGCGGTGCCGTCGTCCGGTCGCGAGCGAGACCCCGGCCGGGTTCTGGAAGTTCGGCACGGTGTAGATGAACTTCGCCCGCTTCCCAGCCGCGGCGGTGCGCTGGATGGCTTCCTCAAGGGCTTCGGGGATCAGCCCGTCGTCGTCCATCGGCACGTGCACCACGTCGGCCTGATAGGCCGCGAAGGCTCCCAGGGCACCCACATAGGACGGCGCCTCGACGAGCACGACGTCACCCGGATCGATAAAAATCCTGGTCAGCAGGTCAAGTGCCTGCTGGGAGCCGACCGTGACGACGACTTCGTCCGGGTGCGCGGCAATCTGCTCGAGCGCCATGACGTCGCAGATTCTCTCCCGCAGTCCCGCATCCCCCTGCGCGGTGCAGTACTGCAGTGCCGTCGTGCCATGGTCGGTGATCAACTGGCCGATCATCTCGCCGACCACATCCAGGGGAAGTGCGGCGACACATGGTGAGCCGCCGGCCAGCGAAACGATCTCGGGCCGGGCGGCTACGGCGAACAGGGCCCGGATCTCCGAAGCCACCATGTCAACCGCGCGAGCGGCGTACTGACCGACATAGCGGTCAATTCGCTGAGGCTGCGTTGCCGATTGCTGTTCGCCGGTCAAAATAAACTCCTTATCCTCGGGGGGACGATCCCCCCCAGACCCCCCCCTGCTTTACGGGGGGCTGCCCGCCCCCCGTGCCCCCTGGGCCCCCCAAAAGGGGGGGCAACCACGTGTCCACTGGGCCCCCTGGGCCCCTGGGCGGGCCTTTGGGGGGCAAGTATCCGGTCGCGGGGCTGGGGGCCCCTTGACCGGATACCATCCCAGGATACGGGGTATCTCCCGGGAACGCTTGTGGATTCAAGCCGGGGAACAGGATGTCACGACGTATCGTCAATATTACGCTCGATAATCTCGGCGACCTGCCGCACAAGTGCCGTACGTGCATCTTCTGGGAGCTTGGCCCGGTTAGCCGGGCGCGGGCCGAGGAAAGTGGCGACCCCGGACTCGAGAAGGAGTCGTGGGTGTCCTCGGTCCTGCTCGAGTGGGGAAGCTGCGGCAAGATCGCCTACGTCGACGGCGTCCCCGCCGGGTACATGCTTTTCGCCCCGCCGCAGTACGTTCCCCGCTCGATCGCCTTTCCCACCAGTCCGGTAAGCGCCGATGCGGTGCTGTTCATGACGGCTCACCTGCTCAGCGAGTTCACCGGCGGGGGAATCGGCCGGATGCTGGTGCAGGCGATGGCCAAGGACCTTACCCGGCGCGGAGTCAGGGCCATCGAAGCCTTCGGGGACCGGCGGTGGGAATCGCCGGCCTGCATGCTGCCGGTGGACTACCTGCTCTCGGTCGGATTCAAGACCATCCGTCCGCACCATCATTACCCGCGCTTGCGGATGGAACTGCGAACGGTTCTGACCTGGCGCGAGGATGTCGAGGTGGCGCTTGAGCGCCTCCTCGGCTCCATGAACCCGTCGGCTCCGCAGGGCGCCCTGCGACCCGTTTAGCTAAGGTCTTAAATGTACTCGGCCAGCTCACGGAGCAGCGCCGACTTCGGCTTGGCCCCGACGATCTGCTTGACCACCTGGCCGCCGGAAAAGACGCTCATGGTGGGGATGGCCATGATCCCGTATTGCCGCGCCACCTTCGGGTTCTGGTCGATGTTCAGCTTGACCACGTCGATCTTGTCGGCGTACTCGGTTGCGATCTCCTCGAGGACGGGGGCCACCATGCGGCAGGGGCCACACCATTCGGCCCAGTAGTCCACGATGACCGGCTTGTCGTTCTTCAAGACCTCTACCTCGAAGGTCTCGTCCGTCACGACCTTAGTCGTTCCCACGGTAATCACATCCCTTAGCTTGTTTCTTGAGTGAATTCCTGTAACGCACGCCGATGTCAGAGTTCCTTGCTGGCGAGCCAGCGTTCGGCGTCGAGCGCCGCCGCGCAGCCTGTTCCCGCCGCGGTGACGGCCTGCCGGTAGGTACGGTCGACGACGTCGCCGCAGGCGAACACGCCCTCGATGGCGGTGCGCGTGGACGGCTCGTCCACCAGCAGGTATCCGTCGGGATCGGTGGCGAGCTGCCCGGTAAACAAATCCGAGCGAGGGTCGTGGCCGATGGCGACGAATACGCCCGTTACCGGCACCTCGTGTTCCGTGCCGTCCTTGGTGCTCCTGATCCGCAGGCCGGTGACCTTGTCCGTGCCCAGGACCTCAGCCACCTCGCTGTCCCACAGAAAGTTGATCTTCGGGTTCGCGAACGCGCGATCCTGCATGATCTTCGAGGCGCGGAGCGTGTCGCGCCGGTGCACCACCGTCACCGACTTGCCGAACCGGGTCAGGAACATGGCCTCTTCCAGGGCGGAGTCACCGCCGCCGATGACCGCGATGTCATGACCGCGGAAGAAGAACCCGTCACAGGTGGCACACCAGGAGACGCCGTGGCCACCGAGCTTCTTCTCGCCCGCCACCCCGAGTTCCTTGTACCTGGAGCCGGTGGCGATGATCACAGCCTTGGCGAGATAGGTCTCGCTGTCGGTCTTGACCACCTTCGGGTCCGCGGCCAGGTCGACGGATACCACGTCGTCGGGTACCAGCTCGGCCCCGAACCGCTCGGCCTGCTTGCGCATGGAATCCATCAGCTCGGGACCCATGATGGCGTCCGGGAAGCCGGGGAAGTTCTCCACGTCGGTGGTCTGCATGAGCGCGCCGCCCGCCGTGACCGAGCCCTCGAAAACCAAGGGCTTCAGCTCGGCGCGAGCCGCGTAAAGCGCCGCCGTATAACCGGACGGGCCGGATCCTATGACGATCACGTTCCGGACTTCTGTCACCGCTGCCAACCGTTATCAACCCCTCATCGCCACTGGCACTCCAGTGAACCGATACTAGGGCCCGGAGATTCCCTACGGCACGATCGTGGTGGCGAGCACGCGACCGGCGGTGGCGGAGCAGCCCGGACCGGCCAGCTGCACCCGGTCACCCTGGCTCACGCGGGTGACGACGACGGTGACCGGCTGGCCCTCGAAGTGAGCGCTTTCCACCCGGACCAAGGCAGCGCCGCCCGCCACGCGGTCCACGCATGCTCTGACGGTCGTGCTGGCGGCCTCCGTCGTCCGAGCCGTCACCGGCACGCGCAGCTCGGCCTCCAGTTGCTGAGTGAGGGTGCCGGACTGGAAATCGACGGGGCTGACCACGACGGCGAACGCGACTGGCGACATCTTCTCCGGCCGTGACGAGGCCCCGTTGGCCGGTAGCGCCTTGGACGCGGAGGCGGTGGCCAGCGGGCCGGCCATGGCCGACCCGGCCTTGGCCGGGGCGGCGGCTGAGGAGGCGCCTCGCAGCTGCGGTGAGCTGCCGTGGCTGGACAGAAAGTACCCGCCCGCGGCGACCGCGGCGACCGCCGCGGCGGCGGGAGCGAGCACGCGCGGGGACAGCCAGCGGAAACCGCGGTTTCCTGTCCGCCTGGTGCGGGCCGGGCGGGCCCGCGGGCTGGTACCACTAGCCCGTTCGGAATCATTCCTGAGGGCCACCTCGGCGGCGAGCGCCACCTCGAGCCGCTGTGCCACCCGGTTCGGCACGGCCGGGGCCGGAACCGCTGCGAGCAGGGCGGAAACCCCGGCGAGCTCATCGGCCATGGCCGCGCAGCGCGGACAGTCGGCCAGGTGTGTGGTGATCATGGCCGCCCGGCGCCCGGTGAGGAGCCCAGCGGCGAACTCGGCCAGCACATCGCTGTCCGGATGGATCATCTCTCCCCTCATGGGTCTCCTCCCTGCGCAGGTGAGACGCTCTCGCCGGGCGATCGGTTCCCTCGCAGGTGTGCTACGTGGGGGAGCAACCTGGCGCGGGCGCGGGCGCAGCGGCTCTTGACCGTGCCCGGGGAGATGTCGAGGATGACGGCGGCGTCGGCGACGGAGAAGCCGAGCATGTCGACGACGACGAGCGCGGCCCGCTGCTGCGGCGGCAGGAGCCGGAGCGCGGCGTCGACGTCCAGCCTGGTGTCGGTGGCGTGGGCGGGATCGGTGTCCAGAGCCACCAGGGCCTCGAACGTCTGCTCCTCGGCCGGCACGGCCGGCCTGGCCGCCCGGCGGCGGAGCCGGTCAAGGGAGGCGTTGACCACGATCCGGTGCAGCCAGGTGGTGACGGCCGACTCGCCGCGGAAATCGGCCGCCCGGCGGAACGCGGAAATCATGGCGTCCTGCAGGGCGTCGGCGGCTTCCTCGGGATCGCAGACGGTGCGCAGGGCGACTGCCCACAGCCGGTCGCGGTGCCTGCGAAACAGCTCGCCGAACGCTTCGTTATCTCCGGCCACATGCCGGCGGAGCAGTTCGGCATCTGTTGGCCATTGCTCGTCGGCATCCGGCATGCGGCATCAACCCGACTGGCTCACGGCGGATCCGCGCAGGCTGACGTCATAGATGAAGGCCTCGTACTTGCCCGGGTTGCCAGCCAGAGGGGGCAGGTCGGTGATCCAGATCAGCACGTAACGGCCGGTCGTTTTCTTTGTCACGTTGAACGTCGTGACGCCCTGGGCCTGGGTGGAACTCTGCAGCTCGGCGAAGCTGGCGAGGCCGGCGGCATCAATGGTGTTGTTGTTGCCGATCCCGATCTCGGCGTGGGTGCAGCAGGTGGTGCCGAACTGAACCGTCACCTGGCTTAGCTGGACCTGCTTGCCCATGTCGAGCAGCAGGCCGGTGCCCTTCTTGAGGTTCCCGAACACCGACGTGCCGAAATAGTAGCTGGTATGCCAGGCGGTGCTGGCGTTGCCATCTATCACGTACTGCGCGCCGTCAGGGTCTTCACTGCTGCCCGGCGGGTCACCGAGAGCGTCGAAGCTGCTGGCGCTGACCGGCTTGAGCTGGGCGGCGACCGTCGCCGCCGGGGCCGAGGAGTGCGGGCGGGCGGGCGGCGTGGCCGCCACATGCGGTGAGTTGCGACTGGCCGACCAGGCGACGACACCGATCGCGGCCAGGACCAGCACCACCACGATGCCGACGATAGCCCGGGTCGCGGTGACTCGCTTGCGGCCCTGCGGTCTGCCGGTGCCGTTACCTGGGCGGGATGGCGCAGCCGTGTCAGCGGCGGCCGGGTACGCGTTAGTCGACCAGTCCGGGTCGCGGCGCGGGCCGGCCGTCGTCCGGTTGGCCGACGTCGGCGCGAGCGTCAGCGGGACGGGCGGCGCCACGGCGGCCAGGGCATCGGCGAACGTCGCGGGCGTGCTGAGCGCCGGGCCGTACCGGGTCGGGCGCTGGAATAGCGCCTGGCAGATCACGGCGTCCATGCTCACAGGGACATCGGCCGACACCTGGCGCGGTGTGCACAAGGTGCCGTCGGTCTCGGGGGCGGGCGGCAGCCACCCGGGTCCCGAACCCTGCGGCCCCGGCCAGTAGCCGGTCAGCGCGGCGTACAGCAGCCGGGCCAGATCCCGGGTATCGGTGAGCGCCGGGTCCTCGCTGTAGCCTCCGTCGCTCCCGTCGCTCCCGTCGCCCCCGGGATCCTCGGCCTCCTCACCGGTCAGCCCGGCATCGGTCAGCCCGGCACCGGCTAGTTCAGGGCCGTCCAGGGCGACGTCGATGCCGAGGCCCGCGATCTTCACGCCACCGCCCGGGGTCCAGTGCAGGCAGGCCGGGTTCAGCCGTAGGTGCGCTAGGCCGGCCGCATGCGCGGCCGTCACCGCCTGGGCGGCCTCCAGCACCAGCGCGGCCGCCTGCGGCGGGTCGAGGGGTCCTTCGGAAAGCATGTCAAGGAGCGACTCGCCGACGACCCACTCCATCACCACGTAGGGCGGCTCTTCGGCGTCTTCCACGTCGAAGACCTGGGGAAAACGTGGGTCATTGAGCCTGCTCGCGGTCCTGGCCGCGGCGACCGTCTCGGCGACGCGAGGAAAGCCGGCGGTGAAAGTGAGCACCGCGACAAAACGGGCGAGGGTCTCGTCCGTGGCTTTCCAGTACGTCCAGCCGGCGCCCGCAGTCACCTGGTCCACGAGGCGGTAGCGCCCCGCCAGCCGGGTTCCTGGTTCCGACGTGTATGTGCTCATAGGTTGCCACCCATGCTAATGCCGCCTGCCCGGCCGGCCGAACCTCGCTGCCATAGTCCGCGACAGGAATCCGAACTCTGCCACCCGCAGGACCCTCGCGGACACGGCATAGAGCGCGCACGCGCCGCCACCGCCGACGATCGTGACCACCGCTCCGTAGCCCACGCCCGGGTTGTGCAGGACGTGGCCCGTGGCCCACATGACGATCAGCGCGAAGACCAGCCCGGGGACGGTCGCCACGTGCATCCGGGTCAGGCTCCGGGCGATGGCCCAGCCGTCCAGGCTGCCGACCCTGCGCAGCAGCAGGCCCCATCCGGCTATCGCGCCGGTCAGGTTCGCGATCCCGTAGGCGACACCCAGCCCGGCCACCACATCCAGGCGCGGCAGCACCGACAGCGTGATGTAGGCGGCGGCGATGCTGACGCCCATCGTGAGCACGCCAACCATGGCGGCGGTCCGGCTGTCCTGGAAGGAGTAGAACACCCGCAGCTGCAGCTGGGTCATCATGTACGGCACCAGGCCCAGGGAGAACAGGCCGAAGGTTTCGCCGATGTACCTGGCTTCCGGGACCGTGGTGCTGCCGTGCGCGATCAGGAACTCGGCGATCGGACCGCCGAGCAGGCCGAGGTAAATTGCCGCGGGCACCACGATCACGCTGGCCAGCCGGACACCGATGGAGAAATCGTCCCGGACCAGCGAATACCGGCGGCCGCTCGCGTGCTCGCTCATCCGGGGCAACAGCGCCGTGATCACCGAGATACCCACGATCGCGTACGGAAGCTGGAACAAGATCCACGCGGTGGCGTAGGCGGAGTAGCCGTTCTGGCCGGACGAGGCCGTGTTCACGACGACCTGGACGACTAGGTTGCCGGCCCACTGGGAGACCACATAGACCAGCATCCAGCTGGCCATCCGGCCCATCTCGGAGACCTCGGCCCGCTGGAACCCCAGCGTGAGCCGCCAGCGGAACCCGGCCGCCCGCAGCGAAGGGAACAGCGCGACGGTCTGCGCCACGACACCGAGCGTTGTCCCGATCCCGAGGATCTGGACCCAGGCATCCGAAATCCCCGACGGTCCGCTGACCGTCCTGCCCTTCCCCTCCGCCACCAGGTAGAGGCCGCCGACCACGATCACGACCAGGTTGTTGATGACCGGGGTCCACATCGGCGCCGCGAACCGGCCGCGGGTGTTCAGGATTGCCCCGATGAGTGAGCTCATGCCGTAGAAGAAGATCTGCGGGATGAAAAAGTAGGCCCATTCCACCATGAGGCGATGTTCGGCGCCGTGAATGTTGTGCGCGTACAGCTCGACGAGCGGGCCTGCCGCCGCGGTCGCCAGCACGGTGACCACGAGCAGCGCGATCGCGCCCAGGGTGAACATCCGCTGCGCGTAGGCCTCGCCGCGGTCGGGGTCGCGCTTGGCCGCCCGCACCAGCAGCGGCACGACCACGCTGGTGAAGATGCCGCCGAGCATCAGGTAGTAGACCGTGTTGGGCAGGGTGTTGGCATTGTTGTACGCGTTGCCGAGAGCGGTGACGCCGACCGCGGCGAGCAGGACGATGGTGCGCAGGAAACCGGTTCCGCGGGACACCAGGGTGCCCACCGCCATGCCTGCCCCTGACCGCATCAGGCTGGAGCGGGCCGCGGTCGCCTGCGTCGCCTCACCGGCCGGCCGCACACCCCGTCGGCCCGGACCCCTTGGCCCTGCTGCTCGCCCCGGGCCGCCGGGCGCCCGGGGGCCCGGCGGCTCCCGGTACTGTCCGGGAGCGCCCGGCGCCCGGTACCCGGGCGGCTGATAACGAGGCTGAACGGGGCCGGGCGCCGGGCGCTCGGCGGGCCGCGGCACCCGGCGCCAGCCGCCCGGACCGTCGGGCGGCCCCGGTGGGGCAATCCGGGGCGGGCGCGGCCCCCGGACGGGCGGTGCGGGCCAGCTCAGGGCCAGCGGTAGCGTGGTCTCGGCGGGAGCCGGGCCGCCGCCGAGCATCGGGCCCTCGATCGGCGGCAGCGGATC
>JBEKKH010000109.1:0-16052 GCA_050010815.1 Streptosporangiaceae bacterium | reverse complement strand
GGACCCAGCCGATGCTGAGTTGCCGATCCTCGAACCCCTCCGGCCTGTCAACGGCCCGCTCTCATGATCGTTAATTAACATGCCGCTCAATGCATAAGCATGCGTGCACGCAACGCCCGCTATTCGCATGAGCGGTCGTCTAGGGCCCTTGTAGCTGTCGAGCCGGTTGGCTTGTTACCGCGCTCGCGGGTCGGCAGCCGCCACGGGGAAGATGCCTGGCCGTCAGGGGCGGGCGGCGGGTCGGCGGGAACGTCGAAGACGGGCAGCGGTTCGTCATCGTCGACCACGATGTGCCCCCGGAAGCGGGGCCGTCGGCGAAAGCGGCGCGTGGCAGGCCCATCATCGAGGGCACCGGGTCTGGCCTCACGCGTCTCAGGGCCTTGCGTGCCGTCCGGCGCAGCGCCTTTGGGCCGGGCGGCGTCGTCCTGATCGGGATCGTCTGCCACGGTGTCCTCCTGCGACCGGGGAAGCCCCGATCTCATGGCTCGCGGGACCGGGGTTCTGGAGCATCATGAGATTATCGTCAGTAGCCGCATTCGGACGAGGGGTGACAGTGGGGATTCCGTCCGACCTGACTGGACTGCTTCTTTTCGTCATCCTGCTGTGTCCGGGCTTCGCCTACAACAGCATTCGCGCCCGGCGCAGGCCGGACCGGCAGCTCACGTCGTTGCAGGAGACGGTGATCATCGTCACGGCGAGTCTGGTCGCCCTCGTCGTGACTGGCGTGGTCTTCGCTGTCATCCGGGCGCTGCTGCCCGCAGTGACGCCCGACGTCCGCGCTGCGCTGTTCAGCACGCACGCCTACCTGCAGGCGCACTACGTCCGAGCGGCCTGGTGGGCGGCGGCGTTCCTGGCGGTTGCCATCCTGGGTGCCATGGGAGTGGCCGAGGCCCAGGAGAGCCAGTGGGTCGGCCGCAGTCGTTTGCTGCGCGGGCTGGCGGCCCCGCCGGGTCCGTCGACGCAGTCCGGCTGGTGGATCGCGTTCCGTCCTGGCCTCGACGCCGGGCACCAGGTGCACGTGGGCTGCACGCTGGATGACGGCTCTTACGTCTCAGGTCGGCTGCGCAGCTACTCGCAGGTGGGCGAGGACACTGCCGATCGTGACCTGGTGCTCCGCGCGCCTATCACGGTCCGCCCGCGCGGTGCCGCCGAGGCCCGCGAGATTCCGAACGTCACCTGGATGACGATAAGTGCCCGGCACATCGTCACGATGGCTGTGACTTACGTCGGCCGGGTGCCGTCATCTCAGCCCCGGCAGCCTCAGTCGGCGTCGGCTTCACCCCGGCCATCACCGCCACCGCAGTCCGGCCCTGCCCCTGCCCCGGCGACACCGCCTTCAGAGCCGCGGGCACCGCAGTCACCTCCCGTGCCAGCGCCCGATGGCCCATGACGCCGGGTGACTCTCACGGCGGCACCACCGATACGGCCATCGCCGTGTCCGGGAAGGTGGTGCGGGCAACTGCTGGCCTGGTCCCCGGCGGCCCGGACTGGGCCAGGGCGATGGACGGGCTTGCCGAGGAGCTCCTACACGCTGACTGGTCCGCTGATGCTGACGGGCCCGCCGATCATGCGGGGTCCCCGCTCGATGCCGCCATCAGCGTCCGCCGCCTCGCGATTGAGCGGCTGGACGACGCCCTGGCCGCCACGGTAGGGCTGGACCTGCGCAACAATCTCGCCGTTGACCTCGCCTCCCGCTACCAGGCCGGCGGTGGGCTGGATGACCTGCTGGAGTCCTGCGCGCTGAGCCGCGAGGTGCTGGCGGGCGCGGCCCGCGGCGACCTGCTAACTGCCGCCGCGGGCCTGGCCGGGCGGCTGTCGCTGCTCGCCCGCAATCCGGGCCATGAGGCCGAACTCGACCAGGCCATCCGCTTGCTCGCCGGCATCCTGAAGCAGGCCAGGCACGATGATGACCTGGGCCGGCCGATCGTGGTGACCTCACTGGCCGGCCTGGAGCTGCACCGCTGGCAGCGGGACGGGGACCCGGCCGCACTCGCGGCGGCGGCGACGGCAGCGGCCATGGCGTGGCGCACCGGGGAGGTCACCGGAGCGACCCTGAGCGCCGTCAACGTCGCCGCCCTGCTGCTGGAGCATGCCGAGCAGGCGCACGACACCGGGGTCCTGAACGCGGGCGAGACCCTGCTGCGCGCCGTCATCAGGGATGGCTCCCCTAGAGATGCCGTCGCGGCGCGCGGCAGCCTCGCGGTCGCCCTCGTCACCAGGTTCGACCTTGAAGGCGGCGAGGGACTGCTCGCCGAGGCCATCGACCAGGCCTGCGCCGCCATTGCCGTCAGGCCGCCCGGCCCCAGCCGGGCCGAGGATCTCTCCACCCGCGCGGCAGCCCGGGCCGCCCTGGCCCGGCTGCGCGGTGACCCGGAACTGCTCGATGCCGCCATTGCCGATGCCCGCGCAGCGGTCGCTGAGCCCGCCACGCACGCCGCAGACCCGAGCGGCCCGGTGAACTCCCTCGCCATGCTCCTGGCCGAGCGGTACGACCTGCTCGGTGACAGCGTCAACCTGGACGAGTCGATCACGCTGCACGAGGGCCTCCTCACGGATCCGGCTGTGGCCGTGGACGGCCGGCCGGCGATCCTGTCCAACCTGGCCAACGGACTGCTCTCCAGGTTCGAGAGGGACCGGACGGCACGAGCCCGGTCGGCGCGCGCCCGTGCCCTCGCCGACATACGGCGTGCCGCCGATCTGGCCGAGGAGGCAATCGGACGCACGCCGCCCAGCAGCATCCACCTCGCGGCCCGGCATGACACGGCGGGCCGGGTCCGCGCCGCGCTCGGCTACCACCTCGGCTCAGCCGGGACCCCGGGCACTGACGGAGCTGCCGGGCAGGGCGAACTCGCCGAGCGGCACGCCCGTGCTGCCGCCGGCGCTACCCCGCAGGGATCGCCCGATCGCGCCCATTACCTGAACAACTGGGCTATGTGGGTCACCGACCGGTGGGAGCGGACCGCGGACCCGGCAGCCCTCGCCCAGGCGATTGGCCTGCTGGAGGAGGCTCGCGCAGCTGTCCAGGGCGATGGCCAGCTGCGCGCCACCATCACCTTCAACCTGGGCGTGCGGATGCAGGAGAGGTTCGAGCTCTCCCACGACAAGGGCGAGCCGAACTGGGACGACCTGCAGGGTGCCTGCGATCTGCTTGATGACGTCCTGGCCGCCGGCCTGCCGCACCTGACGGTTCCGGCGGGCAAGCGGCTAGGGGACATCGCTGTGTCGCTGGCAATGTGGCCGGAAGCCGAGCACGCGCTGCGCCTCGCGCTCGCCGCCGCAGGGGACCTGACCGGGCTGCGGCCCCTGCAGCCGGACAAGCAGCGTGCCCGCTCCGGTGTGCAGGGAATCGGCGCGCTGGCCGCTTTGTGCGCGGCGCGGGCGGGGAACACCGCGGCGGCGGCGCTGCACCTGGAGCAGGCGTCGGCGACGCTGCTGGCCGAGTCGCTGGGCGTACGGGCCGACACCGTGACGTTCGCCGGCATCACCACCGCGTGCCGGGTCATGCGCCGGTCCATCCTGTTCCTCGGCAGCACCCCGGCGGGCGGCCTGGCCGTCTTGGCGGACGAGAACGGAGCATGCCAGGCCATCGAGCTGCCGGGTCTCACCGACGACGCGGTCCAGTCAGCCACCAGCGCTTTCCGCCGCCAGCTCGCCGCCGCGATACAGAGCCCGGAAGCGGGACATACGGCTGGGGAAGATCCACTGGTGGCCTGCCATGCTGCCGGTGACCAGCTGACGCGGTGGACATGGACGGCGGCCCTTGCCCCGCTCGGTGAGCTGCTGGCCGGGAGCGGGCGGCTCGCCATCTTGCCGCTGGGCAGGCTGGCCTGGCTGCCGATCACCGCCGCGGGCCCTCCCGGCCGCCCGCCGGCGCTGGCGTCGCACGAGCCGGTGCTGCTCATCCGCGCGGCCGCAGTGCCAGCCGCCTCCGGCGTCGCCGGGGACTCTACTGCCGCCAGGGCCCAGGCGGGCGAGGCGTCCGGCGGCCAGGGGCTGCGCGTGCTCATCTGGGCCGACACCGGACCCGGCGACCGGGTGATCCCCAGCGTGCTCGACGAGGCTCGAAGAGTCGCCGATCTGTACCCGGGGGCGCGGACGCGGCTGCATGACCGGCAGGACCACGACGGCAGCCCGGTGCCGCTGCGGGGTTCGGTAGCCGGCGCTCCGGCGTCAGATCAGGTCGAGGCCGGGAAGCGCGGCGCGGCTGACCTGGCCGACCTGCTGGGCTCGGCGGACATCGTCCACCTGGCCTGCCACTGCGATATCGATCCCGGCTACCCGGAGGATACCGTGCTGCAGGTCGACCCGCCGGTGCGGATGGGTGACGTGGGAGTGGGCGTTCTCCACGCGCGGACGCACATCGTGCTCAGCGCGTGTGACGCCGCCCTGACCGCGACCTCGCTGCCGGATGAGGCACTCAGCCCGGCCGCCGCGTTCCTGCTGGCCGGCGCGGGGACTGTCACGGCCCCGGTGTGGCCGGTCGACGACGAGGCGGCCGGCGGGTTCATGGTCGATTACCATCGCAGGCTATCGGTCGGCACAGAGCCGGGCCAGGCGCTCAGCCAGGTTCAGGCCGCCTGGTCAGCCAGCCGGCCCAGGTTCGACTACGCCCCCTGGGTCGTCGTCCTGCGCCCGCAGGGAACGGCGGCATCATGATCCCGAACGGTGCCCCGAGCTCAGAGGGGGCAGCCCGGATCCCGAATCCTGCCCGCGACGCCGTCGACGCCTACGAGGGGACCGGGGATCTCACCGCACTGGAACGGGGTATCCAGTCCACCCGCACCGCTCTGCGCCAGGCCGTGACCGAGCCCGCCGGTGAGCTTGCGCATGCCAGGGAGCAGGTGGCGCTGCGCGTCGATCTCGCGGTGCTGCTGAGCACCTACGGCAACGCCGTGGGCGACGGCGATGCCGCCGGCGAGGGACTGCGCCTTTTCGCCCAGGCGGCAGCGGCGGCCGCCGGGGATGGCGAGACAGCGGCGGCGCGGGAGGCGAGCCGGGCCCGGGCCAGCTGGGCGAGCGCACTGGTTGCCGAGCACTACCGGACCGGCGCGGCGGAGCTGCTCACGCAGGCCCGCGCCTTGGCCGGGCAGGCCATCGACGCTGCCGTGCCGGGCACTAGCCAGCGATCCGACGCGCTGTCGGCGCTGGCCGGCGTTCTCATTTGCGAGTACCAGTACACGGGTAGCCTGCCAGCGATCGACGAGGCCGTCACGGCACTGCGCGAGTCCGTCGCCCTGGCCGGCCGTAGTGATGACCCTGACGGGGAGCCCGGCCGGGACCCCGACCTTGACGCCAACATCCACAAGCTGGCCGTCGCGCTGAACATCCGGGCATCCGCCCGGATCTCCGCTGACGGGCAGGACTCCCGTTCCGGCCAGGAAGTCCGCGATCCCGCAAGGGACCACGCCGAGGCGGTCGCTTTGCTACGCGCCGTCCTGGACCGGACTCTCGCGGGATCGCCGCAACGCCCAGACCGGCTGGCGGCCCTCGCGACCGTGCTGCACGACGGGCACGAAGAGTTCGGCACCGACACGGCGGATGAAGCCGTCGCCCTGTCGGGGCAAGCGCACGCGTCGGCGCGCGGCCCGAAGCGTGCCCTGTTCGCCGCAGATCTCGCCGCCGGCCTGCTCGGCAGCTTCCAGCGCGGCGGCGACAAGGCAATCCTCGACCGGGCAGTCAGCCTGCTAAGGGACGACGTGAGAACGCCGGGGCTGGGTGACGCGGCGCTGGCGGAGGTCGACACGCGGCTCGGCGCCGTGCTGACTACGCGGTACGTGCAGTTTGGCGATCCGGCCGACCTGGATGCCGCCGTTGAGGCGCTTGGCCGGGCCCGGACGCGCGGCGCCCTGCGCGGACACGACCGCGTCCAGGCCGCGTCCGACCTGGGCGCGGCGCTGCATGAGCTGCATGTCAGATCGGGGCGGCCGGCGCAACTGCAGGAGGCGATCGAAGTCCTGGAGGCCGGCCGCCGGGAGACGGGGAACTCGCGGGCGCGCGTCTTCCGCCGCCTGCTGGCCAACCTGGGCACGGTGTACCTCAGCCAGCACGAGGTTTTCGGCGACCGGGAGTCGCTGGACAGCGCGATCGAGTGCCTCGATGACGCGGTCGCCGGGCCGGGCAGGACATCGTCGGCCTGGCAGGCCAGCCGGGGGCAGGCCTACCAGGCGCGCTTCCTGATGACGGGTGACCCGGCCGTTCTGGAACGAGCCATGTCGGCCCTGCGCGAGGCCGCCGCGATGACCGAGCGTGAGCCGGCGACGAGACGAACCGCGCTGGGCAACCTCGCCGAAGCCCTCCGTCTGCACGCCTCACTGACCCCGCCCGATGGCCCGGGCGTCCAGCCGTCTGCCTGGGCTGAGGCCGCCAGCGTCGCGGAGGCCGCGCTCGATGGGGCGGCGTTCCCCGATGAGCGGGCGCTGCGACTGAGCAACCTCGGCGCGCTGCTAATGGACCGCTATGACGTGATCCCGGACCCCGAGGTCCGCCTCCGGGCCATCACCTGCCTGCGGGAGGCGGCCGACATCAGCCGGCCCGAAGACCCCAGGCGCGCCGTCTATCTCGCCAACTTCGCCTCGGCATGCTTCACCCTCGGCCTGGACGACGGCAGCCCGCCCATGTCGCCGCCCGCCATCGCGCGGGCCCGGGAGCTGCTGCGCGAGGCGGCCGCTACCACCTCGGCGGCGCCGCAGCACCGCGCCTGGGCGGCTTACACGTGGGCACAGCTCGCCTGCAAATCCGGAGACCTGGACGAGGGGATTGAGGCATTCGGCACCGCCATCGCGCTGATCCCGGAGATGGCGGGCCAGCGTCTGGCCCGCCGCGACCGGGAGCGGCATCTCGCAGGCCTGTCCGAGCTGGCGCGAGATGCCGCCGCCTGCGCCCTGGAGTACGGTGATCCCGCCCGCGCGGTGGAGTTCCTCGAGCACGGCAGGGGAATCTTGATCTCGGATCTACTGCGCGACGTCCAGGACGAGGTCATTCTCAGCGCCCAGCGGCCCGACCTCGCCGGCCGTCTGCTGCGGGCCGACACTGAGCTCGCCGCGCTGAGCGCCAGGGAGCAGCCGGGAACAGCCGGCCGCCGCCAGCAGCTCGCCGCCGACCGGTCCGCGGTGATCGAGGATATCCAGGCGTGCGGAGTGCCTGAGCTTGCCGACTTCCGCCGGCCGCCTACGCTGGCCGAGCTGGCCGGCGCGTTGCCCGGTCCCGTGGTCGTGGTCAACGTGAGCGAGTACCGCAGCGACGCGCTGATCCTGGCGGAAGGGAAGCTCCGCGTCCTGGAGTGCCCGGAGCTAACCCCGGCCGCGTTGCGCGAGTACCTGGCCCGGTTCGACAAGGCGCTGGCCGACCTGGCCGCCGCAGCCGACGATGCCACGGCAGACGCCGCGTGGCCGGAAGTGGAGGACGCCTTCCACGGCACCGCTCGCTGGCTCTGGGACATTCTCGCGCAGCGCGTTCTCGAACAGCTGGGCCTCACCGGGAACCTGAGCGTCACGGCAGGAGCGGAAGAGCCGCGCGAGGCCCCCAGGATCTGGTGGGTGCCGACCGGCGAGCTCGCCCGGTTCCCATTGCACGCCGCCGGCTACCACGGATCGGCGGACAGCGAGCCACGGAGCGTCTTCAGCCGTGTCGTATCGTCCTGCGCGACGAGCCTTACCAGCCTGCGCCAGCTCATGACGTCGCGCGCGCCGGAGCACCCGCCAGACGGGGCGGTTCCCGGCGTGCTGGCCGTCGCCATGCCCCACACCCCAGCCCTCGGCCCGGCCGGTGACCTGCCGTCCGCCACAGCCGAGATGGCGGTTATCTCGCGCCACTTCCCGATGGCCGTCACGCTCGCCGGAGCAGGCGCGACGCGAGCGGCGACGCTCACCGCCATCAGGAGCGCGAGCATCGCTCACTTCGGCTGCCACGCCACGATCGTGCCCTCAGACCCGTCACGCGGACGACTGCTCCTCCACGACGGGGCCATCCTCATCACGGAATTGCAGGCCCTGCCCGCCTGGCGGCGGGGCCTGGCGTTCCTGTCCGCCTGCGACACCGCCAGCGCCCGCGGCGACATCCCGGACGAGTTCGTCCACCTAGCCTCCGCCTTCCAGGTGATCGGCTTCGAGCACGTCATCGGCACCGCCTGGCAAGTCCCTGACGACATCGCCCTCGCGGTGACCGAGGGCTTCTACACCCGAGTCTGGAACCCGAAGGCGAACCGGAACGCGGACCCCGCCACCGCCCTGCACGCGAGCGTCGCCGCAGCGCTAGCCACAGACCCGCTCAACCCCTTCCCCTGGGCCTATCTCCATTACGGCGCGGACAGCACTGCTCAATTACCAAGCCTGCCACGAGCCTGGCGGTCGGAAGTCGCCTCAGTCCCACCTCGCGCAGCCCCGGGCTGGGATCTGCGCGGGGAGGGTGCGAGCAGGCCGAGGGCGCGGGCCTGCTCGACGGCCTCGTGGCGGCGGTGCACGCCGAGCTTGTCATACAGGTGGCGCATGTGGGTCTTGACCGTATTGACCGATAGGTAGAGCTCGTCGGCGATCTCCGGCGCGGAGAGCTTGGTGGGCAGGTAGCGCAGAACACGGGTCTCGGCGTGGCTGAGCGGCTCACGCAGGCGCGGTGGTCCGGCCGGCGGTGAGCTTGGCGTGCTTCCGGCTAGCACATTCAGGATCTCGGCGATCAGGCCGGTGTGGGCGGTACCCTGCCGGCGATGACGGTCGAGTAGCCCGGGTGCCGGGTTGTACAGGAAGGGGAAGAGCAGCGTTTCCGGCGCGGCGTGGTCCAGAGCATGCTCGAGGGCGCGCCGGGTCGCCGCCCGGGTCGCCGAGCGCGTCGCGGGCGATCGACTGAAGCAAGAACGCCTGGACGTCCCACAGATGGGCGTTCGGCAGCGGGACCGAGCCGTCGATGACCGGGGGTGAGCACGGTGGTCGCCGCCGCCGGGTCGTCCTGGGCGAGCCGCAGCGATGCCTCGGCGATGCGCGTCTCGGCCCGCTCCCGCTCCGGCCTGTCCATGGCCGTGAGGAGTTGCTCCACGCGCCGCGTTTCGCCGGTCCGGACGAGCGTCTGCAGCAGGTGCGAGTGCAGCAGGTCGGCACGTTCACGGCCGAGATGCGCAAGCTCCGGCTGGCGCTGCGCCAGTCCTTCGTCGAACGTTCGGCGCAGGGCATCCGCCGGATGCAGGCGGACGGGATCGCGGACCCGCGCCTAGACCCGGTCATGCTGGCCGAGGTACTCGGCGCCATGGTGGACCAGACCTGCTACATCTGGTTCTTCCTGGGCAAGGAGCTCGACTCCCGCGTCGTGGTGGAAACACTGACCATCGTATGGTCGAGGGCTATCGGCGTCAGTGCGTTAGGCGCGGCGGGTCAGCCAGGCACCTGCGCTCGTGCAGTTGCGTCTGGGTGGGTTTCGGTTATATCCCGATGATGTTCAGAAGGTCACGGAGATCTGTGATCGTGTAGTCGGGCACGCAGTCCATGTAGGCCTTGTTGCCCTGATCGGAATCGAACATCACGGTCTTCAGGCCGGCTTCCCGGGCTCCGGCGATGTCGCGGTGCATGTCGTTGCCGACGTAGAGCGCGTTCTCGGCCGCCACCGCCATCCCGTCGAGCGCGAACTGGAAGAGCCGCCGGTCGGGCTTGCGGTATCCGTGGTCGCCGGACACGACGATCGGGTCGAAGTAGCCGAGCAGGCCGACCCGGTGCAGTTCCCCGCGTGCGTATGTGCTCTGCGCATCGGTGACGAGCGCGAGTGGGTAGCGCCCGCGCAGGGCATCAAGCACCTCAAGGACATGCGGGTACAGGCCGAGCCGGTGACGCGAGATGCCGCGGCACATCTCGGCCAGGAATAGCGGCATGTGATTGAGCTTCGCCCGGGGCAGGGTCCGGGTGAAAGCCGTCTTGTGCGCATTGATGATGCTGCGCCAGATGCCGGCGGCGTCGAATTCCGGATGCTCCTCTGGACTCGCGTGCTGCTGCTCCGACATGATCCGGAAATACAGGTCCCTGACCTCTTCTCGGCGCAGGTCGATGCCCTGGTAGGTGAGGAAGTGCGCCGCGGCACGGAAGACGTCGTCCGCGCCGTCTTCGGTCAGGATCCTGACCAGGGTTCCGTTCGCGTCGAACGCGACCGCTCGGATGTCCATGCTTGCATCTTGCCCGACTCGAGGGCCATGGTCGGCAGGCTCCGGGTTCCACCCGCTCAAGCGGCCTTAAGCAGCCGCTTGGCCTGCCGGACTAGCCTTCCGCCGTAGTACCCGTCGATGTAGTCGTTCCGCGCGATCCGCAGCAGGTTCAGCGCCATGTAGTACGGCGCGCGGGTCTTGATCGACTCGAGGGTGCGCTGGCGATCGGGGAAATGACGGCTGTATTCCTGGAGGAAGTGCTCGATGAACGGTTCCGCGCGGTGCCGCTCGCCTGTGTCGCGCATGAACGCGTGCTGAAGCTCGCCCGCGACCCGGCCGACATCGAACATCCGGTCCCCGCGCTTCATGCGTTCCAGGTCGATCGCTGCGACGTCCAGGCCGTTGCCGAACAGGAAGTTCGCCGGAGTCGCATCGCCGTGCAGCCAAACCTGCTGGTCCTGCCACATCTGCTGCTTGTCCCGCCAGCGGTCGCGCAGAGCGGAGAGTTCGCTGACGTCGCCCGGCCCGATGCGGTGAGTCTTCCTGAGCCTGCCCGCGACCGTGTCGAAGTAGTCGCAGTCGGCGTCGAAGTCGACGCCAACCCCGATGGCCGTCCGGTCGTGCTGAGTGGCGAGGAAGTAGGCGAGCGCCTTCAGCCGCCAGAACAGGTGGGCGTCGTCCCGGTGGCACGTCGCGCGAGCGATCGCCTGGCTGAATTCCTCGCCGGCGTAGTACTCGGTCGCGAGCACGCCGTTGATGTCACGGTGGAAGCCCAGCGGGCGTATCACGTGGTGCGGCGAGCCGATCAGGTGATACCGGCGCAGCGTCTCGAGCCTCTCGTACTCCTGGCGCGCCTTCCAGGCTGCCTTGTCCCAGTCAGGCGCAAACCTCGGTCCGTAGAACTTGCAGAAGATCTTGGTCCCGCTGAACTTCTCCTCGTAGGCGTAGACCACGTTGCTGCCGGACAACCGGAAGGCGCGAAACGCCAGCTGCGGCTCGCGCACATCCATGACATCGCGGATGATCTTGCCGAGGAAGTCGTGCAGTGGATCATGACGCGCAACATAACCGACATACTTCCCGTTCATCGGAAGTCGTTCCTTTCCCCGTTGCGCGGCTCCAAGCCAACTCCCCGTCACCTGGTATTTGCCGCGCCTTAATTTATCCAGAGGCGCCCAGCTTTGCCCTGATACATAGCTGCGATATAATTCGCCCGGCTGCCGGGGCGTGACTACGGGCCGACGTTATCGAACGTACGTTCAATAATTGCTGGAATGGGAGCGCGCACAACGTACTCAGACACCTTGCCGATAAGCGACCCATTAGCCATGCCAGCATTTATGCAGTGGGCCCGCGTCGCCCCGGGAGAACATCGGAAACATTGCCGACCGAGCGAACCGATCGGCCGCCCGGGCCCGTAGGCCGGACGCTCTAGCGTCGGCCCCTACGCTGGTTCGACGCCGGCACCCGCCCCATCTGCATAAACGGCTCGTCGGCGGGGATCTGGTCAGTACGGCGAAGCACTAGGCCCTACCGGTCAGTGACCGCGCCTCTGCGACGCCGACGACGAGATCGTGAAGGTCGCCGCCGACCTCGAGCCTGCCCGACTGTTCGATCCCGCCGGCCTTCACTGGCTCGAAGCCGGCCGCTCGGATCAGCTGCTCGACTTCCTCGCCAGCCCGGTCGTCGTCGGTCACGTAGAACAGGACCGCGGGGTCCGGCGACCGGTTGCTGGCGGATACGAAGAGGTCGGCCCGCAGACTTCCGAACGCCATGGCCAAGCGTGCCCCGGGGGGCAACCATCCGGCCACGACCTTGCCCGAGGATTGCCCTTCCGGCAGGACACGAACGACGTTGCCGTGCGCGTCGATGGTGAGCGGATTGCTCGGAACGACCACGAGCTTGCCGGCGAGCGGGGCGGCGATCTCGTCTATGACGCCCTTCAGCACGGTAAACCGCAACGCCAGGACGACGGCGTCGGCACCCTGCAACGCGTCGCGGCTGCTGGCAGCGACGACCGCAGTGTGACCGATCTGTGCCGCCAGCGTTCGGGCCGAGTCATTGTCGGCGCTTGCGAGCCGCAGGGTCTCGCCGCCCGCGGCGAGCTGGCGGGCGATGACTGATCCGAGCCCGCCAGTGCCGATGATCGCGGTGGTCATGACTGTTAACTCCTCGGCCTCATCCGGTGTCTGGGGGACTGGCTGCCGTCGATGTGAGGGATTTACCGGTGACCCCGGCCTTCACCCGGACTCCTCGGCGGGCGTGCTCGAGGGCCAGTGGGCGGGCGACCAGTCGCCCTCCGGGTCTGTGGTCTGCCCCACTTCGATGAGGTGGCCGTCGGGATCGCGGATGTAGCAGCGCTTCTCGTACTGGTGCTGTTTCGGCGGCGTCAGGAATTCGGCACCCCCGGCGCTCCATTCGGCGTACACGGCCTCGATGTCTTTGACCCGGATATTGAGGAAGCTGCTGACCCGGTCGGGATCACGCGGCGTCTCCAGGATGACCGTCGGCTTGTCATCGGTCGGGCCTCCGCCGGCGTTGATGATGATCCAGCTGTTGGATAGCGCGACATAAGTCAGCCCGCCGGGACCGGAGAAGGCCATCCTGCCGCCGAGTACTTCGGTGTAGAAGCGCCGGGAGCGCTCGACATCGTCCGAGACGATGAAGTGGGCCAGCACAATTCCCTCTGGGGGCGGTGGGAGCTCGGCCATCTGGAACCTCCACTGGTTGGGTCTCACAGCCCGGTTACACGGGCCTGCAGTCGTTATCGCTCTTCCGTGCCTTGGTGACAGGCCTCAGCCGCCCGGCCGCTGTGATCGCTGACAGCCTGCGCCTTGGCAGATCATAATCGGGACGCGGCCTGACGTGCTGCCCCTGATGGCATCCACAGTCGCAGCCGGGCCATCGCATCGCGCCGGTAAATACCCTGGCCGGTGCCCTGGTCTGTCACGGCTGGCGCTTCTCCGGTGTTACCGGCAATGTGTGCCGAACGCCGGCAACTGCGCACCGCTCACGCCATGCTGGACCAGATGGGTATGGATGCCTTTGCCGAACGGGCCGGGCGCGAGCTGCTGGCCACCGGGGAAACCGCCCGGACTGGGAACCAGGGCCCTGGTCAGGGCTTGTCACGGGCGCGAGCAGGCTGCCGCACAATCCATGGTGGGTGACGAGGCCCGGTGGTGTGAGTGGCCGCCGGGGCAATGGCGCACCAGGCGTCTCGGAGCGGCGCGGCAGAACCTGAATTCATCGCAGAAGGGAACCGTTGTGCAAGCCATCACCGTACAAGACCGTGCCGCCGGCACCGCCGGGCTCACGCTGTCCGACATCCCCCACCCCCACGCGTCCGAAAACGACGTGATCGTGCGCGTCCACGCGGCCGGGTTCACCCCGGGGGAGCTGGACTGGCCGGGCACATGGACCGACCGCGCCGGCCGCGACCGGACCCCGAGCGTACCCGGACACGAACTGTCGGGTGTTGTCACCGAGCTGGGCTACGGCACCACCGGCCTGACCGTAGGCCAGCGGGTGTTCGGACTGGCCGACTGGACCCGTGATGGGTCGCTGGCCGAGTACACCGCAGTAGAGGCCCGCAACCTCGCCCCGCTTCCGGCCGACATCGACCACACCGTGGCCGCCGCGCTGCCCATCTCCGGGCTGACCGCCTGGCAGGGCCTGTTTGACCACGCCCACCTCAAGACGGGCCAGACCGTCCTGGTCCACGGCGCGGCCGGCGGCGTCGGGTCGATCGCCGTGCAGCTCGCACGCGCGCTGGGCGCCCGCGTGATCGGCACCGGTCGTGCCGGGGACCGGGAGACCGCCCTCGGCCTGGGTGCGGACGCGTTCGTGGACCTGCAGGCCGGCCAGCTGGAGGACACCGGCCAGGTCGACGTCGCGTTCGACGTGATAGGCGGCGAAGTCCTCCAGCGCACGGCCCCGTTGGTACGCGCCGGCGGAACGCTCATCACGACCGTCGGCCCGCCGAAGGTACGGCCCGCCGGAGGCCGGGCGGTCTTCTTCGTCGTCGAACCGGACCGGTTCCGGCTGGCCGACCTCGCCGAGCGGGTGCGGTCCGGGCGGCTGAACCCGATCGCCGGGGCCGTGCGACCGCTCGCCGAGGCGCCGTCCGCGTTCGCCCCTGACCACCGGGTGCCCGGCAAGACGATCATCCGGGTCACCCAAGGCGGATAACCGACGGCGGATCGACTTTGCGCAGGTGTCATTCGACTGTCCGCGGGCTGATGAACAGCTGGGCGCTGATCTCGGGGTTAGTGCGCCCGTCACGGGCGAGCCTGGCGATTTGCGCCTGCTGGCTGGAGCTGTCAGGGGCTGAGCTGGCGGCTGGTCCACCAGATGCAGAATCCGGTCAGGAGGAGGGCGAAAACGAGGAATATCGCGGTCTCCGACCACTGGAATGCCCAGTAGCGGTTACCAGGCTGGTAGACGATCACCTGCCGTAGGTGGAGCCTGCCGAGTGCGGCATTGCAGGCGTTCGTCTGCCCGGACGGCAGGAACTTCGCTGACCCCGAGGTGCACGCCCGGGGCGCCAGGCCGAGGAAGGTGCTGCCGTCCGGGGCGGTGACCTGGTTGGAGTAGACCCAGGCGCCGGGGATGTTCACCGCGGCGCCCACGAACAGGCTGTTGCCGGGAAACGAGCTTCCCACCGCGTTGATGGCGCTGACGTTGAGCGGTGACACGGTGCGGACGGGCGAGATGAGGTAGGGCCGCACCCAGAGAGGCACGGCGACCTGGACGGCGACGAAGATCGCGAGGGTGATGGCGATGGCGGGGACGACGCGGCGGGCGAGCAGCCCGATGGTGACGCCGAGGGCGACGGCGAACGCGGCGGAGCCGACCGGGGCAAGGTCGCGTGCGCCGAACAACAGAGCTGATAGCCGGTAGCCGCCGAGCGGGTTGCGCTGGTCCATCGAGCTGGACCACCAGGTCACCATGAGGCTGAGCAGACCGGCGGTCGCCATGCTGGCCAGGCCGGTCAGGCCGAGTTTGACGGCCAGCCAGCGGGTGCGGGAAATGCTCTGGGTCCAGGCCAGCCGGAAGGTGCCCGTCTCCAGCTCGCGGCTGATCAGCGGTGCTCCCCAGAAGATCCCGATGACGGCCGGGGTCAGGTACAGGACCACGATGCCGGCCATGTAAAACCAATGGGATGCGCCGGTATCCAGCGCGCGGTGCGGGGCGCTGACCCCGAGCACGACCACGACGGCCGCGAGCGCGGCGGCGGCGGTCACGGCCTGCGCGCGGAACTGGAGCCAGGTGAGCCTGATCATGACACCACTCCTAGCTGCGGCCTGCGGGCCGGGATATCGTTCGCCGGGTTCATATAGGCGATCACCAGGTCCTCCAGGCTGACGGGCGTGACGGTCCAGGCCGGGTCGTGGACGGGCTCGCCGGTGCGGACCAGGAGGACAGTCTGCTTGTCGGTGTGGCTTTCCTCGATGACTTCCTGGCTTGCGGGCAGGGTGCCGGGATCGCGACGGGGCCCGGACAGCCGGTGATGGGAGGCGAGCAGCGCGGTGACGTCCCCGGCGATGCGGACCTGGGAGGCGACGAGCACGACCAGGTAATCGCAGACCCGTTCCAGGTCGGCAACCAGATGGGAGGACAGCACGACGCTGGTGCCGTGCTCGGCGACCGCCTCCATCAGGCTGCGGAGGAACTCCCGGCGGGCGAGCGGGTCCAGGCTGGCGACCGGCTCGTCGAGGAGAAGGATCTCGGGCCGCTTGGCGAGCGCCAGGGTGAGCGCGAGCTGAGCGCGCTGCCCGCCGGACAGTGATCCGGCCCGCTGCTTCGGGTCCAGGCCCAGCTGCCCGATCCGCCGCTGCGCCAGCTCGTCGTCCCAGCCGGGGTTGAGCCAGGCACCCATCCGGAGGTGATCCGCGACCCGCATGCGGGCGTATACCGGCGTGTCCTGGGCGACGAAGCC
>JBEKKH010000108.1:0-16063 GCA_050010815.1 Streptosporangiaceae bacterium | reverse complement strand
CGGCCGCGGGCGGGCGCTGCACCGAGCGGCGGATCCGCAGCGAGTTGACCTTCGGGCCGAGGACGGCCAGCAGCGCGGGCAGCACGGTCAGCGCGGCGATCATGTCCACGAGCACGGTGGCGACGCCGCCGTAGCCGATGGAACGCAGGATGGTCTCGGGGAACAGCATCAGGCTGGCCAGCACGATCGCGACGGTGACGCCGGAGACCAGGACGGTGCGCCCGGCGGTGGCCACGGTGCGGGCGACCGCGTCCTCGACCGTGCCCGGCTGGTGCAGTTCCTCGCGGAACCGGGTGACCAGGAACAGCCCGTAGTCGATGCCCAGTCCCAGGCCGAGGATGGTGGTGATGTTCAGCGAGAACACTGACACCCCGGTGACCAGGGTGAGCAGCCGCAGCGCGGTGAACGAGCCGAGGATCCCCAGCGCGCCGATGGCCAGCGGCAGGCAGGCCGCGGTCAGGCTGCCGAAGATCACCAGCAGCAGGATCAGCAGAATCGGGAAGGACAGTCCCTCGGCCCGGGTGATGCTGGTGGTGGTCTGGGTGTCGATCGTCTCGTCGGTGGGGACGACCCCGCCGACTTGAGTACGCAGGCCCGGCGCGCTCAGGTCGGTCTTGATCGCGTCGTAGCTGGTTTGCCGGGCGGTGTCGCCGGCGCCGGCCAGCTCGATGACGGCGTAGGTCTGATGGCCGCTGGCGCTGACGAACTGCCGGGACCCGGTGGACCAGTAGCTGGCGTACGACTCGGCCCGGCTGCGCGGCAGCGCGGCCAGGGTGCTGGTGACGGCGGACCGGAACGCCGGGGATGCCGTGGTCAGGGTCTGGCTGGAGTACAGCACGACCACGTCCCCGGCGTCGCGGCCGAAGGCCTGCGTGGCCAGGTTCGCTTCGTGCTGGCTCTGGCTGTCCGGGGCGTCGAACCCGCCGGCGGTCTGGACCGCGCCGAAGATGCTGGTTCCCCACAGGGCGCCGATCCCCGCGACGAGCAGCGCCACGACCAGGATCAGCCGCCTGCGCCGGTAAGTGGTGCGCCCCCACCTGGCAAATATGGAATGGCTGGCGGCGGCCCGGAGCTGGCTCATGATATTCCTTTCTCACGGCAAGAGCGAATTAATTTCTCGGAAGAAATGGTTCGCTTAGTACATATCCATGCATGTTTCCTCGAGCGCTTTGAGCAGCTCGAGCACGCCTGAGAATGGCTTCCAGACGTCGGTGCCGGCAGCGCGTATTCGTCCTTCAAATCGTCCGTCCACGGTCCGTTTGATATCGAGGAGAAGGCGAATCGTTTGCCTCGGTGTTGGTGAGGCGTCCATATTTAATAGTTAACGCGGGCACCGCGGAATTGTCCCCAGGGTGTGACCCTAGGTTCGACCCGTGTTTTCAGCTCAGCAGCGCGGCGAGCGCGCGGCGGGAGGTGATGTCCAGCTTGATGTAGCTGTTGCGGAGGTGGTACTCCACGGTCTTCACGGAGACGAACAGCGCGCTGGCCACCTCCCGGTTGGTCAGCCCGGTGGCGACCAGCCGGGCCACGGCCAGCTCCGCGCGGCTGAGCCCGAGCAGCGCCGCGGGGCTACCGGCCGGGGTGGCGACCTGCAGGGCGGCCAGTTCCGCGGTGCAGGCCTGCAGGTAGGGGTCGGCGCCCAGGTCAGAGAAGAGGCGGTGGGCCTTTTCGAGCTGCGCGACCGCGGCCAGCCGGTCCTGCGCCGCGGCCAGGCGGCGGCCGTCGTCGAGGCTCAGCCGGGCGTGTTCGAACGGCATCGGTACGTCCGGCTCGATCTCGTGGGCTCGCCCGAACGCCGCTGCCGCCCGGGTCGCATCCCCGCACGCCACCGCCAGGTTGCCCCGGCCGCGCGCCAGGGCCAGCGCGGCCGACGCCAGTCCGGGCGCGGGAATGGCCGCCTCGAACTCGTCGAGCCTGGCCTCGGCCTCCTCAAGCCGGCCCAAGTCGATGAGCGCGTCCGCCTCCATGGCTCGCCAGTTGAAGATGCCCGGGCGCCCCCCGACGCCGAGGAGCCCGGTGGCGCGCACCGGCTCGGTCGCGAGCAGGACCCCGGCCAGGTCGCCGCGCGCATGGGCCAGGGCGGCGCCCGCCGTCGCCGCGGCGGCCACCGCGAGGACCAGCGATACCCGCTCGGCCGCGGCCCGGGCCGCGCTGACATGACCCTGCGCGGCCGACCACTGGCCGCGGCAGGCCAGCACCTGGGCCGCCCGGGCGTGCGCCCGCGCGAGGTCGACCGGACGGTCGGTGTCTTGCGCCAGTGAGGTCGCCAGCTGGGCGTGCGTGAGCGCCGCGTCCCAGTCGCCCCGGCGGAAGTGGGCATCGCTGAGATGAGCCAGGCACGGGCCCGGGTAGCTGGACGGCAGCCCGGTGCGCAGCCGGGCCGTCGCGACGCCGAGGTCCGCGATGGCCCCGGGCAGGTCATCGGCGTAAACCCGCAGCATGCCCCGCATGATGAGGGCGTCGGTCCCAGGAATGGGTGCTTCGTTCCCCGAGCCGGGCAGGAAGCCGAGCACCGCCAGCCCCTCGGGACTGCGGCCGGCCGCGCCGAACGCGTAGGCCTGCGCGGTGCGGGCCATGGCCCGCAGCGCCGAACCGGGAACGGTGCCGCCTACCGCTCGGTCCGCCCAGCTCAGAGCCGCCTCTGGGCGGCCTGACATGACCATCCAGTTGGTCAGGGAGGTCGCGGCCCGCGCTCCGATGTCACCCTCGGTGGCCGGATCGTGGGCTTGCCACGCGGCGAGCAGGCGACCCTCGGCGCTCGGTGATCCGGTGAACACGCCCAGCAGCCCGGTCACGGCGTCGCGCCGGGCGCTGGCGTCGTGACAGGACGCCAGCACTCGCGCCGCCGCGGTGGTATCCGCGGCGTTGAGCAGGATGACGGCGGCGTCGAGCAGCCGGCGTTCCCTGTCCTGCGCCGCCGCCGACAGCGCCGCCGCCTGTTCGAGCGCCCAGCCCGCGGCGCCTAGATCACCGGTGGCCACGGTGGCCAGGGCCGACGCCTCGAGCTCAGCCGCCAGTGGTTCGTCGGGGCCCATGGACGCGGCGGCCCGGTGGGCCAGTCGCGCCCGGCCGGTGACGGTCTGCGCCGCCCGCGCGTGCAGTTCTCGCCGGCTCGTCGGAGGAAGATCGGCGTAGATGGCGGCCCGGTACAACGGATGGGTAAAGGTCAGCTCCGGTGCCGAGGCGCTTTCTGTCAGCAGCCCGGCGGCCACCGCCGCATCCACCTCGCGGCGCGCGTCAGGCAGCCGGGCGACCGACGCGATGGCCGGCATCGGCGTGTGCTGCCCCAGCACGGACGCTGCCGCCAGGAATGACTGCGTCGCGACCGGGAGCGATGCCACCCGGGCGAGGATGACCGCGGACAGGTCCCGTGGCGCCGGCAAGCCGCGATCGGTGGCCCCGCTCAGCCCGGCGACGCCGATCTCGTCGAGCAAGGCCCGGCAGTACAGCGCGTTGCCTTCGGTATGAGCCGCCAGCCGGGACGCCCCGCGCGCAGATAGCACCCCCAGCCCCAGCGCGCTGGCCAGCTCGGTGAGATCACCCGCACTCAGCCCGCCCAGACGGATGCGGGTGACCCGCGAATCACCGCTCACGAAACGCGCCCAGCCGGGATCGGCCAGCTCGCCGACCCGGGTGGACACGACCGCGAGCACCTTGTCCGCCCGCAGCCGCCGCAAGGCAAACAACACCGCGCGCGATGACGGCCGGTCAGCCCACTGCAGGTCGTCGAGGGCGAGCACCACGACCCGGCCGTCGGCTTGCCGCCGATCGAGCAGGTCAAGCAGCCGGGCTCCGGCGGCCATCGGATCCGTCCCCGGCTCGGTCACGGTTCCCGGCTGCAGCTGATCGATGATCCCGTAGGAGAGCAAGGTCTCTGCCTCATCACCGCTCACCTCGAGAACGGCGGCGTCCGACAGCGAACCGAGGAACGCCGACAGCAGCGTCGACTTCCCCCCGCCTGCCTCGCCTTCCACATAGACCACCTGCGGATGGCCCAGCTCGGCGGCGGCCAGCCGGTCACCGAGGATACGCAGTTCGCGCTGCCGTCCGACGAAGCCGGCTGGAGTGCTCATAGCCTCGTCGACCATCTCCTGAAGGGTGCCGCTAGCGCCCGGGAGATCGGCCGTCGCCAGTCGGAGCTGAGGCGGATTTTCCCATGTTAGCGTGGCCGTATCGCCAGGAGCCGAATGACCGCTGTACACGGCGCTGAGCAAGGCTCCGTCCGCTGGGGCATCGGGACGGCGTCCGGCCTGATGCTCACGCTGGCCGCGGTGGGCGGCTTCTTCATCCCGATTATCTTCGGGCACCTCGTGCCCCATTCGAGCTTCGATACCGGCTGGGTCTTTCTCGCCGTCGTGTCCTTCGCCTTCGCCCTGCTCGGCCTGGCCGGGCGCAACCCGGCCGCCGTTACGGATCGCCCCGGCGCGGGCCTGCTGGCTCCGGCCGGGATCCGGGCCGCGCTGCCGTTCCCGTCAGTGGCCGAGGATTGAGTCAGCCCGCCGCGAGCAGCGCGGCGACCGCGGCCTCGGCCTCGGCGGCGGCCGGGATCGCGGCGGGCAGCGCCGGGATGGCGGGTAGCTGGCCGTCGGACTCGTAGCGGCTGATCAGCCGCGGGTCGATGTAGGAGGCGCGGGTCACCGCCGGGGTGTCGCCGAGCCAGCCCGCCACCTCACGAACGCCGGCCGCGATGACCCTGCTGCGGGTCCGCGCGGCCGGGGAGGGCCCCGCATTGGCCAGCGCCAGCGCCATCAACACGGTGGCGTTCCAGGTGCGGAACTCCTTGGCCGTGAAGTGCCCGCCGGCCCGTTCGGCTATGTAGCTGCTCACGTCGTGCGAGCGCAGCGGCTGCCAGGCGCCGCCGTGCTCCCAGCAGAACAGCGCGTCCATGCCGTTGCCGCTGCGGGCCAGCACCCGCACCGTCGGCAAGATGGCGTCGTCGGTGATGGAAACCGCCCGGTGCTTGCCCTCCTTGGCGATGTAGTCGAACGTCAGCGCGTCGCGGGTCACCCGCACGTGCCGCTTTTCCAGCGTGGTGGCGCCGTAATGATGGTCGAGCTCGGCGTACTTCTCGCCGCCGATGCGGAACAGGCCGAGGTCGATCAACCGGACGGCGCCGGCCGCGACCCGGTCCCGGTCGAGACGGCGGCGCTTCAGGTCCTGCAGGGTGGCCGACCGCAGCGCCGGGAGCGCGCTGGCGAACCGCAGCATGTGGGCAAATTTCTGGGTGTCTCGCTGCTCCCGCCACAACTGGTGGTAGCGGTACTGGGTCCGGCCCCGGCCGTCCACGCCGGTGGCCTGGATGTGTCCCAGCGGGTCCGGCGATATCCAGACCCTCGTCCAAGCGGGCGGAATGGCCAGCGCGCCGATCCGCAGCAGCGTCGCGGCGTTCGTGACATCGGTGCCGGACGGGTCCCGGTACCGGAAACCTTCCCCGGTCTTGGCCCGCCTGATCCCCGGACCGCGCAGATCGCTGCGCACCAGCCCCGGAACCGCGGCCGCCGCCGATACGTCCAGGCTCATAACGACCCAGCGTATAAGCACTCACCGTCTCAGATCAGAAGGGACGTGCCAGTGCGGGAAACATGGGGTAGTGGCGGACGTTCAGTGTGGCGAGTTCCAGTCCATCGGTGCGCGCGGTCGCGGCAATCAGGTAGTCACCGAGGCCGATCCCGGTAGGGGATCGGCGATACTCGCGCATGAGCGTCGCTGCCCGCCACGCCACCTGTTCACTGACTTCGAACCGCTGCATGCTGCCGAGCAGGCGCATGACTTCGCGGCGCTCCGGCGAGCGCATCCCCCCGGCGATCTCGGTCAAGCTCACGACGCTGATGGCCAGAGGCCCGGAGGACTGCCGGGCGCGCACGAGCCAGTCCCGTGCGGCCGTGCTGCCGCGTAGGTGCTCTATCAGTACATCACTGTCGACCAGGATCACGCGTCGGACAGCCGTTCCAGGTACGTCATGCGCTCGTCCCGCCCGCGGGCGAATGTCTCTTCTCCGGCCAGGATCCCGAAGGACCCGTCAATGGCAGCGAGGTCGGCGACGAGATCCGCGCCGGGATGCCCGCCGATCGCCCGGTCGATCAGTTCACGGATCAGCTCAGCCCGGGAAACACCCGCTGCTTGCGCCACCCGGTCCAGCGCGGCAGCCTGGCCTTCTGCGAGATAGATATTCGTCCGCTTCATACACCACATCATACACCACGACTGAACTCTGCCTTCAGCCGCGATTCGCAATTCCACCTCGTGGTGCCTTATGAGCCGACAACCTCTGCCCGGCCGGGCACCTGCCCGGCCGGGGTTTCGTGCGTCCAGACGGCTGTGGTCACCCACGGTGTTCCTGCAGGGCCAGTTGTGACACCACCGACCGTTCGGAAATAGAGATTTTTAACCGAACGGTCGTGGTACATGTTCCTGGTCCAGCTTGGCGCGCCACGAGGCCTATCGGTTCGGCGCGGTGACCCTGGTCAATATCGTTAGCCGATCAGATCGTCGTTCCCGGGGGCTGCCAGATGAGACCTACCGCACCTAGGCCCCCTTCGCCGGTGCCTGCGCCCGGGCATGAGTCGCCCGCTCTGCGGGCCCGCGGCCTGGCCGTCGCGCGCCGCCGGGCCACTGCCATCCTGGCCGGGGTGACGGTGCTGTTCGTGGCCGTGACCGCGGCCGGCGCCCACGGGATCCTGCTCGGCTACGTGCAGGCCGGGGCGGAGGCCTCCATGGTCGGCGGCGTGGCTGACTGGTTCGCGGTGACGGCCCTGTTCCGTCATCCGCTGGGCCTGCCGATACCGCACACCGCGATAATCGTGGAGCGCAAGGACCAGTTCGCCGCCACGCTTGGTCAGTTCGTGCAGGAGAATTTCCTCACCGGCGACGTGCTGGCCGAGCGGATCCGCTCCGCTCGGTTGGTGCCCCGGCTGGCGGGCTGGCTGGCCGACGAGGGTAACGCCGCCCGTTTTGCCGGCCGCGCGGCGGATCTGGTGGTCACGGTGGCCGAGAACCTCCGGGACGAGGATGTCCAGCGCGTGCTCACCGCCGAACTGACCCGGGCGGTAGACGCCGTCGAGGTGGCGCCGCTGGCCGGGCGGGCCCTGCGGGCCCTCATCGCGGGCGGCCACCATGCCGAGGTCTTCAACGCCATCGTGTCCGGCGCCGACCGCTATCTGGCCGGTCACTCCGCGGAGCTTCGCGAGCTGTTCGAGGCCGAGGCGCCCCGCTGGGTGCCCGACGCGGTCTACCGGCGACTCTTCGACCGGCTGTACGCCCGGCTGCGCCAGCGGCTGGTGGCGATGGCCGCCGATCCCGACGACCAGACCCGCAAGCAGTTCGAGGAGTGGATCGCCGGGCTGCCGGACCGGCTCGAGACCTCCCCGGAGCTGCGCGAGCGCGGCGAGCGCCTGAAGCGCGACGTGCTGGGCAGCGCCGCCCTGCGGGACTGGTCCTCGTCGCTGTGGCGCAAGGCCAAGGAGGGGCTGCGGATCCAGGCGGCCGACCCGGAATCCGAGCTGCGCCGCCGGCTGGCCGAGGCGCTGGTGGCGGCCGGACGGCGGCTCGGGTCTGACCGGGGCCTGGCCGACGGCCTGGACCGGATGGTCGAGTCGGGCGCCAGGGCCCTGGCCGATCAGTTCCACGACGAGCTCGCCGGGCTGGTCACCGGGACGATCGAGCGGTGGGACGCCGCCGAGACCTCCAGCCAGCTGGAGCTGCTCCTCGGGCGCGATCTGCAGTACATCCGCATCAACGGCACCGTGGTCGGGGCGGGCGTGGGGCTGGCCCTGCACGCCATCGTGCTCGCGCTGGCCTGATCATGACCCCCGCGGTTGACTAATAAAATGAACGGTTCTTTAATTCTGGTTATGGGCCGCATCGCAGGCGTCACCGCCGCGGAAACCCGCGAGCGGCTGCTGCGCGCGGCCGCGGACGTCTTCGCCCGGCGCGGCTACGACGGCACCCGGGTCGCCGACATTGCCGCGGCCGCCGACGTGAGCAGCGGCGCACTGTACGCGCACTTCGGCTCGAAGGCGGAGCTGCTCGTCGCCGCGCTGCGCACGCACGGGCGGCGGCTGCTCGCCGAGGTGCTCGCCGCCGATCCCGCCCGCCCGATCACGGAGCTGCTGCTGCTCCTGGGCCGCAGCCTGCCCCGGCCTCGCGGCGCCCGCAGCTACCTCATCGTCGAGGCGCTGGTGGCCGCCCGTCGCGACGCCGATGTCGCCGGGCCGATGCGCGACTACATCGGCGAGCGCGGTGACTGGCTCGCCGAACTGGTGCGCGTCGCCCAGGCCGACGGCGACCTCGACCCGTCGCTGTCACCGAACGCGCTGGCCCACTTCTGCCTCCTGCTCTCGATGGGCAGCGCCCTCATCACCCCGGACCTGCATGCGGTCGGCGAGCAGGAGTGGGCCGCGTTGCTTACCCGGGTGGTCACCGACCTCGCCCCGCCAGGTACCTCCCAGACAGGAGCAGCGCAGTGAAGGTGCAGATCAATCCGGGGCTCTGCCAGGGGCACGGCCGCTGCTACGACCTCGCCCCAGGCCTGTTCGGAGACGACGAGGAGGGCTACGGGCAGGTTCTCGGCGACGGCGCCGTGCCGCCGGAGGCGGAGCGCGACGCCCGGCTGGCCGCCCTGAACTGTCCCGAGCACGCGGTCGAGCTGACCGAGGAGCGCTGACATGGCCGTCGATGACCGCTTCACCAGGGACGCCGAGGAGACCGGCGAGGACGAGCCAGGCACCCGCAGCGAGATCATCACCGGACCGGTCTCGGACTGGGCCACCGACTTCTCCCACCTCGAGCCGCCGTGGGCCGCCGATCCTTACCTGATCCAGGACGACCTGCGGCAGCGCTGTCCGATCGCCCGCACCGAGCGGTTCGGCGGGGCCTGGCTGCCGACCCGCTACGAGGACGTGGCGGCGATCGCGTACGACACCGAGCGCTTCTCCTCGCGCTCGATCATCTTGGGCAACTTCCGGCCGCCCCGCGAACTGGCGCCGGTCGGCGCCTCGCCGCCGATCTCCTCCGACCCGCCGTTTCACCACGACGCGCGCAAGCTGCTGCTGCCCGCGTTCACCAAGAACGCCGTGGCCAAGGCCGAACCGGCGACCAGGGCGTTCTGTCATTCGCTCATCGACTCCCTCGACGGGCGGGACGTGGTCGACGCGGCCCACCACTACGCGCAGCACATCCCGGTGCGGGTCATCGCCGACATGCTCGGCTTCCCCCCGGAGGACGGCCCGCAGTTCCGCGAGTTCGTCGAGGATCTGCTCGAAGGCATCAACCTGCCGCCGGATGACCGCATTGAGCGGGTCTCCCGGCTGTTCGACTACCTGCTTGTCCAGGTGCACGACCACCTGGACCAGCCGCGTGAGGACCTCACCACCTACCTGATCAACGCCGAGCTTTACGGCCGCAAGCTCGACCCGTCCGTGGTCACCGGCGCGATGGGGCTGCTGCTCGTCGCCGGCATCGACACGACGTGGAGCGCCATCGGCGCGTCCTTGTGGCACCTGGCGAAGACCCCGCGCGACCGCGAGCGCCTCGTCGCCGACCCCGGGCTGATACCGACCGCGATCGAGGAGTTCCTCCGGGCCTACGCGCCGGTCACGATGGCGCGGCTGGTCGCGCAGGACATGCACTGGCACGGCGTGGACATGAAGGCCGAGGACTGGATCCTGCTGTCGTTCCCGGCGGCCAACCGTGACCCGGTGCAGTTCGACCGGGCCGCCGAGGTAGTCATCGACCGTCAGGTCAACCGGCACGCCGCGTTCGGCCTGGGCATCCACCGCTGCGTGGGTTCGCACCTGGCCCGGATGGAGCTCCGAGTCGCCCTCGAGGTCTGGCTCGAGCGGATCCCGGCGTTCGTCCTCGACGACCCCGGCGCGGTGACCTGGTCCGCGGGTCAGATCCGCGGACCGCGGACGCTTCCGCTCCGGATCGGCTGACCACGGCCGCGGGACGGCCGGGAGGAGCTAGCTATGTCGATGGCCATCACGGAAGAGCATCGCGCCCTCGCGCAGACCGTGGCCGGCGTGCTGACCAAGCATCAGTCCCGAGCGGAGGCGCGCCGCCTGCTCGAGGCGGCGGAGGACCCGCAGCCGGCGGGGGACCCGCGGCCGGCGGGGGACCCGCGGCCGGCCTTTTGGGCCGAGCTGAGCGGCCTCGGCCTGCTCGGGCTGCATATCTCCGAAGAACACGGCGGCTCGGGCTTCGGGCTGGCGGAAACGCTGGTCGTGGCCGAGCAGCTGGGCCGGTACCTCGCGCCGGGGCCGTTCGCCCCGACGGTGATCGCCAGCGCGGTGCTGGCCGCCGCCGGGCCTGGCGACCTGCGTAAGCGGCTGCTGCCCGGGCTGGCCGATGGCAGCGTGATCGGCGCGGTCGCCCTGGGCGGCGAGGTGAGGCTGGTCGACGGGGCCGCCAGCGGGCCGGCCGGCGGCGTGACCGCCAGCGGGTCGGCCGGCGTGGTGACCGCCAGCGGGCCGGCCGGCGTGGTGATCAGCGGCCACCTGGCGGACGTGCTGCTGGTCCCGGCGGGCGATGACGTGCTGGTGATCGAGACGTCGGCCGGGGGCGTTCGGGCCGATGTACCCGCCAACCTGGATCCGAGCCGGCCCGCGGCCAGGGTCAGGCTCGACGCGGCGCAGGCCACCGTGCTGCCGGGCGCGCGCGGGCTGCTGGCCGGCCTGGCCCGGGCGGTGCTCGCCGCGGAGGCGTCCGGCCTCGCCCGCGAGACCACCGAGCAGGCGGCCGGGTACGCGAAGGTCCGCCAGCAGTTCGGCCGCCCGATCGCGACCTTCCAGGCGGTCAAGCACCATTGCGCGAACATGCTGGTGGCAGCCGAGCTGGCCGCGGCGGCCAGCTGGGATGCGGGCCGGGCCGGGATCGACGGCGGTGATCAGCTCAGGTACACCGCGGCGATCGCGGCGGCCCTGGCCGTCCCGGCCGCGGTCGGCAACGCCAGCCTGAACATCCAGGTGCACGGCGGCATCGGGTTCACCTGGGAACACGACGCGCACCTGTACCTGCGCCGGGCCGCGGCGATCGCCGCGGTGCTGGACAGCGAGCAGGCGGCGGTCGAGGTGACCGATCTGGTCCGCCGCGGCGTGCGCCGGGCGGCCGCGATCGACCTGCCCGCCGCGGCGGAATCGATCCGGGCGGCGATCGGCCCTGACGTAGCCCGGCTGCGCGACCTGGCCGGCCGGGCCAGGAAGCAGGCGCTGATCGAGACGGGCTACGCGATGCCGCACTGGCCGAAGCCGTGGGGCCGGGACGCGTCCGCGGTCGAGCAGCTGGTGATCGAGCAGGAGTTCGGCACCGCCGGGATCAAGCGGCCCGCCCTCGGCATCACCGGCTGGGTCATCTTGACCCTGATCCAGTACGGCCGCCCGGACCAGGTGGCGCGCTGGGTCGGCCCGGCGCTCAGCCAGGACGTGATCTGGTGCCAGCTGTTCAGCGAGCCGGACGCCGGGTCCGACGCGGCGGGCATCAGGACCAGGGCGACGCCGGTGCCGGGGGGCTGGCGGATCAACGGCCAGAAGGTCTGGACCAGCGGCGCGCACCTGGCCCGCTTGGGCCTGGCCACGGTGCGGACGAACCCGGATGCGCCTAAGCACGAGGGCATCACCACGATGGTGATCGACATGCACGCGCCGGGCGTCACCGTCCGGCCGCTGAAGATGCCGACGGGGAACTCGGATTTCAACGAGGTCTTCTTCGACGACGTCTTCGTCCCCGACGCCGACGTGGTCGGACCGGTCGATGCCGGCTGGACGGTGGCGCGCGCGACGCTCGGCAACGAGAGCGTCAGCATCGGCGGCGGCGCCAGCGGCCCCTTGACGATGCCGGGCCAGGCGTTCGTCGCCCCGCTCGACGCGCACCCGGAGCGGCTGGCCGGCGGGGCCGGGCGGGTCGGCAGGCACATCTCCCGCACGCAAGCGCTGGGCGTGCTGAACCAGCGCAGCGCCTACCGCGCGGTGGCGGGTGCCAGTGATGCACAGGGCCCGGGGCCGGAGGGCAATGTCGCCAAGCTGCTGCTGTCCGAGCTCGGCCACGAGAGCGCCGCGATCATGGCCGAGCTCGCCGGGCCGGACGCGGCGTTCCTGGCCGGTGACGGCGCGACGGCGGCCACGCTCGTGCTGCTGAACCGGGCCATGTCGATCGCCGGCGGCACGTCGGAAATCAAGCGGAACCAGATCGCCGAGCGGATACTCGGCCTGCCCCGTGACCCGCTCGTCAGGTTAGGTATCGTGTCCGGGCCGGCCGCCAGGCGCGCCGCTCGGCGTCCGGTTGCTCCACCACGGCCGCTGGCCGCCTTATCGTCTGGGTATGGGAACTCAGGAGACTACGTTGAGCGAAGAGGAGCCGGCCCTCGAGTGCTGGTTCCTGACCGGGAGCCAGGCGCTGTACGGAGAGGACACGCTGCGCCAGGTCGGGGAGCAGTCGCGCCAGATCGTGGCCATGCTGGAAGACGGTCCGGAGATCCGCCTGCGGCTGGTGTGGAAGCCGGTGCTGACCGGCGCGGACGAGATCCGCCGGGTCTGCATCGACGCGAGCGCCACGGATAACTGCGTCGGCGTGATCGCCTGGATGCATACCTTCTCCCCGGCCAAGGCCTGGATCGCCGGCCTGGCGGCGCTGCGCAAGCCGCTGCTGCACCTGCACACCCAGATCAACGTGTCGCTGCCGTGGGACCAGATCGACATGGACTTCATGAACCTCAATCAGGCGGCTCACGGGGACCGGGAGTTCGGCTACATCGAGACCCGCATGGGGGTGCCCCGCAAGACGGTGGCGGGTCACGCCACCGATCCGGAGGTCCGGTCACGGATCGGGGCGTGGACCCGGGCCGCGCAGGGGCTGCACGTCGCGCGGGAGCTGCGGCTGGCCCGCTTCGGCGACAACATGCGCGACGTGGCCGTCACAGAAGGCGACAAGGTCGAGGCGCAGATCAAGCTCGGCATCTCGGTCAACACCTACGGTGTCAACGACCTGGTGGCGGTCGTGGACCGGGTGTCCAAGGAGGAAGTCGACGCAATCGTCGGCGACTACGCGCGGCAGTACGCGGTGGCCGCCGAGCTCGCCGTCGGCGGCGCGCGCCACGAATCGCTGCGCGACGCCGCCCGGATCGAGGCGGGCCTGCGAGGTTTCCTCGCCCGCGGGGGTTTCAGCGCCTTCACGACCAACTTCGAGGACCTGGGCGGCCTGCGCCAGCTCCCGGGGATCGCCGTGCAGCGGCTGATGGCCGACGGTTACGGGTTCGGCGGGGAGGGCGACTGGAAGACGGCCGCCCTGCTCCGGATCCTCAAGGTGATGGCCGACGGCCGGCCCGGGGGCACCTCGTTCATGGAGGATTACACCTACCATCTCGGACCGGGGGAAGCCAAGGTTCTTGGCGCGCACATGCTGGAGGTGTGCCCGAGCCTCGCGGTCCGCACCCCGACTTGCGAGATCCACCCGCTCGGCATCGGGAACCGGGAAGACCCGGTTCGCCTGGTGTTCGATGCCGCGCCCGGCCCGGGAGTCAAGGTGGGCCTGCTTGATCTCGGTGACCGGCTGCGGCTGGTGGCTAACGACGTAGAGGTCGTGGCCCCGGACGCCCCGCTGCCGAAGCTACCGGTCGCCCGGGCCGTGTGGACCACGGCGCCGAGTTTCACCACCGCCGCCGAGTGCTGGCTCACCGCCGGAGGACCCCATCACACCGTCCTGACCACGGCGGTCGGCGTGGAGGCGCTCGAGGATTTCGCCGTGATGGCGGACATCGAACTGGTCCGCATCGACGAGTCGACCACCACGTCGGGATGGGCGCACATGCTGCGCTGGAACCACGCCTATTACCGCCTCGCCGGCGGGAGAGCATGATGACCATGCTCACCGCACTGCGGGAGGAGGTCCTGAGGGCCAACCTTCTGCTGCCGAGCTCCGGGCTGGTCACTCTCACCTGGGGCAACGTCAGCGGGATCGACCGCGACCAGGGCCTGATGGTGATCAAGCCGAGCGGTGTCCCTTACCGCGAGCTGACTGCGGAAGATCTCGTAGTCGTGGACCTAGATGGTGCCGTCGTCGAAGGTCACCTCCGTCCCTCGAGCGACACCGACACGCACCTGGTGCTCTACCGGAGCTTCCCGGAACTCGGGGGCGTCGTCCACACCCACTCGACCCACGCCACCGCGTTCGCTCAGGCGGGAAGGGAGATTCCGCTGCTCGGCACGACCCACGCCGACCTGTCGCCGCTCGCCGTGCCGGTGGCCCGTGAGCTCACCGAGGCCGAGGTCCGCGACGCCTACGAGGAAGCGACCGGGCACATCCTCATCGAGGCCGTGGGTGCGGCCGGCCCAGCCAAGATGCCGGCCGTGCTCGCCCCCGGCCATGGTCCGTTCACCTGGGGCCGCGACCCGATCGGCGCGGTGGAAACTGCCATCACCCTCGAAGAGGTGGCCCGCATGGCGCTGCTGACGCTGGCGCTTAGCCCGGACGGGCGCTCGCTTCCCGCTCACATCGGCGCCAAGCACTACGCCCGCAAGCACGGTCCGGCCGCCACCTACGGTCAGGCCGCCCCCTAGGGTCAGGCCGCCACCCACGGTCACCCCCACGGTCGGGCCGCCACCCACGGTCAGCCCCACGGTCGGGCCGCCACCCACGGTCATGCCTGGTCCGGCCGCCTCAGCGAAGGACCTCTTGTCTAGACGCAACGTTGCGTCTAGATTTAGCTCATGACTAACTCACTCGCAGCACCTGCGCTAACCGCCACGCTCGACCGGATGTTCACGGCCGCCGCTCGCGACGACGACGGCGAGCGGCCGCTGCCGCCGCCGGGGCGGACGTCGTGGGCCGAGGCGTCAGCCCGTGACCGGTCCGACGCCTATCAGGACATCTACATTCCCATCTCCGCCGAGGCAGGCCGGCTGCTCTACGCGCTCGTCCGGGCCATCAGGCCCGAGACCGTGGTGGAGTTCGGCACGTCGTTCGGCATCTCGACCATCTATCTCGCCGCCGCCGTCACCGACAACGGTACCGGCCGGGTCGTGACCACCGAGCTGAGCGACAAGAAGGTCAAGGCGGCCCAGTCCAACCTGCAGCAGGCAGGTGTCGACGCGGCCGTGACGATCCTGGCCGGGGACGCCCGGCAGACGCTCGCCGACCTGCCCGGCCCGGTCGGGCTCGTGCTACTCGACGGGTGGAAAGACCTGTACCTGCCGGTGCTCCGGCTGCTGGAGCCCAAGCTCGCGCCGGGCGCACTGGTCGCCGCCGACGACAGCAGCTTCGCCAGCGTGGCCGGCTACCTCCAGTACGTCAGGGAGCCGGGCAACGGGTACGTGAGCGTGTCCTTTCCTATCGAGGACGGCGTGGAACTCAGCTCCTGGACCGGCCGCTAGAAACCCAGACGGCCCAGCAACGCCTCCTCATCCCCGGCCGCGATCCCTGGCGCCCCGCTCGCCGCACCTGTCCCGGCTGCCGCACCCCATCCTGCACTCCCGCGCTGTCCCACTCCCCCTTCCGAACCACACCAATGGTCCATCGTCGTTGTCCCGGTACCACATGCCAAGTCCGAAAACATCCGCCCTGCACGTCGGCTCACGATCGAGGCGACGGTCAGGCTTGTCGGTAGGGTCTGTCAGCTGCTGACCGATGTCCGGGACAGGGCGCGCGTGCCACGGGGCGTCCGGGACCGCCCGCCAGCCCGCGCCGCAAACGCAGGCACCTCGCGGCCCCGATCGTCACTTCCGCCACTCAGGCAAGAAATCCCCGCACTGCCGCCATCAAATCTGGCCGGCACGATGTACCCCTGAGCCGGCCCTGGCCGGCCCAGCTCTCCATCGTGCCGGCCGGAAAGCCCATTAGGCTGGGGAACCCCGCCATCCGGCACGCGCAGCGACCGACCGCGCGGGCACTATGTCGATCCGGCGCATCCCAGTGCCGTATGCCGACTGTGAAGGCACCCGCCTGGCTCGTCCCGCCCCGGCCAGCCCCGGGCCGCCCTCCGGCGCGCTGGTCCGGAACCGGCCTGGGGTTGGTGTGGGTGCGGCACCGTGCACTAAAGAATGTGCACGGTGCCGCACCCATACCCATCCGGCCGGGC
>JBEKKH010000107.1:0-16160 GCA_050010815.1 Streptosporangiaceae bacterium | reverse complement strand
GGGTCGATGCCGGTGCTCGCGCAGAACTCTGGCGTGTCGCACACGATCGGCAGCCCGCCGTCGATGTTGGTGTAGGGGCCGTAGACGTTGCCGATGAACGGGGTCGCGGCGTCGAAGTGGACACACTTGGTGGTCAGGAACTCACGCGACTCCGTGTGGTCGGAGTTGGGGGTGAAGTGCGTGTTCTTGTTGTACCCGTCCACGTCCATGCTGGCGACGCGGTCGTAGCCCATCACGACCGGGCTGTGCTTGGCCACGTCGACCCGCGCCGCGAAGGCGCGGAAGACCGCCTCGAGGTAGTCGCGCCCGATCGCGGCGTCGGACTCGCGACCGATGTCCAGGCCGTGCCGCGCCAGCAGGGCGCTGGTGCCGTAGCAGACCGCCAGCCCGGGACCGTCCGCGACCAGGTCGATCAGGCGGCCGGTGAGGTCGCCGCTCACCGGCCCGGACGGCCCGTCGGCCAGCTCGGCCGGGTAGCCGGAGACATCGACCATCGCCTGCGCGGCAATGTCCTTCATCGGGATGCTCATGGGTGTCCTCCACGGAGGTCGGTGGTGTGCGGCGGCCGGGTCAGCGGACCGGGTCCGCGACCGTTCTCGAAGAGCGCGAGCATGCGCCGGGCCTTGGCCACGAAGGGCGGGGCCAGCACCCGGTCCTTGGTGACGGCGAAGCCGTTGGCTTGGGATTCGTAGTCCTTGATCGTCCGGAGGTAGCCGTCGAGCTCCTCGGGGTCGACGGAGAACGTCTTGACGATCACCTCGACCTGCTTGGGGTGGATAGCCGCCTTGCCGGTGAACCCGCAGCGTTTCGCCGCTTCGCTCTGCGCCCGGATGACCTCGGTATCCCACAGCTCGAAGGAGTTCGTGTCGATGGCCGGCAACCCGTACCTGGCCGCCGCGACGCAGAGCCGGGCTCGGGCATGCGCGAGAAACGACTCGTCCGGCGCGTACATCTCGGACAGCAGGTCCGCCTGGCCGAAGCACAGGGCGTCACTGGCCGCGGCGATGTCGTAGGCGTTCTCCACCGCGTCCAGCGTCTCGATGAAGCTGGCGATCTCCGGCGGATGGGACAGGCCGGACAGCAGCGACCGGTAGATGGCCACGTCACGGCCCGCGGCGACCTTGGGCACGAGCACGGCCTGCACCGGCACGCCGCCGATCTGACCGTCCAGGTCCAGGAGCATCCGCAGGTCCGCGAGCCCGTCGGGCGTCTCGATGCAGTTGACCCGCAGCGCCACGCCCGGCAGCCCCGTCCCGGACAGGTCGACGGCGGCCAGCTGATCGCGGGCGGCCGCCTTCGCGCGCTTGGGGATGGAGTCCTCCAGGTCGAGCACCCGGGCGGCGCCGGGCGGCGACTCCGACCGCAGCACGGAGCCGACCCGCAGCGCCGGGGTGTAGAAGTAACACGGGTCGACCCTCACGGCTGGTCTTCCCGGCCGAAAAGCGCGTTCATCTTCTGCCGGGAAAACGTCTCGTACCGGATGGCCTCGTACGCGGCGGGCCGCTCCCGGGTGAACTTCGGGAAGCACTCGATCAGCGCGTCGTCGTTAGCCAGCTTGAAGAAGACGATCGACTGGCGCGGCCGGCCGGCCAGCTTCACCCGGTGCGGGGTGGAGACGTACTCGTCGTTCGACCAGCGGGCCATCAGGTCGCCGATGTTCACGACGAACCAGTCGCGTCGCTCCACGTCGACGTCGAGCCAGGTGCCGGACAGGTCACGGAGCTGCAGACCCGGCCCGTCCTCGGACAGCAGCGTGATCAGGGTGCCGTCGGTGTGCTCGCCCATGCCCTGGTCGTTGCCGAACTCCTCGTGCACCCCCGGGTAGAACTGCGACCGGAGCGAGTCGTTCGAGCGGTCGGTGCGGATGGCGAAGAAGTCCCGGGGCAGCTCGAGCGCCACGGTCAGCAGCTCGGCGATCCGGTCGGCCACGGTCTCGCAGACCGCGAAGTAGGTCTTCATGGCGCGGCGCAGCGCCGCCCCCCGCTCGTCCGCGGGGAAGGGCAGGTCCTCGGCGTCGTCGAGAACGAGCCGGCCGGCGCTGAACTTCTCCACGTAGTCGGCGGGCATGCCCTGCTTACCGGTGTAGGCGAAGGCGTTCTCGGCCAGCAGCGCGCTGTAGCCGTAGGGGCTGTAGTCGTTGTCCCCGCGCGCGGTGGACGTTCGCATCGGATAGGCGTTCTTGGCCGCCACGGGCCGCCGGAAGAACTCCATCGACTCCTCGTACACGTCGTCGAAGACCTTCCGGTCGAGGCCGGCCTCACGCACGACGAAGAAGCCGGATTCGGTGCACGCCCGGGAGATCTCGTCGGCGACCTTCGCCTCGTCCCCGTCGAGCGCGATCACCGGAATAGCAGTCATCTATGCCTCCTGGTTTGGTCATGGACGCAAGCACCGTGCGGTCGAACTCGATGACCTGCGCGCCGTCCTGATTGCGCCCCACCGTGTGCACGGTGACGATGCCCTCGCCCGGCCTGGAGCCGGACGGTCGTTTGCCGGTGATCGTGGTCTCCGCGTACAGGGTGTCGCCCACGAACACCGGCGCGGTCAGCCGGACCTTGTCCCAGCCCAGGTTGGCGATCGCCTTCTGGCTGACGGTCTTCACCGTCATCCCGTTGACGACGCCGAAGGTCACCAGGCTTGACACCAGCAGCTTCCCGAACGGGGTCTGCGCCGCGTAGACGGCGTCGATGTGCAGCGGGTGGGTGTTCAGGCACAGCAGCGAGCTCCAGATGTTGTCCGTGGCCGTGATCGTCCGGCCCGGCCGGTGCTCGAAGACGGTGCCGACGACGTAGTCCTCGTAGCGCAGCCCTTCGTCCTCCCGGTACCGGCCCGGTGCCACCTCGAGGTAGCTCGGCGGGGAGTGGCCTGCACCGACCGCCGCGTCGGTCACTGCGCCCCCTCGCGCGAGCCGGCCGGCCGGGGCGTGCCATCCCCCGCCAGGACCCCGGCGCGGTACAGGGCCGCGCGTACCGCCGCGACCGGGGGCGCCGGGGCCAGGCCGACGCCCCACACCGGGTGGTGGTCGACCAGCAGCCGCGCGTAGCACACCGCCGAGCTGCCGGTGCCGGCCTCGATGAGCTGGTCGATCACGGCCGGCACCCCGCGATCGCACACCGCGTTCAGCACCGTGGTCACCGAGTCGCCGTCAGGCTCGGCGGTAAGGCCGGCCAGGTCGCAGTACTCGGTGCGGAAGATGTCCCAGATGCGATCCGGCTCGACCTCGGCACCAGTGATGTCGGTGACGCGCTGGATCACGGTGGCGAACTCGGCGCGCAGTTCGGCCGGGAGGTCCAGGCCCCAGCCGGCCCGCAGCACATGGGCGATGCCGCCCTTGCCCGACTGGCTGTTGACCCTGATGATCGCTTCGTAGCTGCGGCCGAGGTCCTGCGGGTCGATCGGCAGGTACGGCACCTCCCACGGCAGGTCCGAGCTTGGCCGTCCCGCCGCCGCGGCCTGCTCGGCCAGGTGGGCCAGGCCCTTGGCCACGGCGTCCTGATGGGTGCCGGAGAAGGCGGTGAACACCAGGTCGCCGGCGTAAGGATGCCGGGCGTGCACCGGCATCTCGTTGCACTCCTCGACGACCCGGCGGATGGCCGCGATATCGGAGATGTCGAGCTGCGGGTCGATCCCCCGGCTGAACAGGTTGAGGGCCAGGGTGACCAGGCAGACGTTGCCGGTCCGCTCGCCGTTGCCGAAGAGCGTCCCCTCGACGCGGTCGGCTCCGGCCGCGAGCGCGAACTCAGCCGCGGCGACGGCGGTGCCGCGGTCGTTGTGCGGGTGGACCGACAAGATGATCGAGTCGCGGCGATCGAGGCCGCGGTGCATCCACTCGATCTGGTCGGCGTAGACGTTGGGCGTGTGCATCTCCACCGTGCTCGGCAGGTTGAGGATCAGCGGCCGCCCGGGTGTCGCGTCGACGGCCTGCGCCACGGTGTTCGCGATCTCCAGCGCGAACTCCGGCTCGGTGACATTGAAGGTTTCCGGCGAGTACTCGAACCGGATGCCGCCGCCCTCGGCGCGGTCGGCGAGCCGCAGCAGTTGCTGGGCGCTCTCCTGGGCGAGCCGCATCACCTCGGCCGGGGTCATCCGGAACACCACCTCACGCCACAGGCACGCCGTGGCGTGGCACAGATGCACGACCGCGCGGTCCGCGCCGCGGATCGCCTCGAAGGTGCGGTCGATCAGGGCCGGGCGGGCGGGTGTGAAGACGGAGATGGTGACGTCGCCGGGGATGCGGCCGGCGGTGACGAGGCGCCGCACGAACTCGAACTCGGCCTCGCTCGCCGAGGGGTAGCCGACCTCGATGTCCTTGAACCCCATCCGGACCAGCAGGTCGAACATCGCCTGCTTGCGGCGGACGTCCATCGGGTTGGCCAGGGCCTGGTTACCGTCGCGCAGGTCCACCGAGCTCCACAGCGGGGCCCGGTCGACCGGGCGGTCGATCCAGGTGCGCGAACCGGCCGCGAGCATCGTCTCAGGTCCGGGCCGGATATACCGGTGGATCGGCATGGCCGACGGTCGCTGGGGATTCCACCAGGGCTGCTGCGCCGAGCGCTCTGGTAAAGCCAATCCTGCCATTATCGCTGGTCCTCTCGACGTAGCTGCTTGTGGTCGTGTGTGGGCGCCGTCATCATCTTGGAAGGAATTCACGGAGTTACCTGACCTCGCCAAACGCGCCGTCCAGGATTACGCATATTTGGTCAGCGATCTCGTGGCCGGTAACGAGGGATAAAAGGCTTCACTCTTCGTGCTGATCTCGTTGTAGTCATTTGCGAAAAGGATCACATGGTGTGAAATAAGGGTCAAGCTTAACCTTGTGTGGTGAGATCACAAAAGACGGATTTGCTCACCCTGTCGACCCAGGAATTGCTGGCCAGGCGGCGTCGATTGGCTTCCCGCCTCGGTGATGTCGAGCACGTGCTGTTTGGGTCGCTGGTGGAGCAGATGCGCCGGTGCGGCAAGGTCGGCTGCCGGTGTGCGGCCGGGGATCCCCACGGGCCCTATGCCTTCTTCACCCAGCGGCGCGGCCGACGCGGCATGAGGTACGTCCCGGCCGCCATGCTGGCCTACACCCGCACCTGCCTTCAGCGCGGCGCTCATGTCGAGGCCGTCCTGTTCGAGATCTCGGCCATCAACGTGGAACTGCTGGCCAGGCGCGCCCTAGGCTGACGCCGCGGGAGGACCCGGCGCGGGCGCTGACCTGTCAGTACGATTGACGCGCTGCGCACGAAGGCGCTCGCGGGTAGCGCCTCGGCGAGGCGTTTACCTCAGGGTTTGCCGACGCGGGCGGGTGGGCCGTGGCCGCGCAGGATCTTGGTCGCCCCGCCGCCCGCTAAAAACAGGCCCCCGCCTGTCCCGCTGGCCCCGCCTGCCCCGCCTGTGTCCCCTTCGCCCGGTCCCGGCCTGGGCTCTGCTGTGATTGTGGATCGTTACTACCCTCATAGGGCAGGTAAGTATCCACGTTAATTCGAATTCCTGGACGGGCAGGCCGGATTGCCGCGGGTGGGGGGTGGGTGGGGGGTGGGCGGGTTTGCTCACGCCGCGGGGCTCCGCGAGCCTGGATGTCCGAGCACGTCCTGCAAGCCGCCCCGTCTGCCACGAACGCGTCCAGCGGCCTGCCCCGTCCAGCTACCCCTGGCCGTGACCGCGGTCACCCTGGCCGTCGCGACCGTTGTTAACCTGCGTCGGCGATAGTGAGACATGAGCATCGAGCAGATCCAGTCCCTGGTGGATGCGCTGGCCGCCCGCCTGGGCCGAGCGGTTGTGGTGGACGACCAGGACCTGCGTCTGGTCGCGGTGAGTGAGGACTTCGGGGACGCCGACCCGGCCCGTATCTGGTCGTTGCTGCATCGCCGGACCCGGCCCGAGGATGTGCCGTACGCCGAGATCAAGCAGCGCGCCGGGGCCGTGCACATCCCGGCGAATCCGGCGCTCGACCTGTGGCAGCGGCTCTGTGTGCCCATCCGCTGCCGGGGGCTGCTGCTGGGCTTCACCTGGATCACCGACCGGTACGGCGATCTCACCGAGGATCAGATCGCGGACGCCGCGCATACCGCTGACGCCGTGGGCGTGCTGCTTGACCGCAGGCGGGTCATGACGACGCACGAACGTCAGATCCGCCAGCACCTGGTCGAGCGGCTGCTGAGCGAGGACCCGGTGGCGCGGCGCGCGGCCGCGGAAGAGGCGCTGGATCGCGGCCTGCTCAATGACGGCCAGGCGGCCGTGGTCGTGGCGGGCTACCGCGAGGAGGCGGGCGAGGGCCTGTCGCCGGAGGGACAGACCGCGATCTGCGACGCCGTGGAGCGCTTCTGCCGGGTGATGCCCCGGACCTCCGCGCTCGCGGCGTTCTGGCCCCGCCGCGCCACCGTTATCCTCGTCCGCCTGCCCGGCTTTGCCGACGGCGATCTGGCCGGGGCCGGCGACGCGCTGCTGGCCGAGCTGACGGCCCAGCCGCGGCGCGCGGGCCGCTGGCGGGTCGGGGTCAGCGGACCGGCGCCCGGCCTGCTCGACCTGGCCACGGCCCAGCGGCAGGCCAGCATCGCGTGCTCGCTCGCCGAGGGCGACGCCGTGGCCTGCTGGTCGCGGCTGAGCGCGGACGCCCTGCTGGCCCAGCTCGCGTCCCCGGCGCCACCGGGCATGATTATCCCCGCCGGGGTGCTGGCCCTGCTGGCGGATCCGGCTGCCCCCGTTCTGGTGCCCACGCTCGAGACCTTCCTGGACTGCGCCGGGGAGGTGCAGCGCGCCGCCCGGGAGCTCGGTGTGCACCGCACCACCTTGTACTACCGGCTAGGGCGGGCCGAACAGATCTCGGGCCTGAGCCTGCGCGACGGCCGTGACCGCCTGCTGCTGCACCTGGTGCTCGGGCTGCGCCGAGTCCACGGGCCGCCTCAGCGGCCCGCCCTGTCCGCCGGCCTTCCTACAGATGCCGAGGACGGACCCCCCAACCTGCAACGTCGCGCCGGATGACTTCCGCGCTCCGCGATGACAGTCTCGGGGGGAAGGAGCAGGCACCCTCCTACCCCCGGGGATCACGCCAGATGAGGCAGACATACGCGCACATCGTCCTCGGTGCCGGCGGCATCGGCGGCGCCGCCGCCTACTGGCTCGGCCGCAACGGCGCCCGCCAGGCCAGCGGCGCCGGCCGGACCAGCGCCGGCCGCAACGGCGGAGCCGGCGTGCTCGCCATCGAGCAGTTCCGGCTCGGCCACGACCGCGGCGCGTCCGAGGACCACTCCAGAATCATCCGCCACTCCTACCACAGCACCGACTACACCGCGCTGACCCGGGCTTCCTATGCCCACTGGCGCGACCTGGAAGCCGAGACCGGCCTGGGGCTGCTCCGGATCACCGGCGGCCTGGACCTGGCGCCGTCCGGCGGCGCCGGCGAAGCCGAGATCGCGTCCTACGCCCGGGCCCTGGCCGAACAGGGTCACCCGCACGAGCTGCTTGACGCGCCCGCGCTGCGCGCCCGCTGGCCGCAGTGGCGAATCGGTGACGACATCATCGGCCTGCACCAGGCCGAGTCGGGCATTCTCGACATCCGCCGCGCCAACTCGGCCCACGTGTCCCGGGCCCTGGCCCTCGGGGTGACCTTCGTCCAGGATTCGCCGGTGCGCAAGATCGTCCCGCACGCCGATCACGTCGAGGTGCATACCGACGACGCGGTCTTCGAAGGCGGCACGCTGACCGTGTGCGCCGGGTCCTGGACCCCGGCCGCGCTGGCGGGCCTGGACCTCGACATCCCGCTCACGCTCACCCAGGAGCAGGTCACCTACTTCGCCGCGCCGGACCTGCGCCCGTTCGCGCCGGACCGCTTCCCGATCTGGATCTTCCACGGCCCGGAGCAGACCTTCTACGGGTTTCCCGTGTACGGCGAGGCCGCGGTCAAGGCTGCTCGCGACATGTCGGGGCGGTTCGTGACCCAGCAGACCCGCAGCTACCAGCCCAACCCGGACCAGACGGCGGAGGTCGCCGGGTTCCTGGCGCAGTACCTGCCCGGTGCCGTCGGTCCCGAGCTGGTCAGCAAGACCTGCGTGTACGACCTCACCGCGGACCGCAACTTCGTCCTGGGCACCGTGCCCGGCCACCCGAACATCGCGCTGTTCGTCGGGGCCGGGCATGCGGCTAAGTTCGCCGCCCTGATCGGCCACATCCTCGCCGACCTGGCCACCGCCGGGCGGACGGATTACCCCATCGCCGCGTTCACGCCGGACCGCCCGGCCATCACCGACCCCGACTACCCGCCGGACTTCCGGTTCGCTCAGGCGGCCCGGTCCGGCGGCGGCCACGCTTAGGAGTACCAGGTGACCATCGCCCCCGCCACCGTGTTCATGCCGACGCTGCCCGGCCCCTCCTACACCGACCCGGCCGTCTTCGAGCTGGAGAAACGGAACATCTTCGGCCGGCAGTGGATGTACGTGTGCCGCAGCGAGGACCTGCCCGCCCCCGGCGGTTTCATCCGGACGCAACTGGCCGACGAGAGCGTCATCGTGGTGCGCGGCCGCGACCGGGTGCTGCGGGCCTTCCTCAACGTCTGCCGGCACCGCGGCTCCCAGCTATGCCGCGCCGAGTCCGGTGACCTGGGCCGGGCCATCCGCTGCCCCTACCACGCCTGGACCTACCAGCTGGACGGCCGGCTGATCACCGCGCCGAACTGGCAGTCGATGGACACCATCGACAAGACCGGCTACGGCCTGCACCCGGTCCACCTGACCGAGTGGCACGGCCTGGTCTGGCTCAGCCTGGCCGCCGACCCCGAACCGCTGGCCGACCAGCTCTGGGCCCAGCTGGACTACCGCCTCGGCGGCGACCGGGCCAAGTTCGCCCGCTACGGCCTGGCCGACCTGGTCCTCGGCCAGCGGGTCAGCTACGACGTCGCCGCCAACTGGAAGATCATCCAGGAGAACTTCCAGGAGTGTTACCACTGCGGCACCATCCACCCCGAACTGGTGGACACGCTGCCGCAGTTCCGCGAGCTGACCGGCGGAAGCCAGGCCGGCTACGACACCGGCGGCTACCGGTTCGCCGACGGCAAGGCGTCCTTCTCGGTCAGCGGCACCGCGCCACTGCCCCGCATCGGCGGCCTGGCCGACGACGACGACCGCAAGTACTACGGCATGATCGTCCGCCCGAACTGCGCCATCTCCCTGTTGCCCGACCACGTCATCGTGCACCGCTTCGAGATGACGTCCGCGGAAACCACCCGGGTGGTGTGCGAGTGGCTGTTCCCGCCCGAGACGGTGGCCGCGGGGCACGACCTCAGCGACACGGTGGAGTTGTTCCACCGGGTCAACGTGCAGGACTTCACCGCCTCAGAAGGGTGCCAGCCCAACATGAAATCCCGCGCCTACCGCGACGGCGGCGTGCTCGTGCCCGCCGAGCAGGAGATCATCGGCCGCTGGTATTACCGCTGGTACCGCGCCGCCATGGGCCTGGCGGACCAGCCATGATGCCGGTGTGCCCGCTGGCCGACCTGCCGCCAGGCGAGGTGGCCGTGGTGAAAACGGCCCAGGGCCGGATCGCGGTGTTCAACGCCGGCGGCGACCTGTACGCGCTGGCGGACCGCTGCAGCCACGCCGACGCTTACCTGTCCGACGGCTGGCTGGAAGGCTGCGAGGTCGAGTGCCCGCTGCACGGGGCCACCTTCGACGTCCGCACCGGGGCACCGACCGGACCGCCGGCCACCGCCCCGGTCCAGGTCTACCCCGTTCACATACGAAACGGACTAGTGTTCGTCACCGCCGAACCCGCTCGTGCGCAGGAGACCGCCGGATGACGTCCGAGCCTGCCCCCGCCATCCCCGCCGCCCCGGCAGCCCCCGCCATCCCCGCCGCCCCGGCCGCCTCGGCCGCCGCCTTCGCCACCCGCGCGGTGCACGCCGGTCACGACCCGGCCCGGCACAACGGCTCGGTGACCACCCCGGTCTACCAGGCGTCGACCTTCGTCCGGCCGCACGCCCGGCCGGTGGAGACGGGCTGGGATTACTCCAGGATCGCCAACCCGACCCGCGCGGCGCTTGAGGCGTGCCTGGCCTCGCTGGAGGGCGGGGCCTGCGCCGTGGCGGTGGCCTCCGGCATGGCGGCCATCACCACCGTGCTCCAGGCGCTGGGCCGGTCCGGGGCGCACATCGTCATTCCGGACAACGTCTACGGCGGAACCTGGGATCTGGTGTCGCAGGTCTACTCCCGGTGGGGGCTTGAGCACACTGCGGTGGATATGCGTGATCTCGACGCGGTGGCGACGGCCGTTCGGCCCAATACCTGCCTGATCTGGGCCGAGAGCCCGTCCAATCCGCTGCTGAAGATCACCGATATCTCCGCCGTGGCCGCGCTGGCGCACGAGCACGGGGCCTATCTGGTGGTGGACTCCACCTTCGCCTCGCCCTACCTGCAGCAGCCGTTGGCGCTTGGCGCCGACGTCGTGGTCCACTCCACCACCAAGTACCTGGGCGGGCACGCCGATGTCAGCGGCGGCGCGGTGATCGCGGCCGAGCCGGACACCGGCGAACAGATCAGCCGTCACGTCGGGATGCTGGGTACCATGGCGGCGCCGCAGGAGGCGTGGCTGACCCAGCGGGGGATCAAGACGCTGCCGGTCCGGATGCGGCAGATCTGCCAGAGCGCCCAGCGGGTGGCGGAGTTCCTCGACGGGCACCCGGCCGTGCGGCAGGTGCACTATCCCGGGCTGCCCGGCCATCCCGACCACGCGCTCGCCGCCAAGCAGATGCGGTACGGCTTCGCCGGGGTGATCTCGCTGGTGGTCAACGGCGACGCGGACGCGGCGGGCCTGGTGTGCGAGCGCACCGGAGTCTTCACCCTGGCCGTGTCGCTCGGCGGCGTGGAGTCGCTGATCGAGCAGCCGGCCCGGATGACCCACTGCACCACGGCCGGCTCGCCGCTCGGCGTCGACTCCTCGCTGTTGCGGCTCTCGATCGGCCTGGAGGACTGCGACGAGCTCATCGCCGACCTGGACCAAGCCCTCGGTCAGCCCGTCGGCCAGACTCGGTGTCCATGACCGATCCGAACCTGCCCGCGGCCGCCACCAGGGCGCTCAGCGACGACGACTTCGCCGCGCCCGTCGATGACCGCTACTTCGAGGATTACGCACCGGGAGCGGTGTACGAGTACGGGTACCTCCAGGTAACCGAGGCCGAGATCATCGACTACGCGCTGGCCTTCGACCCCCAGCCGATCCACGTCGATCCGGTCTTCGCCTCCTCCGGCCCGTTCGGCGGCCTGATCGCGAGCGGATGGCACACCGCGGGGCTCTTCACCCGGCTGTTCGTCGCCCACTACGTGTCCCGGCCCGCCAGCCTGGCCTCGCCCGGAGTGGACGAGCTGCGCTGGCCGGTGCCGCTGCGGCCCGGCGACTCGGTCCGCGTGCGGGTGGCCATCGGTGCGGCGCGCGTGTCACGATCCAAGCCCGACCGGGGCATCGTCCGGGCCCGCGGGCAGCTGATCAACCAGCACGACCAGGACGTCCTCCGCCTAGACCTGGTCAACATCTTCGCCCGCCGCCCGGAACCCTAGCCCGCCGCCCGGAGCCCCTCAGGGTTCCATCGCGCACTTCCGGCTTTTCCGCCTCACGGCCCCAGCCACACCCAACGGCCGGACGGGCCGTGACTCCTCGCCGACACCGATCACGCCTGGCCGGCGAGGAGCTAGCGCGACGTCGCGGTTACAAGCCGGGCAGCGCGGGGCTGGCCAGCTGGGCTAGCTGCAGCGCCTGGAGTCCGAACCAGTCTCCGGCGGCGGGGTCATCGGTGCCCCATAGCGGGTCAAACAGCGACTGGGCCGATGTGGTGGTCGGCCATCCGGGCTGCGTGTAGTCGCTGTAATCCCATGCTCGTACGCCCCCCGCCGCGTCGCACTGGCCATCTGACTGCCCGGGGGTCTTCACCCACAGGTAGGCGTCGAGCAGCGGTACCCCGGTATTGGCGGTCGGCCGCAGGCCCAGGCCGGACTCCGGCGGGTTGCACCAGTTGCCGGTGGCGAGGGAGCTGACGACGCTGGCCGGCTGGTCGTAGGGCGCGCCGGCGTATTGCTGCATGCTGTCCGGACCGTCGCCGTTGCGGCTGGTGTCGACGACGAAGTGCGTCGTCGCGACGGCGTTTCCCATGTTCTGCGCGTACCACTGGGTGGTCAGACCCCAGGTGGCGAAGTCCGACTGCGTGGCCGGGTAGTACTGGCTGGCGCATGCGGACGGATTGTTGTAGTAAGCGTTGGAGCTGTCGGTGACCATCGCGATGCAGTCGGAAATCCAGGTGCCGTAGTCCAGCAGCTCCGGTGTCGGCTGGTAGTTGGACACGTTGAGGAAGAGACCCTGCGCGTCCTGCACATCGGCTTCGAGCAGGCGCTGGGTGATGGTGCCGACGGACTGCCACGCGCTGTGCGTGCCGTCCAGGTAGACGCTCACTCCCGGCTGGTGCTCGAGCGTGCTCACCGCGTACTGCAGTTCGGCGATCCGCTCGCTGTCGGTGAACGGGTACGTCGAGGACGGCAGCCCGCAACCGGACGGCATGTTGCCTAGCGCGTCCGGTTCCAGGATGACCAGCGCCTGGCCCTTGCCGATGCCCTGGGCCAGTCCGTCGATCCACGCCTCGTAGGCGGCCTCGTTCAGGGCTCCGCCCGCGGAGTACTGGGCACAGTCACGGCCCGGGATGTCGTAGGCGACCAGCACGGGTACGGCCCGCTCGAGGGCGGCCTCGGTCATGGTCAGGTGAACCTGCTGCTGAACTTGCGCGGGGGTTCCGCTGGTGAACCAGACCGCGCGCGGCACGGCCTCCATCTCGGTGAGCAGGGCGGCGTCCTTGAGGTCGCCGCTCTTGGCCAACTGCAGGATCTGCTGCGGGGCCCCCTCGGAAGGCGGCGGCACGAAGAATCGCGTGCCAGCACTCAGGCTCCGCTGGATGGCGGGGGCCGCCGGAGCGGCTGCGCTGGCCTGCGCGCTGCCCATCGCGGCCAGTGAACCCACGGCTAGGGATGCCGCCACCGCCGTTGTCATGGCTGTCACGCGCAAGGTCCGGAGTGAAGGATGGAAGATCATGAGTACTCCCGGAAGTGTTACCGGAACGTTTCCGGAAAGAACGTAACAAGCCGGGCCGATCCGGTCAATGCCCTGGCGGCCGCGGACTGGTTTTGTCGGCGATCCTGGTAGTTGAGTCCCGTACCACGAGCTTGGTCGCGAGCTCGACTCGCAGTGGCTCCAGACGTTTGTTCTGGATCTGGCGCAGCAGCAGGCTCACCGCGGTCCGGCCCAGCTCGGCGAGGGGCTGACGGATGGTGGTCAGGGCCGGAACGGTCACGGCGGCCTCGATCGTGTCATCGAAGCCGACGACCGAAATGTCCTCGGGAACCCGCAGACCGCGGGCCGAGGCCGCCTGCATGGCGCCGATCGCCATGCTGTCGTTGAAGGCGAAGATCGCCGTGGGCGGATCCGGCTGAGCCAGCAGGCAGTCGGCCGCGTCACGCCCGCCGTCGATCCGGAAGTTCGAATGCTGCACGAGGCTGGGATCGGGCAGCACGCCTGAGCCCGCCAGCGCGGCGTGATAGCCGCGGAGCCGTTCCTCCGTGGCGACCCAACCCTCCGGCCCGCTGACCACACCGATCCGCCGGTGTCCCAGGGCCAGCAGGTGCCGGGTCGCTTGCGTCGCTCCGGCGGAATGCGCGGCACACACGACCGGGATTCCCTCCGATACCTCGGTCTGCGGGTCCACGATGACGAAAGGGAAACCGTGCGCCGCCAGCATCCCGAACTCCTCGCCGGATTCCTCCGGCAACACGACGACGGCGCCGTCCGCCTCACCGTCGGCCAACCGGTCAAGCAGCGACAGCTCCCGCGAGTGAGAATGCCGGGTCGGGCAGAGTACGACCCGCATGTCCTGCTCGTACAGCGCCTCGGCGGCCCCGGCCAGGATCTCGGCGAAGTACCCCGGATGGACCAGCGGCACCATGATGCCGATCCGGCCGGTTCGCCCGGCCCGCGGGCGTGCGCCGACCTGGTAACCGCGTTCCCTGATCACGCGCTGCACCGCTTCCCTGGTCTCACTGGACACATCAGAGTGCCCGTTGATAACCCGGGAGACCGTCGCGATCGACACCCCGGCCAGCTCGGCGACCTGCCTGATCGTCACCCGCGCCGGGCGCCCGCCATCCAGGTTTGCAACTTCCACTCCAGAATTGAAACACGTCCCGGTCGTTTCACCGGAAACGCCGTCCGGGAAGACCGAGCACCAAGGGCGTCCTGTACCGGAAGCCAGCCCGTCAAAGCGAGCCAGTCGCTGGGGTCAGGAGGACGCGGCCGGTACGTCCGTGGCCGGCTGCGCAAACGCACCGGCCGTCCGCTGTCCCGAGCCGTGTACAGCGACTTTGGCCGGCTGTAACAGGACGGCATGCGGGTAGGGATTGACCAGGCCGAGGCGGACCGCATGCTCCGCCACGACGGCCAAGCGGGCCTCCCGCCTCGGTCGGCGTCGGCCTGGACGCGGGCGTGATCCGCCTCAATCAGCCCCGCGAAGACCGCACGTCCGGCTGACCCCACCCCCGGTCGATCAACCCGGTAGGGAGGCGGTAACACTGTGCCGGGAGGCACTATCCAGCGGGCTGGCTGCTCAGTGTAGCGCGCGATGGTGTCGAAATCGCGGTCGTAGTGGAGGATCTCCAGGCCGCGGGCCCGTGCGGTCGCCGCGATGATGAGATCGGGAATCGAGGCAGAGCGGTGCCGGGCTTGTTCGGTCAGCGCTTCCTGGATCTCTGCTGCTTGGCTCCAGATGTCCTGAGGGGTATCGACACGGTCCAGGGACGCCGCGAGCTGTTCCTTCATGCGGGACCGCTCCTGGATGTTCCGGGCAGAAAAGAGCATCTCCAGCTCTGTTACCCCGCAAATGCCGACCAGTGCGCGCAGGATCAGCGGCTCCAGTTCTTCGCGGACGGCCGGAAGATGAAGTCTCGCGAGGGCGCTCTTGTCGGCGAGGTAGCGCGTTACCCCCACACCCGCTCCTCGGCACCGGGCTCCAGGAGGAAGTCGAACGCGCCCGCCTCGCCGAGAGTCACTAGGTCGCGTACGGCGGCGACACGGATCACCTCGCGAAACGCGGCGTTGATGGTTTCCCGGATGGACTCGGTTCCGAGTATCTCCCGGACCTTGTCGAGTTTATCGGTATCGATGTCGACGCTGGTTTTAGCCATCTGCTCCGCCCGTTGATATCTCATGTGCATGTAATCATACATCTAACTTCTGTGAATGAATATATCGACGGCTGTCAGGATCCGAGGCTAACGCTCTCGGTCAGTGCGTCCTCGGCGACGCCCTTTCCGTCGGTCCATACGGCCCAGTCCATGATGCGTTCCTCCCCGACACCAACGGCGGCCGGGGGGGGGGGTAACCGCAGCGGATAGTTCCTGGCTGCCGCTACTGACGATGGCGGGCCTTCGTCTGCCCAGGATTCGACCTAGGCCCAGCGGAACGGCTGTCCGGGAGGTAGTGCCAGGAGGGTTTCTCGAACCCGAACATCGCATGGCACAGGTCATGGACAAAGTGGTCCCAGCCTGTATCCCATCCGTTGGGCGGGCATACGGTTAGCCAGCCCCGGTCATGGGGCTCAGGATCGAAACGTAGGCCGATCGTGATTGCGGCACCGCCGCGGTTGGGAACCCCTTGTGCGCGGTCCAGGTCCTTGCGGTGGATGTCCAACTCGGCGGGGATAGAAAGGGCACGCGGCATACTTGCCAGGCTCGTGGCGCGAGGCGTGGCCTGGGCGGCTGTGACGAGATCGGACCAGACGCGGAAGGTCACGCCGAAAAGGATCTCCCTCAATTCCGTACCCAGATCCCGTGCGCAGCCCCCTACCCGGAACTCGGGAAGCCCGAAGCGCCACATTCCCTCGGACACCGCCCAGTACGCGCCGTCACGTGCGAAGCCATGGAAGCTGACCCACGGCTGGAGCGAGAGACCGACCCCAATGTCACCATTGGGCGTACCCGAGAAAGTTGTGTCCGGCAGCGCCGCCAGAGCGTCCGGCGCGCTGAGCACCTTCATGGTCTGGGCATCAACCGTGGGGACGCCGAGGCTGGCGGCCAGTGCGGCGGCGGGGCCGAATGCTTTCCACTCATGGATGGCGATAAGCGACGCGGCGCTCGTGGCGGTTATCTGGGCGAAGGTGC
>JBEKKH010000106.1:0-16746 GCA_050010815.1 Streptosporangiaceae bacterium | reverse complement strand
AGACCACCTGGTGCGTCACCGTCACCGACGAGCACGGACACGCCATCGGCCACGGCTGCGCCCGCCCCGAACCCAAGAGCCGCACCCGCACCACCCGCCACCCCGGACCCGCCACGCCCGGCGACCACGACCCGCCCGGCGACCACGGCCCGCCCGGCGACCACGACCCGCCCGGCGACCACGACCCGCCCGGCGACCACGGCCCGCCCGGCGGGACCGGTTCCGCACCCCCGCCGCGGTTCACCTTCACCGACTCCGGCCAGCCCGGGCCACCCGGCGGGTACGGCGTGTGGCGGCTGACCACTGGCATCCCCGGCCGCCCCGCCCTGCTGATCACCCTGGACCCGATCGCGCTGGAGGAATGCGACCACCGGTTCCAGGCCGACGGGCACGACCCCGGCGTCAAGCTCCGGCACCTGGCCCAGATCCGGCACGCGACCTGTACCGGCCCGACCTGCCGGCGGCCCGCGGCCAGCTGCGACTTCGAGCACAAGGCGGTCCTAAGTGCCGGCACGAGCACCGGCTCAAGCAGCACCCCCGCTGGAACTGCGAGCAGGTCACTCCGGGCACCTTCCGGTGGACCGCACCGTCCGGCCGCCAGTACACCACCGAACCAACGCGATACCCGATTTGATGTCGGCCCGACGCGGCCACATCACGCCCCCAAGCGTCGCTAGCATTTCCGGTATGACCATCACTCCGGATACCAAGGACTGGACCTGGGTGCTGCGGCGGCCCTGCCCCGAGTGCGGCTTCGATACCCAGGCCTTTCCCCGTGAAGGGGTGCCCGAGATGATCATGGCGAACGCCGTGGCCTGGCAGGAGGTGCTGACCGGACCCGGTGACGTCGGAACCCGTCGCGCGCCAGGCACCTGGTCGCCTTTGGAGTATGGCTGTCATGTCCGCGACGTCTTCCGGCTGTATGACGAGCGGCTCGACATGATGCTTAGCCGCGACGACCCGCTGTTCCCGAACTGGGACCAGGACGAGACCGCCGTCGCCGATCGCTACGCCGAGCAGCATCCCGCCGAGGTCGCCGCCGAGCTGGACGAGTCGGCCCAGCGCATCGCCCACCGCTTCCAGGGCGTGACCGGCGACCAGTGGGAGCGGACCGGCAACCGCAGCGACGGCGCCACCTTTACCGTGGAGACCTTCGCCAGGTACTTCGTCCACGACCCCGTCCATCACCTCTATGACGTAACCGGGCTTCGCGCCAGCGTAAAACCCTGATCGTTCGGCCCAGTGCCCAGTGCCCAGTGCCGGGGCCCAGGGCCAGGGCCAGGGATCCGAGCTGACGAACGATCCACTCTCCGGGCAGGCTCAGCGCTGCGTAAAGGTCGGCGACGGTGACGGCGTCGGTGTCGGGGAGGCGGTGGTCGGCGACGGGGAAGGCGATGGTGACGGCTTCGGCGACGGCGATGGTGAGGGTTTCTTCGAGGTCGTCGGCGTGGCCGACGTCGAGGACGACGGTGCCGTCGGCGGAGGCGAGAATACGGGCGGCGGTGTCGGGGTCGGGCTCGGGGATGGTGTCGGCGACGGCTTTGGCGAGGAGGAGGAGGAGGGCGAGGGCGTCGGCGGCTGGAGTGAGAGGTGCTGGACCTCGGCCGCGGGGTGGCTCGGGGCCGAAGCCGGGGCCGGAACCTTGTGGATGGTCGTGACGGCCAGTGCCGTCCCTGCCCCCGCGACCACGATCACCGCGATGGCCACGGCGGCGGCTCTGACCGCGTTGGCCCGCCGGAACAGCGGGATCCGCTCTGACAGCGGGATACGCTCCACGGTGAAGCCTTCTGACGCCGGCGGTTTGCCAGACGGCCACAGCGCCGCCAGCAGCAACGCTGCTTCGCCCAGGTGCGACCGGCCGCGTTTCTCCCAGTCTGGGCCGTATGCTCCCCGGGCCGCCGCCTCGAGGGCGGCGACCAGGGTGGTGCCGTCAGTCGGCCGGTGGTCGGGATCCTTGGCCATCCCGGCTGTCACCAGGGGGCGCAGCGGTTCGGGCACCGGGTCCAGCGGGATGGGCGCGACCAGATGCTGGTGAAGCAGCGCCTCGGCGGTGTCGCCGCGGAACGGCGGGGCGCCGGTGAGGCACTCGTAGAACGTGACCGTGGCCGCGTAGACGTCGCTGGCCGGGCTGGCCGGGGTGCCGCCGAACTGCTCGGGTGGCGCGTAGACCAGCGTTCCCGCGGGAATCGCCTGGTCCCCGACTCGCGCCGCGATGCCGAAGTCGGTCAGCTTGCTCGCTCCGCCGCCGTTGACGAGCACGTTTTCCGGCTTGTAGTCCCGGTGCACGACGCCGCGCTGATGCGCCGCCGCTAGGCCGCGCAGCGAGCCCAGCAAGACCACCAGCGCCGCCTCCGGCGTGGTCTTGCCCTGATGAACCAGGATCTCGCGAAGCGAGACGCCGTCGACGAGCTCCATGACGATCGCGGCGCCCGCCGGCGATTCGACGTACTCGTACAGCCGGATGACGTTCGGGTCGTCGACCGAGGCCAGGACGGCCGCCTCGCTGCGGAACATCTGGGCGAATTCCGGATCGTCCAGCAGGTTACGACGCAGGTACTTGATCGCCACTAGCGTGCCTGACGCGTCGTGCCTGGCCAGCACCACGTCGCCGAATCCGCCGGAACCGAGCGCTTTCAGTTCGGTAAACCCCGGAACATCCCAGTCCGGCTTGCCGACGGCCGTCAGCAACTGACGCTCACGTGGATGGTAGCGGTTCCCGTGTCGGGCCCCAGAACTTGCAAGGTGACGGTCTGCGATGCGCTGCCGTGGCCCTCACCCTCGACGGCGACGGTCACGTACGCCGCATGCTGGCCGGCGGTGACCGACTGGTTGAGCGGCTGCGGCGCCTGCAGCTGAGGCCGGAACACCCACTGGTAGGAGACCGTCCCGGCCGAGCCGTTGGTGTTGATCCGCCCGGTCAGGTCGACCCCGCACGCGGTTTTCGTCTGCTGGGTGATGGCAACGCCGGTCACACGGAACGGCGCGTGGTGGAAGCGCAGGAACAGCACCACGCCCGCGGCCGCCAGCAAGATCACCGTGAGCGCGGCGCCGGCCAGCCGGCGCAGCCGTGCCGGGCGGCGGGCCGGCTCAGGCAGCCGGCCGGTCCGCCACACCTGCTCGGCCGTGGCCCCGGCCTGGCTCACAGGTACCCCGGGGCCATATCGCACGACGTCCGAGGGCGGGTTTGCCACCTCGCCGTCTCGTGGCGGGACATAGGTGGGCGTGTACGGTGCTCCGGTGTCCGCCGGGGGCCGCGGCTGGACGTGGGCAGATGCGTACGGCGGCGCGGCGTCTCGTGGCTGGACGCCGGGCGCGTACGGCGACCGGATCTCTGTCGGCGGGACGTACGTCGGCGCGTACGGCGACGCGCCGTCGGCCGGCGGCTGATGCGAAGGTCCGGCCCCGCCTACTGGATCGCGGTCCCAGAAGATCTGCGTGGGCTCGCCGTCACCACCACCGGCTGGCCGAGCGGGACCAGGCCCGGATGACCCTTCCGACATCTGGTCCTCTTCCGGTGTGGGTGTCAGAGTCTGGAATTCAGGCGCCTAGTCTCCATGACGGGAGCCGAGGCCCGACTGGACACCTGGAGTTTTTCACCAGAACCAGCCTCAGGTCAACGTTATCCCGGCTGGACGAATCAGCGCCTTAGCAAGGAGTTTTCGTACTAAATCAATACCGTCACCGCATGTCGTCAGGCGGGCTTCAGGCCTAGATCGGGCCGGCTGGGGGCCGGGTCGACGTTGATCAGGCTGTGCGCGGCCATGACCAGGTAGTCCCAGAGCTGAGTCTCAAGCGCCGGGTCCAGGGCGAGCTCGTCGAGAGCCACCCGCATGTGCTGCAGCCAGGCGTCGCGTTCGGCCTCGCCGATGGCGAACCTGGCGTGCCGCATCCTCAGCCGCGGGTGCCCGCGCAGCTCGTCGTAGGTGCGCGGCCCGCCCCAGTACTGCACGAGGAAGAGCGCCAGGTGCTCCTCGGCCGGGCCGAGGTCCTGCGCCGGGTAGACCGGCCGCAGCACGGGATCGTCCGCGACGCCCTGATAGAACCGGTGGACCAGTCGGCGGAAGGTCTCTTCCCCGCCCACGGCCTGGTAGAAGCTGGTCGGCTGGCTCATGCTGAAATCTTACGGCGTGCCACGCTCCGCCCCTCCCTCCAGCGCCTCACAACCGGCCTCGCCTTCCGCGTCGGCCTCGCCTTCCGCGTCGGCCGCAGCTGCCAGCGCGCCAGGACCGGCCTCGCCGGCCGGGGCTGACGATGCCGTGATGACGATCGTGTCCGGACCGGCCGGCAGCACCCCCGCCTCGTCCAGCACCGCTTTGACCCTGGCCCGCAGCTCGCGGGCTACCTCCAGTTGCCGCATGGGAGCGGTCTTGGCCACGATCCGCATCGTCACTTCCTTGCTGGAAAGCTCCTGGGCGCCCCAGACCTCGGGCTTTTCCAGCATGACCTTGCGCCAGCCGCGCTCGCGGTACAGGCCGCCCGCGGCCTGCTCCATCAGCTGCCGGATCCGGGCTAGATCCTCGCCGTAAGGGACCGGGTAGTCGATGACCGCGCGGGACCAGCCCTGCGACTCGTTGCCCACGCTGTCGATCGTGCCGTTCCTTATATGCCAAACGACGCCGCTCACGTCCCGCACCTGGGTGGTGAGCAGTGTCATCGCCTCGACGGTTCCGGTGGCGACCCCCGCGTTGATGGTGTCCCCGACCCCGTAGTGATCCTCGACCAGCATGAGGATGCCCGCCAGGTAGTCACGGACCAGGTTCTGCGCACCGAAACCCAGCGCCACGCCCAGCACGGTCGTGCTGGCCAGCAGCGGCGCCAGGTCGAAGCCGAGGATTCCGAGGATGGTTAGCGCCGCGATGCCGAACACGACGGCCGAAACCCCGCTGCGCAGGATCGAGCCGAGGGCCCGTGCTCGCTGGGACCGGCGCTCCAGCCCGGCCGCGTGCACGGCCACGGCCGCCTTATGCACGCGGCTGGTGGCCGTCCCCGGCAGGCTCACCGTGGCCGCGCGTTCGGCCATCCGGTTGAGCAGCCGGCACAGGACGGACCGCACCAGCAGCGCGAGAACGATGATGAACACGATCCGGCCTATCCGGCTAGCCGGGCCCGCCAGGTAGACCTTGACCAGCTCTGCGGCGTTGCTGCTGTGGCTGAGGTCCCAGACCAGGCGGCAGGCGATCCCCGGATCGTTACCGCAGCTGCTCGTCAGCGTGCCTGATGCCTGGACGAAGGCCAAGCCGGTGGCATGAAACACAGAACTCCTTCCCGCGGATGCGGCCTCACGCGAGGCTACTGCGCCGCCGCGCCCCGCGTGCCCGCCCTCGGGGAAAGCTCTGTGACCAGCCGGTTTCAGCGCGCTGGAGCCGACCAGCCGTCCAGGCGGCCCGCGTCTCGCAGGACGGCGAGGTCGGCATCGCGTCCGGCGTTGGCTCGCAGGTCCGGGTTGGCCCCGATGGCGTCTGCGAGGTTCCTGGCCGCCTCGTCCAGCCGCCCGGCCCCGGCCTGGACGCAGGCGAGGCTATAGCCGGCCATGCCCGCCGCGGGCGCGGGCGCGCGCAGGTAGCGGGCCGTGGCCAGGCCATGTTCGGCCAGCGCGATCGCCCGCTCGGCCTGGCCGTGGGCCACGTAGTAGTCGCCCAGGTGCCCGGTGGCATGCCAGAAACCGCGGACGACGATCTGCAGCCAGAGCATGCGGCCGTTGAGCCAGGGGTGGCGCGCCTCCTCGAGCAGATCCTCGTCGGTCAGCGCCCAGGTCTGGTCGATCAGGTCGGCGCTGACCCGGCGGCACTCCGCTCGGACGCTGGCGCGCGACTGGGTACGGAAACCCTGGTAGACCTGGTCGGAGGAATGGTCGACTTCACCGTAGGTAGCCGGCACCCGGCCCGCCCGGATAGCCGCCAGCCGTTCGGCCTGCTGGCCCTTGAACTGGTTGTTGTGCGCCACCAGGGGCGTGGCGGCCCAGTTATCCGCACTGCCCTCGTCGTTGTCCGCGCGAAAGGCCGTCTCGGCCAGCAGGGTCAGCTCCTCGGCGGCCGCGAAGCTGAGCAAGCCGGCCAGCGCGCGGCGCAAGGCCGCGGTGTCACCCCCGGACGAGGAAGCACTCACCGTCAGCCCTCCTTCCGGGCGGTGAAGATCAGGTTGTGCGCCACGTGCAGGGTGATCGCGGCGAAGCCGGCCGTCTGCAGCCGGGTGAGGAACGCAGACGGCTCGACCGGGTTATAGGTGTCACCCTCGTGGAAGCCGTGTAGCCCGTCACTGGCCAGGCTGTCCGAGCCGAGGAACACCCCGCCCGGCAGCAGCACCCGGAACGCCTCCGCCAGCACCCGGTCCTGCAAGGCGCGTGTGGGCACGTGGTGCAGCATCGTGAAGGTGACCACCGTGTCGAATGAGGCGTCCGGGTACTCCAGCGCGGCCGCGTCGCCGAGAACGACGGAAACGTTGCTCCCCGCGTATGTCGCCGCCAGCCGGGTGACCGATTCCTGCTCGTGCTCCAGCGCGACCAGCCGGCCGACCCGGGGCGCCAGCCACTCGGTGGCCGCGCCCCAGCCCGGTCCCAGCTCGAGCAGGTCCGGGCCGAGCGTGACGCCCGCGGTCGCCTGCGGGATGACCTCGTCCTGAATGTGGGCGAACCATTCCGGGCTCGGCATCAGCTTCGCGTGATTCTCGTTCATGGGCTCGACGTTAGGCCGCCGGGCGTTCGCGGGCCTAGCGCGTAAGCTGCCATGTTGTGTCGCTAGCCGGACAGCGCCCAGACGCAGCAAGCATCCCGGACGCAGCAAGCATCCCGGACGGCGGGAGCATCCCGGACGGCACGGCCGTGGTGGTCGCGACCTTCCCCATGCCCGCCGGTACCCGGTTCGACTGGCACACCCACGAAGACCACCAGCTGGCCTGGGCGGTGAGCGGCGTGCTCACCGTGCTGACCCAGGACGCGACCTGGGTGCTGCCGCCGACCCGGGCGCTGTGGATACCGGCCGGGCTGCCGCACGAGACCGGCTCCGACGGCCGCGCCACCATGCGCTCGCTGTACATCAGGCCGGGCTTCTGGCCGGCCGGCTGGGCACGGACCCAGGGCCCCACCCCGGTGGCGGCCAGCCCCCTGCTGGCCGAGCTCATCAACTACCTGGGGGGCACCCTGAGCCCGGAGCACCGCACGCACGCGGAAATGCTCCTCGCGGACCTGCTGACGCCGATGCCGATGACGACGATCCAGGTCGTGCTGCCGGACTCCGGCCCGGCCCGGACGCTGGCCGAGGCGCTGCGGGCCGATCCGTCAGACCAGCGCACGCTGGAGCAGTGGGGCCGCCAGGTGGCGGCCAGCGAACGAACGCTCGCACGGGCCTTCGCGGCCGAGACCGGCGTGTCGTTCGGCCGCTGGCGTACCCGGCTGCGGCTGCAGGCCGCGCTGCCGATGCTGGCCCGCGGCGAGCCCGTCGGCCGGGTCGCGAGCCGGGTCGGCTACGACGCCCCGAGCGCGTTCGTGGCCGCGTTCCGGCGCGAGACCGGCCAGACCCCCGCCGCCTACTTCCGGTCCCTCCGGGACTGATCCGCGACTGACCTAAGACGGGCCCACCCTCAGCCCGGTGTGCCGCGCGGCGAACGCGAGGGTGTCCCCGGACAGCTCCGCGGTCCGGCTGACGGCGCGCGCTCCGTGCCCCACCTGGCCCTCGGCCCGCAGCAGCACCGGCCGCCCGGGCCCGGAGGAGGTAGCGTGCTGCAACGCGGCGCACATCTTGTACGCGTGCACCGGGTCCACGCGCGTGTCATTGGTAAACACCGTGAATAGCACCGCCGGATACGCCGTCCCCGGCACCATGTGGTGGTACGGGGAGTACGAGAGCAGCCAGCCGAGCTCCTCGGGGTCGGCCGCCGTGCCGTACTCGGTGTTCCAGGTCTGCCCCAGGCCGAACCTCTCGTACCTCACCATGTCGAGCAACGGCGCCGAGCAGATGACGGCGGCGTACAGCTCGGGTCGCTGCGTCAGCGCCGCACCGACGAGCAGCCCGCCGTTCGACCCGCCCGAGATGGCCAGTTGCTCCGGCGTGGTCCACCCGTCCCGGATCAGCGTCTGTGCGGCGGCGTGAAAATCGTCGAAGACGTTCTGCTTGCGATCTCCCATCCCGGCCCGGTGCCATTCCTCGCCCTCCTCGCTGCCGCCGCGCAGGTTGGCCACGGCGTACACGCCGCCCGCCGAGACCCAGGCCAGGATGTTCGGCGAATACGCGGGCGTCAGGCTGATGTCGAACCCGCCGTACCCGTACAAGAGCGCCGGTCTGGGCGCGTCGGGCTCGGCCGCCCCGCTGATCACCAGCATCCGCACCTGCGTGCCGTCCTTGGACGGGTAGGTCACCTGCCGCGCGGTCACGGCCGGAACCTGAGCCACGCCCGGTGGCGTCGCCCAGGTGCTCACCGTGGCATCCCGGGCGTCGAACCGCAGCACCACGGAAGGCGTCGTGTAATCGGTGTAGACGAACCAGGCCTCATGCCCGCCCTCGGGCCGCTCGCTGATCCCGCCGACGGTGCCCATGCCTGGCTGCGGCACGGCGCCCACCTGCTTACCCGTGTCCAGGTCGTGCACGGTGATCTCGCTGAGTGCGTGCCGGGTCCAGCTGGCCAGCAGCACGGGCCGGGCCAGTTCCGGCCCGTCCAGGATCGCGTAGCCCCGCAGCACCGCCTCCGGGTCCGGCTCGATCAGGTCCCGCCAGGTCGCGTGGTCACCGGCGGTGACGGGGTCGGTCACCGCGATCCGGCCCCGCGGCGCGCCGGAGTCGGTGAACACGTACAGGCGCCCGTCGCGCCCGACCCGCACCCCGGTCCAGGCATCGACGCCCTCCTGCACCACCCGCAGGTCGGGTGCCGCGGGGTCGCCGTCGGACAGGTCGGCCAGCCACAGGTCGTTGCGCGGCGCGGTGCCGCGCGAGACGGAGATGGTCAGCCACCGTCCATCCCGGCTGACCGAGACCGAGTAGTAGTCGGTCTTGTCCCGCCCCGTGCCGAAGATGAGCACGTCGGAGTCGGCGGACGTGCCGAGCTGGTGCAGGTAGACCCTCCGGTGGTACTGGCTTTCGCCCTCGGGCACGTCCTCGGGAGCCAGCCTGCGGGTGTAGTAGAAGGCCTTGCCGCCGGGCAGCCAGGCCACGTTGGAGTACCGGCAGCGGTCGATCGGCCCGTCCACCAGGGCCCCGGTGGTGACGTCGATCACCCGCAGCAGAGACTCCTCGTTGCCGCCCTCGGACAGCTGGTAGGCGAGCAGCCGTCCCTCCTTGTCCGGCTGCCAGTCGTCCAGCGTGGTCAGCCCGGACGGGTCGATCGCCGCCGGGTCGACGAGCACCTGGACCGAACTATCAGTCACTTGGGTGCACAGCACGCCGTGCTCTTGCCCGGGGTCACGGCGGGTGAAGAAGTAGCGTTCGCCCCGCCAGGCCGGCGTCCCCACGTAGCCGACGTTGAGCAGTTCGCGCACCTGTCCGGCGAAGTGGTCCCGGCCGGGCAGTTCCGCGCGCTGCGCGGCGAACAAGTCTTCCTGAGCGGCCAGCCAGCGGGCCCGCTCGTCGCTGGCGTCGTCCTCCTCCAGCCAGCGGTAGGGGTCGCTGACCTGGTATCCGAGGACATTCTCGGTCAGATCGAGCCTGCGTGCCTGCGGATACCCGAACTCCTTCATGCAGGAACTTTACGACGCGCGCCAGCTTGTAGCCGTATGAGGTGGCGGATCAGCGTACCAGGGGACACACTAGATGTATGGAGTCCAGATAGCGGGTCGCCAGCGGGAGGTGCGGTGCGGCGAGTCTTGCTGCTCAACGTGACGTATGAACCGCTGACCACCGTCGGGCTACGCCGAGCCGTCGTCCTCGTGCTCGGCGGCAAGGCCGAAGTTGTTCACCACGACGCGGCGGGCGCGGTGCTGCACGCGGCGTCGGTCGCCCTGCAGACGCCGTCCGTGATCCGGCTGAGCCGCTACGTCCGGATCCCGTACCGTAACCGCGTCCCGCTGACTCGCGCCGCCCTGATGCGCCGGGACAACTACAAGTGCGGCTACTGCGGCCGCCGCGCCGAGACCATCGACCACGTGATCCCGAGAAGCCGCGGCGGCCCGCACGCCTGGGAGAACTGCGTCGCCTCCTGCACCATCTGCAACCACCGCAAGGCCGATCGCCTGCTCGAGGAACTCGGCTGGACCCTGGCGGTACCTCCGGTGGTACCACGCGGCGCCCACTGGCGGCTGGTGGGCGCGCAGTACGACGGCGACCCCCAGTGGGCCGCCTATTTGCGTGAGTCCAGTGCTGCCTTAAGACCTAGTGCTGCCTAGCCCCTTATTTTTTCCGAACGAACCGTGGTATCTCTCCGCATCCACCTCCGCGCCGCGGCGGCTAACGCTCCGGCCACGTCCGTGTCCCCGGCCACGTCCGCCCCGACCGTCCCGAAGTTCCTGAACTCCCGCTGCGTCAGCCCGCCCAGGATCGCCACGGCGACCAGGCCGCCCGCGATCGGGAAGAACGGCGCGGGTCCGAGCCGGTGCACCAGCAGCCCGGTGACGGCTACCGAGAGCGGGAAACTGCCGAACGCGCACAGCATGACCGCGCCCATCACCCGCCCGAGCAGCGCCGGGGAGACCTGCTTCTGGACCACGGTGAGGAACACCACGTTGCCGAGGCCGTTGGCCGCCCCGGCCAGGAAAAGCGCGGCCGCCGCGCCCGGCTCGCCCCCCAGGTACGGCACCAGGCCCAAGCAGAAGGCCTCGGGCAGGAACACCATCGCCGCGAACAACGCCGGCCTGCGCCGACCCCCGCCGCGGCCCGCGGCGAGCGTACCGATGATCCCGCCCGCCGCCAGGCAGGCCAGCAAGGCCCCGTAGCCGGCCGCCCCGAACTTGGCGTGAGCCAGCGACGGCAGCGCCACCTCACCCATGCCGCCGCTCGCCAGGTTGGCCGCGATCACCACCACCAGGATCACCTGCAGCCCCCGCGACCGCCTCAGGAGCGCCAGCACCCCCCCGCCCGCGTCAGCCGTCCCCCCGCCCGCGTCAGCCGTCCCCCCGCCCGCGTCAGCCGTCCCCCCGCCCGCGTCAGCCGTCCCCCCGCCCGCGCCGGTGGCCTCAGCAGCCACCCCAGCCGCGTCGGCCGCTCCCGCCCCATCAGCCTCGGCCGACGCTGCGGGCACAAGCCCGTCCGCCGGCCGCCGCGGGATCAGCAGCAGCGTGAGCGCTGAGATGGCGAAGGACGCGGCGTCGACCGCGAAGGCCGCCGTGGATGAGCGCGTCACCGCCACCAGCGCGCCGCCCAGGGCCGGGCCGAGCAGCGACCCGGCCTGCACCGCGGCCGAGGACAACGCGTTTCCTGCGGTGAGCTGCTCGCCGTCAAGCAGCGACGGCATGATCGCGTACGAAGCCGGGATGAACAGGCCCTCCCCGGCCCCGATGACCGCAGCGATCGGGCCGAGCGTGACCAGCGAAGCCGTGTGCCTGGCCGCCAGCACGGCGAGCACGGCGACCAGCACGCAGCGGGCCGCGTCGGCCGCCAGCATGAGCGTCCGCGGCCCCACCTTGTCGGCGAGGACCCCGCCGGCCGGGATCAGCACGGTACGCGGCACCCCGTAGCAGGCCAGCACGGTGCCCAGCAGGACCGCGCCGCCGTGGCTGGAGAGCACCAGCCAGGGGAGCGCGACCGCGTAGCAGAAGTCGCCGATCGTCGATGCGAACTGCCCGCCCGTCAGCAGCCGGAAGTTCCGCACCGCCAGCGGCCCCGACCCCTTGGCCCCCATCGACCGCCGTACCGCGGCGAGCGGCCCGCCGACCGCGCTCACCGGGCATCCTCCGGTCCGAACCACGGGAACAGATCAAGCATCACCCGGACCGCCAACGCCCCAGGTGGCCGCTCGGCCGGGTCCAGCCGGACGTAAGGGGCCATGACGTCCAGCATTTGGGCCCGCATGGCGTTAAGCTCCTCCGGCGTCACGTGCGCGACGCTGAACGTTTCACCCACCGCGGCCCGCCAGTCGGCGGAATATTCCTGCTTGCGATTCAGGTACCGCGCGCGGGTCTCTTCCGCGGAAGCGCGCAAGTTCTCCACCAGCAGCTGGCTCGCGACCTGGCTGGTGGCTGGCTTGTCGGGCCCGTCGTCCATGGTGAAGGCAACCAGCCGAGCCCGCCAGGGCCGCTCGCGCCCGTTCGCCGCGCTGGCCAAGTCCTCCTCGACGAACCCGTAACGGGCCAGCGTCCGCAGGTGATAACTGCACGCTGACGGCGACAGCCCCGCTATCTCCGCGCATTCGGTCGCCGTCGCCGGCCCGCGCAGCCCCAGGTGCAGCCAGATCGCGATCCGCGCCTGGTGGGCGAGCGCGCGCATCATCCGCGGGTCAGTGAGCTTGAACGGATTCCCAGGTGTCCCCGGCGCAGCCGAATCGTCCGTCATACCTGAAAGATAGCTTTCGAAACAAGTCCTTCACAATATCCGCACGGTGATAAGTCCCTTCCCTGCGCAGAAACTCCGAGTGTCAGCGACTTCCCCCGGCGCCCTCGGCACCCGCAGGCCGCCCGCCACCCGCAGGCCGCCACCACTCGCCACCCACACCTGCGGGCCACCAGAAATCTGACATTTCAGGCATTTCGTGTATTTCGGGCAGATATAGCTTGGCTGCGCCCTCGTGCTTCGGATGAAATCGATTGCCTATACCGCTCAAGTCGCGTTCATTGCGACATTAATGCGACATGGGACAACATGTGCCTGCCAAGAGCGAACATTAATTAGCGAGATAACTATCGACTTCCATGCTGAGCTGTGGGATAACGGTTCAGGTGTGGGGGGTAAATACCGGCCGACCGTGCTGGGCCCGCACACCAGTTGGGTGCCCGCTGCTTACCATGCCCCGGGCTCCAGACGTCCTAAAAGGAGTGGAAATAACGGTGTTCAGCAGAAGGTCGGCGCGCAGCGCCGCATCGTCCCCGGACCGCGCGGCCTCGCGCGGCCGGTCCGCACTCACCCGGGTGGCCGCGAGGGCCGCACTTCCGGTCGCGGCCGCGGGCGGCCTGGCCGCACTGTCGCTAGCCGCCCCGGCCGCCACCCTGGCGGCGGCCCCCGGCGCAGCGCATGTCACCACGGCCATTCGCGCGGTCCCCGACGTGACCGGCCCCGTCCTTAAGACCAAGCAGTTCCCGGCTCCGCAGACCATCGCCCAGTGCCAGGCCGACTTCGGGATCAACTGCTACACGCCGGTGCAGTACCGGGTCGCTTACGACCTGAACTCGCTGTACGCGAGGGGCATCACCGGCGCGGGCAGGACTATCGTGATCGCGGACTCGTTCGGCTCGCCGACCATCGTCAGCGACCTGCATACCTTCGACACCCAGTTCGGCTTCCCCGACCCCGTCCTGCAGATCGACCAGTTCGGGGACGTCCCGCCGTTCGACCCGACCAATGAGACCGAGGTCGGCTGGGCCGAGGAAACGACCTTGGACGTGGAGTACGCGCACGCGATCGCACCCGGTGCGAAGATCGTTCTCGCCGAGACCGCGGTCGCGGAGACCGAGGGCGTGACCGGCATCCCGGAGCTCGAGAACGCCGAGGAGTCGCTGATCAATCAGGGCGTCGGCGACGTGATCACGCAGAGCTGGGGCGCGACCGAGGAGACCTTCCCCGGCGTCCCCGGAAACGACTCGAGCCTGCTCAACCTGAGGTACGCCTACAAGGACGCAGAGGCGCACCATGTGACCGTGCTCGCCTCAGCCGGTGACACCGGCGCGACCAACGACGAACTCGACGGCTCGACCCTGTACCCGTACCGGGTGGTCGGCTGGCCGGCCTCGGATCCGCTGGTGACCGCGATCGGCGGCACGCAGCTCAACCTGGACCAGGCCGGCAACAAGATCACGCCCGACGTGGTCTGGAATGACGGCTTCGGCGCCGGTGGCGGCGGCACCTCGGTCGTCTTCCCGCGTCCGCTCTACCAGATCGGCGTGGCCAGCACCGTCGGCCAGCACCGCGGCATTCCTGACATCTCGATGAGCGCGGCGGTCAACGGCGGCGCCTGGGTGTACATGTCCTTCGCAGGGATCGAGTCACCTGGGGTCAGCGACCCGGGCTGGTACATCTTCGGCGGCACCAGTGAGGCCTCGCCGATCTTCTCCGGCATCGTCGCCCTCGCCGACCAGCAGGCCGGCCACCGGCTCGGCCTGATCAACCCGGGGCTTTACGCGCTGGGCGCCCTGCACCACCTCGGGGTTCCCGGAACCGGCATCGTGGACGTTACCTCGGGCAACAACTCCTTCGGTGGCGTGACCGGCTTTAACGCTGCACCGGGCTACAACCTGGCCACCGGCTGGGGCACGATCGACGCGGCGCAGTTCGTCCCGGCGCTCGCCCGCCTCGGCTAAGGCTCAGTTCAACACCAGCATTACCAACCACGCCGGCCCGGGTAAACTCCCGGGTCGGCGTGTTGTTTTGTCGGCGTGCTATCTCCGGCCGCGCAGCCCTGTCCTAGCCTCAATGCCGGGTAGTTAAGGGTTCCGGCGTGTAGTCAAGTGGTTTGGCGGGATTGCCGGTTGTGGCGGACATGGCAACGGAGGTCGCGGTAGGACGGGTGTCGACCAAAACCCCCGCGCGTACCGGAGACCTCCGTTGCCCGTCCAGTCTGCCATCCGTTCTGCCGTCATGCCGGTTACTACCGTGATCACGGTTGCCGCGGGTGCTTTCGCTCCCGGTCACCTGGGCGAGCTGACCCGGATCGTGCCGTTCGAGCTGGCCGATGCGGTGCTGGCGGAGGAAGGAGGCACGGAAAGGCGGGTCAGGCTGCTGCCGTCGCGTGCCGGGGTGTATTTCGTGCTGGCGATGGGCCTGTTCCCGCGGTCCGGGTACCTGGGGGTATGGGGAAAGCTGACGGCGGGGCTGCGCGCGCTCGGCCTGCCGGATCCGTCGCCGAAGGCGCTGCGGGACCTGCGCCGCCGGATCGGGGTCGCGCCGGTGCGGCGGCTGTTCGAGGTGCTGGCCGGGCCGCTGGGGCAGCCGCGCACGCCGGGGATCATGTTCGGCGGCTACCGGACGGTGTCCTTTGACGGCTGCAAGTCGCTCAGGGTGCCTGATACCAGGGCGAACAGGGCGTGGCTGGGCAAGCTCAGCGCGTCCAATGGCGAGACCGGCTATCCCGCGCTGTCGCTGATGGCCCTGGTCGAGACGGGTACCCGGGCGCTGATGGGCGCGGTCTTCGGCCCGGCCGCCGGCGGGGAAACCGGCCAGGCACGGGAACTGCTGCCGCTGCTGGACGCCACGATGCTGGTGCTGATGGACCGCGGCTTCGACGGCGGGGACTTCCTCGCCGCCGTCGCCGCAACGAAGGCGCAGTTCCTGGTCCGGCTGACCTCCACCCGCCGCCTGCCCGTGCTGCGGCACCTGCCCGACGGGTCGTTCCTGTCGGTCATCGGCGGCGTGAAAGTCCGGGTCATCACCGCGGCGGTGACCGTGACCTGCCATGACGGCACTAGCTACGGCGGCACGTACCGGCTGGCCACGACCCTGCTGGATCACCGCGCCTTCCCCGCGCAGGCGCTGATGGCCCTGTACCACGAGCGGTGGGAGCACGAGGTCACCTACCTCGCGCTGCGCCACACCCTGCTGCAGGGCCGGGTGCTGCGCTCCGGCGACCCGGCCGGGATCGAGCAGGAGACATGGGCGCTGCTGGCCATGTACCAGGCGCTGCGCACCGTGGTTGCCGACGCCGTCCAGTCCGTCCCGGGCACCGACCCCGACCGCGCCAGCTGGCAGGCCGCCGTGGAGACCGCGCAGAACCTCACGGTCACCGCCGCGAACATCACCGGCGGCGAGGACGACCTGCGCGGCGACATCGGCCGCGCCGTCCTTGCCAGGCTGCACGGCCCCCGCCGGCCCCGCGTCTGCGCCCGCAGGGTCAAGTCCCCGCTCAGCCGCTGGAACAAGCACCCCGACGGCAAGCCCCGCTCAAGCAAGCACATCACCAGCATCAACGCACACGTCGATCCCAGGTACCACCACCCTGCGACACGCCGACGGAAATCCGTGACAACCGACAGCGGACCTTAACTACCCGGCATTGGTCCTAGCCTGGCCCTGTCCTAGCCTTGGCCCTGTGCCGCCTGGGCCCTGTCCCATCTGGCGGTGGACGGCTCAGATGGTAATCCAGCCGGTGACGACGGGGGAATGGTCCGTTTTCGGGCCCAGCCGACAACGCAGGCTGACCTGGCCGAGCGGCACAGCCTCCGCGCTGAACCGGCCCAGCGCGTCGGCCTCGACGGTGATCGCCCCGCCGGGATGCCTGAGGTCCACGACGGCTGGTTGCCGTGGGATCAGCTGGCCCACCATCCGCCGGTCCTCCCCGGCCCCGGCGATCTCGAGCTCGATGATCAGCCCGCTCGTGCGGAACGACAGCTGGCGCCATTCCGGCGCGCCCCGCTCCGGGCCCGCTTCAGCCCGGAGCGGGACCTCAGCGGCCGCCGTCGCCGCGAGGGATGGGGCGTCGGAGACCATCTCAGCCGGCCTGGCGTCGTGGGATTTCATAAGGTCATCCTTCCCGTTGTTCGGCCGTCGCCGAACGGAAGTCTTTCGATGCACCCGATGATACTCTACACAGCACGACTATTGCCGACTAGCCCACGTCCGGCTATACCAGCCCGACCGCCACCGACCGCCACCGACCGCCACCGACCGCCACCGACCGCCACCGACCGCCACCGACCGCCACCGACCGCCACCGACCGCCACCGACCGCCACCGACCGCCACCGACC
>JBEKKH010000105.1:0-16308 GCA_050010815.1 Streptosporangiaceae bacterium | reverse complement strand
ACGCTCGGCCAGGAAGATGCCCCAGCGGTATTCGGGCATCGGCACGTGCCCGAACTGCGCCCACCCCTCGCGGCCCACGTTGACCGCGGTGCGCAGGTAGACGTCCTGGGTCGGCAGGGTCGGTCCCATCGTCTGCCACCAGGTCAGGAAGTTCGGCTGCCAGGACTCCAGGGCGCGCTGCAGTCGCCGGTCCTCGTGCAGGCTGACGTTGTTCGGGATCTTCTCGGTGTAATCGGCGCTGGTGGTCATGGCTCAGACTCGCTTCCGGTCGAAGGCGGCGCGCTGGCCGGTGCCGAAACGGCGCAGCGCGCCGTCCGGACCAGAGGCGTTAGGCCGGTTGAATATCCAGTTCTGCCAGGCCGACAAGCGGCCGAAGATCTTCGTTTCGAGGGTCTCAGGCCCGGCGAACCGGTAGTTGGCCTCCAGGCCGGTCAGCGCGTCGGGACTGAAGCTGGCCCGCTCCTCGATCGCGATCCGGATCTCCTCGTCCCAGTCGATGTCGTCCGGCGCGAAGGTGACGAGGCCGAGGTCGGTGGCGTCCTCGGCTTCCAGAGCGTCGCCGCGGCGCTTGCTGGCGGCGTCGGTGCTGGCGTCGTCGCCCCAGAACCGGGTCTGCAGGCGGGTCAGCCCGTTGCTCATCGTCAGCGGGCCGAAGTTGATGTCGGCCAGGGTGACCGCCGCCGGAGCTGCGTCCGGGTCAGTGTCCTCGAACACCCCGGCCAGCTGGAACGAGCGGTCCGCGGCCAGCGCCAGCTCGAGCAGTGAGCCGGCAAAGCAGCTGCCCGGCTCGATCACCGCGAGCAGGCTGCGGCTGGTCACGTCCAGCCGCCGCAGCGTGCGCTTGAGGTAGTGCAGCACCTCGTTGGCGAACCAGTCACCGGCTCCGGCCAGCAGGAGATCGTCGTACGCCAGCACCCGGGCCGCGTCACCTTCGGTGCGGAAGACCCAGGTGCCGAGCTCGGGCTCGTTGGTGCGCAGGTCCAGGATCAGGTCATCGAGCTCGCGGGTGACCGCCAGCGGCCAGAAGCCGGCCCCCTGGGCGGCGGCCTCGGCCAGGTCGGCGGGCGGGGGCGCCGCCGGGCCCCGCACGAGAATGTGCACGCTGCCCGTGTCGCGGCTGAGCGCGGCCGAGACGCTGGAGTAGGTGATGGCGTCGCCGTCCCGGGTCTTGGCGAGCGGGCTGAGCTCGACGCCGGCCGCGTCCACCGGGCGGCTGGAGCGCCCGGCCAGCTCGGCCGCCCGCTCGGTCACCGTCTGCTCCCACCGGGGCCGTGGCACCGCCTCGTCCACCAGCCGCCACTGGACGGCCTTCTTACCGCCGATGCCCTCTGGCCGGGTGGAAAAGTAGTCGGCCAGGTCGCGCCGGACGTGCCGCTTGTCGAGCACCCGGGTCAGCCCGCCGGTTCCCGGCAGCACGCCAAGCAGCGGCAGCTCGGGCAGGGATACCGCCGAGGACCTGTCATCGACCAGCATGATGTGCTCGCAGGCCAGCGCCAGCTCGTAACCGCCGCCCGAGGCGGTGCCGTTCACGGCCGCGAGATAGGTCTGGCCCGAGTTGGCGGAGGCGTCCTCGATGCCGTTCCTGGTCTCGTTGGTGAACTTGCAGAAGTTGACCTTCCAGCCGTGCGCCGAGGCGGCCAGCATCCGGATGTTCGCGCCCGCGCAGAAGATCTTCGGCTTGCCGCTGGTGATCACGACCGTCCGTACCTCGGGATGCTCGAAGCGCAGCCGCTGGACGGCGTCATACAGCTCGATGTCCACGCCGAGGTCGTAGGAGTTCAGCTTCAGCTCGTACCCCGGCACCAGCCCGCCGTGTTCGTCCACGTCCATCACCAGGGTCGCCACCGGGCCGTCATAGGAGACCCGCCAGTGCCGGTAGCGGTCGGGGCTGACCCGGAATTCGACTCGTTCTTCCGTTTCGACCCGTTCTTCCGTCATGACAGATCCTTCCCGCTGACCTTTGGCCGGTCATTCATACTCTACAAAACTTGAGAAAAACGTCAATACTTCGTAGAGTTTTGTTCCGGACCTATTGCTGGCTGCCCGGGGTGGCTGAGAGGGGGACGATGACCGAGACGAAGTCGCCCGCCCCGGCTGGGGCCCCGGGCGAGCCGACCCTGCTCCGGCGGCATGCCGCGGGCACCGACAGCGCGCGCAGTGTGCTGTTCACGGTCCTGGGCGAGCTGGTGCTGCCGACCGGCGGCGAGGCCTGGACCTCGGCCTTCATCGACGTGTTCGGCCGGATGGGTGTCGAGGAGAAGGCCGCCAGGCAGGCTCTGATGCGCACCGCCGCCGATAACTGGCTCAGCTCCGAGCGGGTCGGGCGCCGCACGGTCTGGCACCTCACCCCGCCCGCCGAGCAGTTGCTGCGGGACGGCACGGAGCGGATCTTCGGCTTCACCGCCGTCGCCGAGGACTGGGACGGCCGCTGGACCGTCGTGATCGCGCGCACCCCGGAGACCGACCGGGCGGCCCGGCATATCATCAGGACCCGGCTGCGCTGGGCCGGATTCGGCCAGGTGATACCCGGAGTCTGGCTGAGCCCGCGCAGCGACCGTGGCACCGAGATACTCCAGATCCTGACCCAGGCCGGGCTGCCAGACGGCTACCTGTTCGCGGCCGAGTACCAGGGCGGCGGCCCGCTGACCGCGATGGTCAGCCAGGCCTGGGACCTGGCCGAGCTGGCCCGCGCCTACGACGACTTCGTCCTGACGTTTAGCGCCGCCGCGGGCCCCGACCCGCTGGTGCGGGTCATCGACCTGGTTCACGCCTGGCGCCGGTTCCCGTGGATCGATCCCGGCCTCCCGGTCCAGTTCCTGCCCGCGCCGTGGAGCGGCACCGCGGCGGCGCAGGTGTTCGCCCGCCGCCACGCCGAATGGGCCGACGAAGCGATCGCCGAGTGGAAGCGCCTGCTCGCCAGAACCTGACCATGCTTCAGTGGTCGCTCAGGTTTACGCTGAGCCAATGCCCCCAAAGCCGCGGTCCGCCGGGTACTTCGACGGCTGGTACGCAGACCAGGCCGCCACACCGGCCGTCGCTGAGATCATGAACCGGCACATGGGCTTCCCGCCGGACACGCGAGCTGGCGTGGTCATCGCCGAGGCGATCCCGGAGCTAGCTGAAGAACTCCGGCTCGGGCCCGGGAGCACGCTGCTCGACCTGGCCTGCGGCCGCGGCGCCTATGGCCTGCTGATCGCGCAGCAAGCCGGGACATCCCTTATCGGCGTGGACTTCTCCGCGCAGGCGCTGACCGAGGCACGGGAACAGGCCATGCGGATGGGCGTGAGCAACGCGAGCTTCCGCATCGGCGCGCTCACCGCGACGGGACTGCCCGGCGCCAGCGTCGAGGCGGTGCTGTGCACCGACGCCATCCAGTTCCCCGACGAACCCGCCAGCGCCTACGACGAGATCCGAAGGGTCCTCAAGCCCGGTGGCCGGGTGGTGCTGACCTGCTGGGAGCCGCTGGACCGCACGGATGAGCGGCTCGGCCTCCGGGTGCGCAGGGCAAATCTCGGCACCGGCCTGCACCAGGCGGGCTTCACCGACGTTGAGGTCCGGGATCGCCCGTCGTGGCTGGCACGCGAGCACGCGCTGTGGGAAGAAGCCGTCACGCTCGACCCGGGCGAGGATCCTGCGCTGCAGTCCCTGCACGCGGAGGGCGTGAAGTCCCTGCAGTGGACCACCCTGCTCCGCCGCGTGCTGGCGGTGGCAACCAACCCTCAATAACCTCAGCTGCCACCTTGCCGCGACGGCTCGCGAGGCCTCCGGTGCACGGGGAGGTGCCGTTAACCCGGGCGCGATCCCTGACGTCTCATCCGTTGTACCTTCTCACGCCGCGTCCCGGCCCCGCCCAGCGTGATTTCCGCCACCCCTGGACGTCGTAGCGGCGGAGTTTGACGCAACCACGTGGTTGCTATAGATTGACCGCAACATAACGGTTGCTATAGGTGGAGGTTCTCCCGTGCCCATCCCGGATCGCATCGAGCGCACCATCGACCTCGCCCAGCCGCCGCAGCGGGTGTGGGAGGCGCTGACCAGCGTCGAGTGGGATGACGAGAGCCACAAGGCGATGCTGACCGTGGTGGAATCCGGATTCGCTCAGGTGCCCGACGAGCTGCTCGACACCGCTTATCACAGCCATGTCGAGGGTTGGCGCAACGAGCTGGCGGAGCTCGTCGGCTACCTCCATGCCGCCGCCTGACCCGGAGGCAGTAGCAGCGGCGGTCTTCGCCGCGCTAGCCGAGCCGACCCGGCGCAGCATCCTCAGCGCCCTCGCCGCCCGCGGCCCGATGACGGCGACCGACCTGGCCAGCCAGCTGCCGATCACGCGGCAGGCGATCACCAAGCACCTCGAGCTGCTCGCCGCCGCGGGCCTGGTCCAGGCCGAGCCGGGCGAGCGCCGCCGGATCCGTTACCGCGTCAACGCGGCGCCGATGGCGATGGCCCAGTCCTACCTCGCGGCGCTGGCCCGGGACTGGGACAGCAAGCTGGCCCGGTTGCAACGCTCGCTGGACGCCTCCGCTCACCAGGCCGAGACGGCATCCCTAAGCCAGGCGATACCGGAGGAATGATGACGAACGCGAAGACAGCGGAGACGACCGCCGCCCTGACGGCGACGCTCGGGCTGGGCGCCGCGGCCTGGGTGGTCGCGGTCTGGCAGATGAACGGGATGGACATGGGCGTGGCGACCCGGCTCGGTTCGTTCGCGTTCTTTGTCGCCGTGTGGGTGTCGATGATGGCGGCGATGATGCTGCCGGGTGCGGGCCGTGCCGCTGTTGGTCGGCGATCCTCGGGCTCGGAGTCCTGATCATCGTCGCGCCCTCGGCGGTTCCCGGACTCACCCCACCGATGATGTAACGACAAGAAGGAGACAGGCGATGACCTCTCACAAGACCGGAACCCGGGAAGAGTGGCTGGCCGCCCGGCTGGAACTGCTCGAGGCCGAAAAGGCGCTGTCACGGCGCGGCGACGAGCTAGCGCGGCAGCGGCAGGAGCTGCCCTGGGTCCGGGTCGACAAGGAGTACCGCTTCGGGACCGACGAGGGGACCTCGTCCCTCGCCGACCTGTTCGCGGGACGCTCGCAGCTGCTCATCTACCACTTCATGTTCGGTCCCGACTACACGGCCGGGTGCCCGAGCTGCTCGGCGATCGCGGACGGCTTCGACGGCTCCGTCGTCCACCTCGCGCATCACGACGTGACGCTCTGCGCAGTGTCGCGGGCTCCGCTGGAGAAACTACAGGCGTACAAGCAGCGAATGGGCTGGAGCTTCCCCTGGGCGTCTTCGTTCGGCAGCGACTTCAACTACGACTTCGGGGTGGCCCACACCAAGGAGGAGTGGGAGTCGGGAGCCGTCGAGTACAACTACCGCACGGTGGACCTGCGGCCACCGGCCGGGCAGGACAGGTCCTGGTTTGACGACTGGGCGTCGCACACCGGGACGGACTGGACGACGTACCGGCGAGAAGGGCCCGGCCTGAGCGCGTTCGCCCTCGAAGATGGCGTCGTCTATCACACCTACTCGACGTATGAGCGCGGGCTCGACGCCATCTGGGGCATGTACCCGTGGCTCGACCGCGCGCCACGGGGCCGCAACGAGTCCGGCCCGTGGTGGAGCCGCCACGACGAGTACGACCGCCGGTGACGGGAACCGGCCACGGGCCGTGCCCGGCCCGTGGTCGGCCCGGGCATGGTCAGCCGGCCGTATCGGGCCTGGCTAGCGGCCAGCCTCCGGCCGCCAGCCGGGCCCGGACCCGGGCCACGTCGGAGTCCTTCGGTTGCTGGCTGGTGACGGCCTTGATAGCGTGCCGGATCGACTCGGCCGACTCCGGGTTGCTCTCGTTCGCCAGCTCGTCGGCGATCGCGCTGACCTCGCTGTCGGTCAGCTGGCTGCCCAGCAGGGCGAAGAGCGGGATGTAGTCGACGTCGGGCACGCCCTCGGGATAACCGGCTCGCAGCCAGCTGATGACCGTGCTCAGGATCGGTGGCAGCGCCATGTTCTCAAAACCCTCTCGGTGAGGTAGCCGCAGGCCCGGAGCTCGTCCGGCGGTGATTATTTAGCGGGGGCCGGGTGACCGATCTGGTAGACCTCATAGATACCCCAGCCGATGGCGGCCAGGACCACCAGGAAGCACAGCGCGGCGACGAGCATGCCCGCCACGTTGCCGCCGATGACGACGTCGGAGTCGGCGCCCGCGGTCTGCGTCTTCGGACCTCTGGACAGGGAGTACAGGCCGACGGCGAAGATGGCCGGGAGTCCCGCGCCGGCGATCAGGCCGAACACGACGATCTTCCACAGTGCGGTCAGGTTGATCCAGGACATGGTCTGCTTCCTGTCGCTCAGGCCGCTACTGCGGGCACGGGTTCCGGAGCGACCGTTCCGGTCCACTCGTCGTTGACGTTGCTGGGGTCGACCTTGCTGCCCCGGGACCGCCAGTAGATCACTCCCGCTACGGCAACCAGGATGATCAGGTCGACGATCACGCCCGTGCTGCCGCCGATGACGTGGGCCAGCGCGTAAGCGCCGGCGCCGACGACCCCGGCGCAGGGCAGCGTGAATATCCAGGCGGTGGCCATCCGCCCGGCCACGTTCCAGCGGACCTCGGCGCCCTTCTTGCCGAGCCCGGTTCCGATGATCGACCCGGTGGCGACGTGCGTGGTGGACAGCGAGTAACCGAAGCTGCTCGACAGCAGGATGACCGCGGCCGATGCGGACTCCGCCGCCATGCCCTGCGGTGACTCGATCTCCACCAGGCCCTTGCCCAGCGTGCGGATCACCCGCCAGCCGCCCAGGTAGGTCCCGATGCTGATGGCCAGCGCGCAGGACAAGATCACCCAGAACGGCGCGTTCGAGCCGGAGTGCAGCGTCTTGTTCGCGATCAGGGCCAGCGTGATGACCCCCATGGTCTTCTGCGCGTCGTTCGTGCCGTGCGCCAGGGACACCATGCACGCCGACCCGATCTGGCCGATCCGGAATCCGTGGCGGCGGCCCCCGTCCGTCAGGTTGCGGCTGATCCGGTAGAGCAGCCAGGTGCCGATCGCCGCCACGAGAGCGGCGATGACCGGCGACAGGACGGCCGGGATGACGACCTTCGAGGTCAGGCCGTGCCATTTGATCGCGTGGCCGCCCGCGGCCGCGATCGTGGAGCCGATCACGCCGCCGATGAGGGCGTGCGACGAGCTCGACGGGATGCCGAACAGCCAGGTGACCAGGTTCCAGATGATGCCGCCGGCCAGGCCGGCCGCCACCACGGTCAGGGTGACCAGCTTGGTGTTCACCAGGCCGCTGGCGATCGTGGCCGCGACGGCCAGCGACAGGAATGCCCCGACGAGGTTCAGCACGCCGGACACGGCGACCGCGATCCGCGGGGACAGCGCGCCGGTCGCGATCGAGGTAGCCATCGCGTTGCCGGTGTCATGGAAGCCGTTGGTGAAGTCAAAGGCGAGAGCCGTTATGACCACAAGGACGAGGATTGCCGTATTTCCCACGGGGATAGCGTCTCTACCAGGGAACTTGCTGTCGAGACCCTGGAACGAACGGTCAAACGATCGTCATCTGCGTGTCAATCTCTGTTCACCAGACCTTCTCTTGACGGCAAGCGGGAGTCTGTGCAGAGGGCGGGCAGCGGCCGGGTCGGGACCGGGGCCGAGTGCACGATCGAGGTCGTCGTGCGGCCATGCGGGGTGAACAGGTCCAGGATGGGCTCGAGGTCCTCGATCGAGCGCAGATAGAGCTTGATGAAGTAGCAGTCCTCCCCCGTGATCCGGTAGCACTCGGTGATAGTCGGCACCTCGCGGGCGATGCCCGGAATCAGCCGCAGCCCCCCGCCCACCGGGCTGATCCTGACGATGGCGCAGAGGGTGTAACCCAGGGCCTGCGGGCTGACCTCGGCCCGGTAGGACAGCGTCCCGCTCTCTTCCAGGTGCCGCAGGCGGTCGGCGGCGGCTGGGCCGGACAATCCGATCCGCCGCGCGGCATAATCATGCTTTCTCCCGCGCATTAGTTCTTCACAGCGCCAGCCTGGCTTCATATGCTGCACTGGTGCCCGAGCCACCGCAAGCCGCGAGTCGAGGAGAGGAACGGACATGGACTACGTCAGGCTGGGATCGGCCGGGCTGAAGGTTTCCCGGATCTGCCTGGGCATGATGAGCTACGGCAGCCAGGCCGAACGGGCCTGGCACCTCGACGAGGCCGCGGCGGAACCGATCATCAAGGCGGCGGTCGAGGGCGGTGTCACCTTCTTCGACACGGCCGACACGTATTCGGACGGCGTCACCGAGCAGATCACCGGCCGGCTGCTCGGCCGGCACTTCGCCCGGCGGGATGACTACGTGCTGGCGACCAAGGTCTACTTCCCGATGGGGGCGGGGCCGAACGACGGGGGCCTGTCCCGCAAGCATGTACTGGCTGCGATCGATGCCTCGCTGGGCCGGCTCGGCACGGACTATGTCGACCTGTACCAGATACACCGGTGGGACTACGACACGCCGATCGAGGAAACGATGGAAGCGCTGCACCAGGTGGTTCAGGCGGGCAAGGCGCGGTACCTCGGCGCGAGCAGCATGTTCGCCTGGCAGTTCGCCAAGGCCCAGCAGGTGGCCGAGCGCCACGGCTGGACCAGGTTCACCTCGATGCAGAACCACTACAACCTGCTGTACCGGGAGGAGGAGCGGGAGATGATGCCGCTGTGCGCCGACCAGGGCATCGCCGTGCTGCCGTACAGCCCGCTGGCGCGCGGCATGCTGGCCGGCAACCGGACCAGGCAGGGCGAGCGCCGCACCGCCCGGGCCGGCGACGACCCGCTCTCCGACGAGCGCTACCGCACGGCCGCCGATTTCGACGTGGTGGACCGTCTCACCGAGGTTGCCGCCGAGCGCGAGATACCCCCGGCCCAGCTGGCCCTGGCCTGGCTGCTGAGCAGGCCCGGAGTGGTCGCGCCCATTGTCGGCGCGACCAGGCTCGGTCACATCTCCGACGCCCTCGCCGCCGCGGAGCTCACCCTCACCGAGCACGAGACCGGCCGCCTGGAGGAGCCCTACGTCCCGCATCCGGTCCTAGGGCACAGCTGACCGCGTCCGGGTGGGCCCAGCCGGCCACCGATAGCCTGCACGGGTGACTGATCACGAGACGCGCAGGCTGTCCTTCGGGTCGGTGGCCACCGACTATGACCGCTACCGGCCGGGGGCGCCGCCGCAGGCGCTGGACTGGCTGATGCCGCCGGGCGCGCGGGCGGTGCTCGACCTGGCCGCCGGAACGGGCGCGGTGACCAGGCAGCTGGGCGGGGTGAGGACATCCCGCTGCCCGCCGCGTCGGTGGATGCCGTGCTCATCTCCTCCGCCTGGCACTGGCTCGACCAGGGGCGGGCCGTCCCCGAGATCGCGCGCGTGCTCCGGGTCGGCGGCGTCCTCGGCGTGCTGTGGATGTCCAGGGACGCGCGGGTGCCGTGGGTCGGGGAGTTCAATGCGCTGGCCCGCGAGTCCCGCGAGGCGGACCGATCCGCAGATCCGGCGGACGAAGCCCCGGGCAGCCGCCGCCGCAGCCGGGTCGAGTTCCCGCCGGGTACCCCGATGTCGGCGCCCGAGGAGCTCACGGTGGAGTACTCCCTCACAATGACCAAAGACGAGCTGCACGGCCTGCTCGGCACCTACAGCGGGGTGATCACCCTGGACCCGGACGCCCGGGCCCGGTTCTCGCAGCGGGTCCGGGCCTTTCTCGACCGCCAGCCGTGGGACCGCATCGACGTGCCGATGATCTGCCGGTGCATCAGGAGCACGCGCCTGCCGGGGTAGGTCATGGTCGGCGCAGGCCCCGGTCGGTGAAGCTGATCAGCCACTGGAAGCTTTCGTCGGGATCGGCGTCCCACTGGAACCCGCCCGAGGATTCCAGCATCGCGAACCCGTGCAGGGTGGAGCGGATGGTGCGGACGGCGTGGGTCATCTCGGCGTCGCTGACGCCGTACCCGCGCAGCACGGCGGCGATTGAGTTGACGGCCCGGGTGCCGGCCACCAGCAGCGGGTCGTCGGGCCCGTCGAGCTCGGCCCCGGTCGTGGCCGCGTACCGGCCGGGGTGGGCGGTGACGTACGCGCGGGCCGCGATCATCATCGCGGTCAGCGCGTCCAGACCTGCCTTTCCCTGAACCGCGTCACGCACCACCTCGGCGAACTCGGTCATGGCCAGGGTGGCCACCCGGCGCTGCAGGTCGGCGAGGCTCCTGACGTGCTTGTACAGGGACGGCGCGCGGATGCCGAGCAGGCCGGCGAGCAGGCCCATCGTGACGTTGGCGAACCCGATCTCGTCGGCCAGCCCGGCGGCCGCGGCGACCACGTCGGCGCCGGTCAGTCCTGTCCTAGGCACCCACGTGCTCCTTGAGGAACGGCAGCACGGCCGCCGCGACCTGGTCGGGGAACTGCGTGTGCGCGTAGTGCCCGGCGCCGTCGATCATCACCAGCCGCCCCAGCCCCGCGGGCATCGCGGCCACGATGGCCTCGCCTTCGGCCTTCGGCTCATGCCAGTCCGAGTCAAGCGTGCCCATGAGCACCAGGGCGGGGCACCGGATCGCGCTCAGCGCGGCGCCGGCGTCGGACGGCGCGGCCCGGCCCATCTTCTGCGCCGCGGCCATCCGGCCAGGCTCCCCGAGGTTGGCCCGCAGGGCCGCGATAGCCTGGGCGTAGTCGGCCGGCCTGGGACCGGGAAACGCGAGGTTGAGGTAGCTCACCCAGATCCCCACGCTGCCGGTGACCGCCACCCCGACGAGCCGCAGCCCGCCCCGGCGGTAACGGCGATCGGTCAGGAAGGCGCCGTAGCTGATCTTGGCGACCCGGGTGAACGGGGAGATCTCGACGACCGCGCTGACCAGGTCCGGCGCCTGCGCCGCGGCGATGGTGGCCGAACCGCCGGCGAACGAGTGCCCGACGATGACCGCGGGCCCGCCCAGGTGCCTGATCAGCGCGAGGAGGTCCGCCGCGGTGTCCGTCCGGGTGTAGGAGGACCAGCCGGTGCTCGATTCGCCGTGCCCGCGCAGGTCCGCCGCCGCCACCCGGTAACCGGCCTGCGCCAGCTGCGGAGCCAGGAAACGGAAGGCGTTGCGGTTGTCCCCCATGCCGTGCGCCAGCACGACGAGCGGACCCTGCCCGGTCACCTCGTAGGCGATCCGCCCGTCTGCCACGTCAAGGAACTCGGTCATGTCAGCCTCCATAGCTAAGTTGAATAGCCATAAAGCTAACCTAATTAGCCAACACTGTCAAGGACGGCTGAGCGCGGCCATCACCCCTCTTGCCGCTGGGGTTTTCCCCCGAGGTAACGCAGCACGGCGAGCACGCGGCGGTTGTCGCTCTCCCCCGGCGGCAGCCCCAGCTTGGCGAAGATGCTGGCCACGTGCTTTTCTACCGCGCCGCCTGAGACCACGAGCTCGGCGGCGATGCCGGCGTTCGAGCGGCCCTCGGCCATCAGCGCGAGCACCTGGCGCTCCCGCGGCGTCAGCGTGGCCAGGCCGCCGCTTTGCCTGCTGGCCCGGAACAGCTGGCTGACCACCTCGGGATCAAGCGCGGTCCCGCCTTCGGCCACCCGCTGCAGCGCCGCGGCGAACTCGGCCACGTTGGCGACCCGGTCCTTGAGCAGGTAGCCGACCCCGGCCGCGCCGCCCTCGAGCAGCTGCGCGCTGTAGGAGGTCTCGATGTACTGGGAGAACACGAGCACGCCGGTACCGGGAAAGTCGTGCCGCAGGGTCAGCGCGGCCCGCAGGCCCTCGTCGGTGTGCGTCGGCGGCATGCGGATATCCACCACCGCGACGTCCGGCTGGTGGGCGGCCACCGCGGCCAGCAGCCCGCCGCCGTCGGTCACCGCCGCGCAGACCGTGTGCCCCCGGTCTTCGAGCAGCCGGGTCAGTCCTTCCCGCAGCAGCGCGGCATCTTCCGCGATCACCACCCGCATCCGGTGTTCCCCTCTGTTAGGCCCGCAGGGGCAGTGTGACGGTCACCATGGTCGGGCCGCCGGCCGGGCTCGAGACGGTGATGTGCCCGTCCACGGTGGACACCCGCTGCGCCAAGCCGGACAGGCCGCTGCCCCGGGCCTGTTCGGCTCCCCCCACGCCGTCGTCGGAGATTTCCAGGTGGAGCAGGCCGGTCCGTTCGGTAAAAATCTTGATACCGATCTGATTGGCGTAGCTGTGCTTGGTCGCGTTCGCGATCAGCTCGGCCGCGCAGAAGTAGGCGATCGTCTCGATGGCGGGAGCCGGCCGGGTGCCGACGTCAGCCGTGACCGTCGCGGGGATCGCGCTGCTGCTGGCCAGGGTGGCCAGCGCGCTGGCCAGGCCGTTGTCGAGCACCGGCGGGTGGATTCCCCTAGCCAGGTCGCGCAGGTCGGCGAGCGCGTCGATCGCGTTGCGGTGCGCGGCGTCGAGCAGTTCCCTGACCGTGGCGACCTCCGGCTGCTTCTCCTCTTCGCCCAGCTTCTCCCGGGCCATGCCCAGGTTCATGGCCAGGGCCGCCAGCCGCATCTGCGCCCCGTCGTGCAGGTCCCGCTCGACCCGCCGCAGCGCCGCGGCGGAGTCGTCCACCGCCAGCGCGCGGGTCCGCTCGAGCTCGCTGACCCGCTCGGTCAGGCTGCTCGGCCCGAGCAGGCCGCGGATCAGCCGGCGGTCCCCCGCGTTGATCCCGCGCGCCAGCCAGGCCGCGGCCACCACGCATAGCAGGCCGGCGAAGGCCGCCGGGAAGGTGCCCGGCCAGCTGTAGATATCGAAAACTCCCCCGAACGGCACTGGTATCACCGCCACCAGCGGAGACAGATTGCCCCGCGAGTGGTTGCGGAACAGCACCCAGATCACCGGCTCGGCCATGGTGACCAGGCCGAAGGCGGTGAGCGTGACCGCGTAGAGCTGCACCGCCGAGACCGGCAGCTTGATCAGGCTGTACCAGACCACCCGCCAGGCCGCCTGATCCCGCAGCCGCCGGTCGACGCGGTTAAGGATGCCGGTGCCTGGCTGGAACCGGGGCGGAGCCTCGACCTGGTGATCGAGGAACCGGCGGAGCAGGCGGCGGTGCAGCGAGCCGAGCCGGCGGGAGAAGCGCAGGGCCAGCGTGATGATCACCAGGCCGACGACGGTGCCGATGACCGAGGCGGAGATCGTCAGGCCGGCCAGCAGCAGCACGACCGTGACCCAGAACCCGGCCACCCCGACCAGGCCACCGATGCCGCAGTACAGCAGCTCACGGTAGTTCCGCCGGGTGGCCGGGGCGCGCAGGATGGTCTCCGCTATCCGCTGGAACTCATCCTCCATGGGTCCTATTGTCCTCGCTGATCGGGGCCCGGCGTCAGGCGTCGCGGCGAGCCAGGACCCAGGCGGCCGCGGCCAGGGCCGCGAGCGCGTACAGGCACAGCAGGCCGAAGCCGAGCTCGGGTGACAGCGCGTGGGCCACCGGCTTTACCGCGGTCGCCGAGTTCTCCGCGATCATCATGGGCAGGAACTTCCCGACCTGGTCTTGGATCGAGGTGCCCAGCGGGATCAGCAGGAGCGGCAGCACGAACAAGATCCCCACCACGGCGGAGATGGCGCCGGCCGTGTGCCTGATGATGGCCCCAAGCCCGAGGCCGATGAGCGCGACCAGGGCCGGGTAGGCGCCGGCCATCAGCACCGCGCGCAGCACGCCCGGCTGACCGAGGGAAGCGTGCGGGGCCGGGGCCTTCAGCACCGCCTCACCCACCGCGAACGAGACGAACGCGAGGATCTCTCCGGCGGCCAGCGTGACCGCGCCGAGCACGCAGGCCTTGGCCGCCAGCAGCAGCGGGCGGCGGGGCACAGCGGCGAACGTGGCGCGGATCAGGCCGGAGGAGAACTCACTGGTGATCATGAGCACGCCCAGGACGCCGAGCGCCAGCTGGCCGAGGGCCAGCCCGGAGAAGCCCTGGTTGGTCGGGTCGAAGCTGGCCCGGTCGGACGCGGACATCGTGGTCCAGTTCTCGCGGCTCAGCACCAGGATGGCCAGGCCGATCATGCTGCCCGCCAGGACGAGCATGATCCAGCCCGTGGACCGGACGCTGCGCAGCTTCAGCCACTCCATCCGGGCGGCGTCGCGCAGGCCGTAGTGTCCCTCGCCGGGCCGGGCGGCGCGGCTTAGTGTCGCGGTGGTCATGACACGCTCCTGAGGGAGTAGCTGGACGGGTAGTCGGTGGTGGCCTCGGTGAGGGAGAAGAACGCCTCTTCCAGGGAGCCGCGGGAGGATAGCTCGGCCACGGTGGTCTGGGCCAGCAGCCGGCCCTGGCCGATCACGATGAGCTGATCGGCGGTCTGGGCGATCTCGCTGATCAGGTGGCTGGAGATCAGCACCGTGCGGCCGTGCGCGGCCAGGTTCTTCAGCAGGTTGCGGATCCAGCGAATGCCCTCGGGGTCCAGTCCGTTGACCGGCTCGTCAAGCAGCAGCACCGCCGGGTCGCCGAGCAGCGCGGCGGCGATACCCAGCCGCTGGCACATGCCCAGGGAGAACTTGCCCGCGCGGCGGTCCGCTGCTTTCTCCAGCCCGGTCATCTCCAGCACGTCGTTGACCCGCCGGCGCGGGATGTCGTTGCCGGCCGCCAGCGCGGTCAGGTGAGCGCGGGCGGTCCGGCCGGGGTGAAAGGCCTTGGCCTCCAGCAGCGCGCCGACTTCCCGCAGCGGCCAGCGCAGGTCGTGGTAGTGCTGGCCGTTGATCATGACCCGGCCGGCGTCGGGCCGGTCCAGGCCGAGCATCATGCGCATCGTGGTGGACTTGCCCGCGCCGTTCGGCCCGAGGAACCCCGTCACCGTGCCCGGACGGACATCGAAGCTGAGGTCGTCCACGGCGGTGGTGGAGCCGTAGCGCTTGACCAGGCCGCGTGCCTCGATCATAGGAACCCTCCAATGGTGTCGTGAAGCTGCGCGTATCCGCGTGCCCGGCCCTCGTGGCGGCACGCTCGGATCCGCTTGCACAGCTCACGCTACGGACCACGCCGCCCGCCCGGAACGCGGCCAACACCCCTTTCGGGGGTGGGGTTTCCCCCCGCACGCCGGGCTTGCGGGTCTCAGTCCAATGCGATTCCCGGCACGCATGGCGCAGTTTTTCCAGGAGGTGACCACCAGTCCATTCCTGCTGACATGGTTATCTCGCCGTTATCGAGCGTGCGCCAGGCTCGGACCGCGCTTGCCGCCGGCTGGCACGAGTCGAAGTGCTCGCGGATCGAGCATGTCAGGGCGGTACCGTCCGAGGCCGACATCCGGTTGTGGTGCCAGGTCTGCGGTGCCGAGGTTCAGGCGGCTGACCTGATCGCTTCGTCCCGCGCGGCTGACCCGATGTATACCCGAGCACGTCATTGACCCGGCCGGCGTCGGGCCGTTCCAGGCCGAGCATCATGCGCATCGTGGTGGACTTCCCGTCTAACGGTTTGGGGCATTCATACCGCCTATTATGGTTAATAGCAGGATGCAGCGGACGAGAAGGGACAGGCCGGTGCCGATCGACGCAGAATACGCCAGGATTTCGCGGGACAAGCGCGGCGCTGCTGAGGGCGTGGAGACCCAGCGGGCCGAGAACGCCGACGCCGCTGATGAGCTGGGCCTGACCATCGGCGCGAGCTACGTGGACAACGACCTGTCGGCCTACACCGGGGTGGAGCGGCCGGACTATGAGCGGCTGCTGGCCGACATCGCGGCGGGCAAGATCGGCACGCTGATCATCTGGCACGCCAACCGGCTGCACCGCTCGACGGAGGAGGTCAACGCGTTCATCAAGCTGGCCCGCGCGCACCGGGTCCGGCTGTACTCCACTACCAAGGGCGCGTTCTACAACCTGGACAAAGCCTCCGGCCGCAAGGAACTGCGCGATGACACCAGCGAGGCCGAGTACGAGTCCGAGCACCGCGGCGAGCGGGTCGCGATCGCCCGCAAGCGGCAGGCCCGCCATGGTGTCTACGGCGGCGGGGTCCGCCCGTACGGGTGGGGGGTGGACACCGGGCGGGTCCGGTCGGTGTGCGTCAATCCGAAGGCCCCGGCGATGGAGCGAGTCTATGAGGACCGGCCCGTGCTGGACATGACCCGCCACAACCAGGCTGAGGCGGCCGAGATCCGCCGCTGGGCCGATGACCTGCTGTCCGGGGTGTCGATGAGCCATGTGCTGCGTGATCTTGCCGGGCGGGGCGTGCCCACGGTCGCGATGACCGATGAGCGGCTGGTGCGCCGCAACGGCAAGGCAGCCTCGCACGGCGGGTGGAACTCCCGGACGGTGCAGCAGATCCTCACCCACCCGCGCACGTCGGGGCACGCGGAGTACCAGGGGGAGATCGTGCTCCGCAACGCCTATGAGCC
>JBEKKH010000104.1:0-16429 GCA_050010815.1 Streptosporangiaceae bacterium | reverse complement strand
CATCACGCAGCACAGCAAACACCATCAGCAGCCGCAAATCATGCACCATGACCCGCGTGTCCCAGAGCTCCCGCTGGGACCGCCGCCGACGCCGTCCCACCACCCGATTTCCGAATAGTTACATCGAAGCTTCCCTTGAACTTGGTCATCCAGAGATCGTTGCGGAACTCATCGAGGGCGCGCGCCTCCAGGCACTCGCCGAGACAGCTCAAACTCTGCTATCCGATAGAGACGAGGAACACGATTTTGCAGCCCTGCTATCGGTGACGGGAGTTCCCCTGAAAGAAGTCCACCCGGTGTCTGTGGGAGGCAGAAGCCGCGTGCCGGAAGCTGGCGGGCGCAGTGCAGGCCCTGAGCCGTTGTCCTTGGAAGCGGCAATTACGTCCGTGGGCGGCTCGCGGGCAGTGTTCTGGAGCAGTTGGCTCGCTTTCAAGAAGTATTACTGGGCAATCCAATCACCGGATGGCACTTGGTCGGCGGGATGCAAGGATCTTAGCTCGCACGCCGATGCTATTGTCGCCGCAGTACAGAAGTTCCGTGACGGTTTGCCTGACTCAGCAACTCTCGACCAGCGCGACCAGGAACTCCTCCTGATGCGTGACCTTGGCACGATGGTGATTCCGCTGCCCTTGGCTGAACTGCTCGAATTCACTAGTACGCGCGTATCGCCTGTGTCGCTTGTAGTGACCGGCGCTTTCGTGTGCCAACTGCCACTTCCCGCCCTCGTGATCCCTGGCACCGCAGATGAGCGACTAATTGAGCGAACCGTAATTCGAATACAGCCGCCAACTGTATTCATGGAAGAGATTAATTCCCGGCCGGGTGGCAACAGCGATGATGGGCTCATCGTGCGACTGGCGTGCCTTGATCCATCCGGCGACCTTCCTTACTCGCGCAACTATAAGATTCCGGCGGAAAAACTAATCACCGCTCCCACCAAGAAAGAGTGGGCAAAAGGAGTGCCGGAGTGGAGGGAGCCGACTTGGAGTCGCCTAGCCACTCGATCTAAGCTTATCGAATTCCTTCGCCAGGGGACTTCAGGAGAACCTGGTGTATTTGTTTACTCAGGGCACGTCCAACAAAGAGGGGTAGCTGACGGACCCGAGACATCGCTCCTGCTGGCAGACGGTCCCATGAGCGCTGCCGAACTCTCACGGCTGCCAATACCGTCGCATGTCCTTCTTTCCGCCTGCTCGTCAAGCGGAGCAGCGGGAGCCGGAGCGGGCGAGTGGCTCGGCTTGGGCGGTAGCTTGCTGAGAGGTGGCGCGCGACAGGTAATTGCAACCTCCTGGCCGATCCTGGACAGCGCGTTCACGGCACGCTTTGAGCTAGGGATTCTCGAACGCATGTGCGCTGACGGAGACCCGGCGGCCGCACTCCGGCAAAGTCAATTGGATGCACTATCAGAGTGGCACAGTCACACCTGGCGGCCAAGCGAGACAGTTAATGCGGCACTTCCCTGGATATGGGCAGCTTTCCAGGTGATTGGTTAGTGGTTAATGAAGCCCTGGTTTCCAGACACAACGCAGGGAGATGGGAGTAGCCAGGGCCTTCCGGACGCTCGCCGACTGCCAGGTCAACCTCGATCATTCAGGGGTCGGGCGAGCCTGGTTACTGATCGTGCTGGTGTCGGTTTTTGATTCTCATGTCCGTTTCTCTTGTTCGCGGGGGATGCGCGGCTGGCCCGGTGTGCCCGGGTGCGCGTCGGCTCCGACCGCGCCGGGGTGGCCTCCTTCCGCGTTGACGGGATGGTTCGTACTGTAACTGAGCAGCGAGTTTGGCATTTGGTCATCGAGTTTGGCGTCCGCTTCGATCGCTCGTCCCGGGCCGCGGCCACAGACCCGGCCCTACTGACTGAAGTCCCACAACGTCGGCGCGGGCACCCAGGCAGCGGATCGCCAACGGCGCCCGCGCCAGCCTCCACGCTCAAATGGACTCAGCCGCCAACCACCTTGCCCAGGACGTGCCAACCTTCGTGCCCAGACTCGCTGAATCGCCATGTCGCAGCCGTTCGAGATGCCAAACTCGGTGCTCAGTCACACGTACTGGTCAGGTGAATGCGGGCAGGGCGGAGATCCGCTGCCAGCAGGTGACGAAGGCGTCTTTCCACTGCCAGTCGCGGCTGTTTTTCAGGGTGCGGCGGCGGGCATGGCGGACCAGCCGGCCCGGCACGTGCCACAGGCGGTGACGCGGGTGTCCGGCTCTGCGTCCTTGAGGTCCTCGATGTCGTGCAGGCCGAGGAGCCGGCACCATGCCTGCAAGTCGGCGGCGATGTTCGCGGCGACGGTCCAGCCGCAGTTCACCCGCCACGACTTGCTGGAAGATTGCGCAGGCCGGCGGCCTTGCCGGTGCGGACGCCGTCCTCCACGACGGCGTGCTGGCGGGTGCAGCACGTCGATGAACTGGGCGTGCCTGCTGCCGGGGACGCCCTCTACGCCTTCGTCAGGGATGTTTGTGCAGATGATGCTGTACTTCCAGTCGGTCTCCTTCTCATAGGCGGTGAGCTTCTTCAGGTGCCGGCGGGACTGCTTCACCCGCCGCACGATCCAGCGCAGCCCGTCCGGCCAGTTCCCGGATCTGCTCATCAGCCCGGTGATCTCCGCGACGTCGGTGTCCTCCTCGGCGTGCCCGTCCTGGTCCACGCCGGGCTTCCATGCTTGTGCCGGGATCTTCCGGATGTCATCCTCGTCAGTCTGGGTGATGGTCCAGCCGCAGGTGAACAGCAGTGCCCCGTCCGGGATTTCGAGGTTCACCATGTGCTCGATGAAGGCGTGGCTGGCCCCGGCGCCGTCGAGCCGGATGATCACTTTCCGCCGGAAGGGGCCGGGACCTGGGCGAGCGCGGCCGACAGGCCGGAGATGTGATCGGCTGCCGTGTTCGACCCCGCGCTGCCCGGCCGTAGTTCCATGGCCAGGGACTCGCCGGTGTTCGCGCACCAGTTCCCGAGCGGGTGGAAGCCGAATCCGGACTTGTAAGTAGCCCCGGCCCCTTCCTTCGGGAACTCGCACAGGTTCGCGTCAAGGTGTGCAAGGCGGCGCCTGCAGCGCACGGGTTGGCTGGCGGCCGATGCCGGGGGTGTGTTCGAGGCGGTCGCTGTCGACATTGCCGGTGAGGTAGCGGACCAGCCCGGAGTCTTGCATGCCAAGGGCGGTGGCGGCCAGCTTGGGGTCCAGGTCGGTGACGAGCTGGGAGACCCGGGTCTGGCGGCAGAGGGCCGGGGTGGTGCCCGCGGGCCGGAGGACCCTGGTGAGGTAGCTCTGGTCCGCGGGGCTGTCTCCGGTGCGGGTGGCCATGGTGACGATCACATGCGGGTTGAGCGTGCGCAGGGCCTCGCGGTGGCGCAGGCAGTCCCCGAGTGCGGCCCAGCTGACCGGGTCCAGCGGCGCCGGGAATGGCCGGCCGGCGAGGCTCAGTGTCCGCTGCGCGTGGTTCGCGTCGCCGATGGTCAGGCTGCGGATCTGGGCGCTGGAAGCGGCGTGCAGCAACGCGAGCAGGCCGGTGAGCCGCTCGTGCGGGTGAGCGGTGGTGCCTGTCCATCGCCGGAACAGCGCCCGCTGGACGGCGGTGTCAAGGACGGTGCCGGTAAAGGCCGGCTGGCTGCCCAGCCGGAGCACTGTGGCCGGGTCGATGAGGATGAGCTTGCGGTGTTTCGCCCAGCCGAAGAAGCCGCGCAGCACGTAGGTCCTCTGATGGCGGTTGCCGGGGCTGTGGCCGAGGAATCCTTCGAGGTCGGTGGTGGTCACCTGGGACCAGCCGGTGACCGGCCCGGCGGATGTGAGGTGGACGGCCAGGTCGCGGAGGATCCGTAGCCTGGTCTCCAGGGTGATATCGCTGAGCGGGCGCCGTCCGCCCCGCCGGGCTCGTTCCTGTTCGGCGAGCTGGCTGTGGTTGAAGGCGGCGACCGCGGCGGCCAGGCAGTCTGGAACGGCGTCGAGATGACGGCGCCGCCGTGCTGCGGCACGGCGCTGTTTCTCGTCTCCGGGCAGTGCCAGGCCGTGGCTGGTGAAGAATGCGCGCAGGGCCCGCCCGGCTGTGCCGGCGGCCGGTGCGCAGCGGTCCAGGAGCTGCTGCGGGCTGGCATCGGGGTCGGCCCCGGCCAGCCGTCCGGCCTCACGCAGGATGACGATCGCGCCGCTGGGGTGGTGGCGCGCGACGGCGAAGGCGGTGAGGTCGTCCCACCAGGCCGGGACCCGGTGCAGCCGGCCGGCCATCGCGGCGGAGTAACTGAATGTTTACTCTTCTACCGCTCCGAGTTGTGCTTCCTGGCATGGCGCATCAACGAGCACCTCGTCCGGTGGGCCATGCAAAAGTTCAAGCGATTCCGCGGCAAGTACGCCAAAGCGATGGCCTGGCTGCTGAAGGTGTATCAGTACAAGCCTGGCCTGTTCGCCCACTGGCAGCTCATCGCGTTCACCTAAGGCCGGACTGTGGGGGCCGGATGACGGGAGACCGTCACGTCCGGTCCTGAGAGCGGCGGGGGTGAGATTCCCCCCGCCGACTCGCCCGCAATGCTGGGTGAACAGCTGGCCCTCTCGGCCGCGCTGAAGAGGCGTTATGGCGCTGTGCCGGGCTGGGGGGCAGGGTCGGTACCTGGTGAGTGTGGCGGCGCTGCGAGCCGCTGCCGCAGGAAGGTGAGCAGTCGGTCGAGGAAGAGCTGCCCTGCGTTGGTGTCGAGGTCGAACTGGTACTCGTGATCCACTGGCGGCTGGTGCCCGGCGGGGAAGAAGAGCGTCTCGGTTTCGGCCCCCTGGGTCTGGAGCTTGCCGGCGAGGAGCTCAGAGTGGGGCCGCAGCGGGTCGGCGTTGCCGGCAGTGATGAGCGAGGGCGGGAATGCGGTGCTGACGTGGTCGGTGATCGACCATGCTGCGAACGCGGGGTCGTCGAGGAAGCGCCGCTTGCCCGAGTATGCGTGCAGCGAGACCTGCACGAACAGGCGGCCGGCCGGTGAGGCCGGGTGGCGGACCAGCTGCAGGTCGTAGGGGCCGCAGGCCAGGATCAGACCGCGGAGCTGCGCGGGGGTGATCGTGGGGGTGATGCCGACGGCCTCGGCGTAGCCTGGCGTGGTCACCAGCACGCCGGCCTGGGCGGCGATGTGCGCTCCGGCGGAGTCGCCTGCCAGCGCGATCCGGTCCGGGTCGATAAGCAGCCGCCCAGCGTTCGCCTGCAGGTACTGCAGAGCCTGCATCAACTGGCGCAGCGGTGTGGGATAGCGGCGGCCGGGGGCGAGTGAGTAGCGGGGCGCGGCGACGGCGAAGCCGTTGCTGGCCACGATCTTGAAGTAGCCGGCCAGCTCATCCTTGGTGCCGCCGACGAAGCCGCCGCCGTGCACCCATACAACCAGCGGCAGCGGCCCGCTGGCTGACGCCGGGCGGAAGACGTCCAGGAACATGTCGGGGCCGGCGCCGTAGCGCTCGTTGATGAGCCCGGTCACGTCGGCCGGCGCGTGCCCGTCAAGGGCGGTGGCGAGCCTGGCACCGCTGGCGGCGAAGACCCTGCGCACCAGCAGCGCGGCCGGCCAGGGGCTGATGAGCAGGCTGACGCGCACGACCGCGCCACGACACCACCTCACGAGCCGGCTCGCCAGCCTGCCGCGGGCCGCCGGAACCGGCATCGCCTCACCGCTGGGCGTGTTTGCCTGCCGGCTCATGCGATGCCGCTCGCCCGGGCGGCGGCGTCAGGCACGGCGGCGCCGGGCCTGACCCAGTGGCGCCGGGTGACCCGGTCCACGCCCCGCACGCCACAGCGACCTTGATAGCCGCTGCGCCAGTCCTGGTTGCCCGGCAAGCCGCCGTGCAGGTAATCGCGCACATCCCTATCATCGGTGACAGCCCAGACCAGGTCGCGCAGCGACGTCCGGTAAAACGCCACGCGGCGGCGATCCTGGCCATCGTCAAGGCCGGCACCACGAAAGGCAGGCGTGATGACCGGTTACCACACACGCTGGGTTCCCCTGCCCGAGCAGACCGATGATCCTGAGCGGATCGCTATCCGCGAGGCCCTGGCCTTCGGCAAGGCCGTGTATGACCAGCGCTGCGCCCTGGGCCTGACCATCGCCGAACTCGCCGGACGGGCCGGCCTGACCGCCGATGAGATCGAGTGCATCGAAGAGGGCGGCACCGAGCCCACCATCGCCCTGCTGCGGCACCTGGCCGCCGCCCTGGACTCCGACGTGCGCCTGACCGCAGGGCACGGCCTCGGCTCCGTGTGGTTCGAAACCCACGCCGCCTGACCACACCCAGTCCGCGCAGGTGTTCAGGCCAGCAGCGAGCTGTCATTACGTACCGCGACACGCGACTTTGCGGAAGGGCCCAATATCAGCCAGACGGCCGAAGGCTACCCGGCGACGTGAACTTCCACGGCACGCCCGAACGGGGTGATCTATACGACTCGCGCGGGGCCGGGACAGCTGCCAGACACACTATTCTGCCGATGAGAGAATGGGTAGTATTACCTTTTCTCATAACTGCAGAGAGGCGGAACAGCTATAGGAGTACTACTTTCCGGACGCTGCCGTCTTGTTCGATTACAGCGATTTGGTTTCCTTTGGATGCTTCATCCTCCAAGAATTGCAAGACTGTGATTGCGTGCCGAATACCCTCAGTAAGGGTCAACCCTTTACGGCCGATAAGTTCCTTGAACGCATCGGCCGTCTCGGTACTCAGGTTTATCGACAACCGGGCGACGCTGCCCTTGTCCTGAGGGCGGCTGTGCCAAGCGCCTACTCCACCTGGGTGGTCCATTGAGTCTGGCGCGCGTGATTTCGCGAAAATGCGTTCCTCCGCAGAAGCTATGCCTTCGCAAAGGCCTCAAGTTCGGCGGCGGCCCCTGTGGCCTCGACTGAACCGATCCGCAGGAATATCTCCCACGCCTGCCGCATGATTGCTTTCGCCTCGGTGATGCGACCAGTGGCCAGGGCGCAGCGGGCCAGGCCAGCCAGCGCGTGGGCCTCATTCCAGGCGCTGTCGCTCCCGCGCGCCACGTCCAAGGCCTGCTGATGGCACGTCTCGGCCTGGTCTATGTCATTGCGGACCTGGTGCAATGCACCCAGTTCGTTGAGCGCTTTAGCTTGGCCCCACCGGTTGCCGAGGTCGCGGCAGGTGCTTAGTGCCGCATCCAGCGTCTCGATCGCGCCCTGGTGATCTCCAGTCTCGCGTCGCACAGCACCCAGGTAGGTGAGTGCATCGGCCGCGCCGAGCCGGTCACCGAGGTCGTGGTAGATGTCTAGGGCGGCTTCCAGCGTCTGGGCTGCATCCTCGTAGATGTGGGTGCGCCTGTTCACTTCCCCAAGGTCGGTGAGGGCATTTGCCTGCCCTAGCCGGTCGCCAAGGTCGCGGTAGATGTCTAGTGCTTCCTCCTGGGCCCTGGCCGCGCCTGGATAGTCCCCCGTGAGGGATCGGGTAGTCCCCAGGTGGTTGAGAGCGTTGGCCTGTCCCAGCTGATGGCCGATTTCGCGGTAGATGTCCAGTGCTTGCTCCTGAGCCTCGGCCGCGCCCGGATAGTTACCGGTCTCTTGTCGTATAGCTCCCAAACGGTTGAGAGCGTTGGCCTGCCCTAGCAGGTCGCCAAGGTCACCGTAAATATCTAGTGCCGCGCCTAGCGCCTTGGTCGCGCCCGGACCGTCCCCGGTCGTGTACCGCACGGTGCCCAGGAGGTTAAGGGCATTGCCCTGGCCTAGCAGGTCGCCTAGATGGCGGTATATGTCCAGCGCTGCGTCCAGCATCTTGGCCGCGCCTCGATAGTCTCCGGTCAGATAAAGCGCATTTCCCAAGTTGCTGAGAGCATTTGCATGGCCCGGCTGGTCGCCGACGCATTGTGCTGAATGGACGGCCGCGGTGTGGCGGGTGATGGCTTCGGTCCATGGGCCGTCTTGCCGGAGAAGTGTTGCCATGGACGCGGAGAGGGCCACGACCTGGGCATGCTGGCCGGTACGGGTGGCGTGATCGAGGCAGGCGAGTAGGTTAGCGCGTTCGGTCCGTGCCCACGACAGCGCCTTCGCATAGTCCGCCAGGTCGGGGACCGCTATCGGCGCCGAGCTAGGCCGAGCCGGGGCGGGCCGGATCTGGGGCTGGCGGGCCAGGCGACCCTCGGTGACGGCGGCAGTACGCAGGTAATAGCCCACGAGGCGGCCGATAGCTGCCGCCCCCTCAGAGGGCGGATCTGTGGCGGCCTTGGCGCGGGCGTGCTCCCGGATCAGGTCGTGGAGGCGGTAGCGTCCATGGGCGGGCTCGGCGAGGAGGTAGTGGTCGTACAGGGCGTTCAGGTGATGGCGGGCAGAGGTCAGGTCGGTGCCGTTAAGAGCGGTGGCGGCGTAGCGGTCAATATCCGTCCCCGGGTGCAGGCTCAGCCTGCGGAACAGCTGTTGCTGTTCAGGAGCCAGGTCACGATAGGACAGATCGAATGCGGCGGCGACCGACTGGTTCTCGGCCTCCATTAGCCCCAGTCGCTCCCGGGCCGCCGCTAGCTCGGTGGCCAAGTTTGCGGCGGTCCAGGCTGGATGGTGGTGCAGCTGGCGGCCTAGCAGGCCAATCGCCAGCGGCAGCCAGCCGCACAGCTCGGTAATCTTCTCCACCGCAGAGTCCCCGGGATCCAGGCCAGGTCTGCCCGCGAGTCGGACCAGCAGCTTGGCGGCCTCTTCTCGCGAGAAGATATCGAGGCTGACCGATTGCACGTCCTCTAGCGCGGTCAGGTGCCTACGGCTGGTGATCAGCACAAGGCTCCCGGCGGTGCCCGGCAGCAGCGGCCGGACCTGCTCATGTCCTGAGGCATCATCAAGAAGCAGCAGCATTTGCTTTCCGGCCAGGTGGTCACGCCACAGCGCCGTCCGCGCTTCCAGCCTCTCCGGAATCTGCCCGGCAGCGACCCCGCATATCTGCAGCAGGCTAGCCAGTGCATCCGCCGGATCCACCGGCAGGTGCCCGGGTGTATGGCCGTCCAGCGGCAGGAAAACCTGCCCGTCTGGGAAGCGTTCCGCCAGCTGGTGCGCGGCGTGCACCGCGAGCGTGGTCTTGCCGATCCCTGCCATCCCGCCGATCGAATAGATGCCCGCTGCCCCGTCCGGACCAGCTGCGCGTGACACACCATCCACCAGCTGCAGCAGCTCCCGCTCCCGGCCGGTGAACGAGGCGACGTCGCGGGGCAGAGCCCGGGCCGCCGCCGCGGCGAACCCGCCGGACGGCCGACGCCATCGGGCGGCCTTTTCGAACGGTGCACGGTCCGCATCCGCCAGGTGCAGCGCATCAGCCAGCAGCCGGACCGTTTCCCGCCGAGGGTTCCTCGCTACTCCCCGCTCAAGGTCACTGATCGACCGAGCACTCATGGATGCTGCGACCGCCAGCTCTTCCTGCGTCAGACCTGAGTTAATCCGCAGCTGTCGCAGCAGCGCAGCGAACGGCACGGCGGGCGGCTCAACCACGGCCACATCCCCTTCCGGCGCGAGGGCCAGGAAGCCCGGCTATCAGGAGACTTTGCGTCGAGTTGATCGGTGTAGCCGTGCCCTTCACCGAAGTCATGTAAATGCCGGGTTCCAGAGAGGCGTCGGCACAGACACCCTGACGACCCGGCGGTCTCCGAAACTGTGAGTCATACCGTGGGCTTTCTTCATGGAAATGATCTCCAGCAACGCCTAACGTCCCATACTAGAACGCGTCCTACTTCCAGCACTGAAGCGTGAAGAATAGGGACGAGATGCGCTACAGGGGGATGCTGAATGTGGGAGTCATACGAGCGGAGGCTTGAAGCTGAGCACTATCTTGGTCCGGAAGTCAGGGCTAAGGTGCTGATCGATCGGCTTATGGGCATGCCGACCGAGACGAGTGAGGAAGCATTCCGCGCTGAGCTTGGCCAGCTAACCTACGCTGACCTGCGTGCTTTCTGCAACAGGGTGGCCAAGCTAGCCGGTGCGCCATCCGGGCAGGCCGGAGGCGAAGCGGATACCGGACGCGGGCAGTCGCACCAGGACCGGCTGCTCGTCTTGCACGCAGTCGGCCTTGCGGTAATGGACGAGGCGGTCAGGACCAGGACCGATCATCTCACCGCCCAAGATGCCGAGGCCGTCGCGGCGTGCGCGCCGATCGACAAGCAGATGGCGAACGCGTTCCGCGCCGCGTTCCAGCGCCGGGCGACGACCGGCGACGTTGACACTCTAGATGCCGCGGCCCACGGCTATGAAGCTATCGGTAACCGCGCTTCGCTCTCGGAGGCCGGGCACCGGGTGCTCATGCTCCGGAGGGCAGTGGCCCTTGACGGCCTGGCCAGGGCATGTGAGACCAACCAGCTCCACGACGACGCCGATATCCACTTCGGGAAAGCTGCCGCGCTGTACGCGCAAGCGGGGGACGAGCACCGGGCGGCGGCATGCCTCCGCGAACGGGGTGCCGCTGCGCAGCGGCATGTGCCGGACGCCGACGCCCGGCTCGCGCAGCTGCTTGCCGACCTGCAGACTGCCCACTCGCCGTCGGTGGGCCGGGCCACCGTCCTCGTTGACCTGGCAGAGCTGGCTAGCGGCAACCACGACGACTTCGAGGCGGAGCATCGGCTGGACGACGCCGTCGCCGAGCTTGCCGCCGCCGGGTACGCCGTCCCGGAGCCGGACGGTACCGACCGCGCGGTTATGAGATGGATAGACGCGATACCGCCAGGCGACGGAGAAGACCCGATTCCCTTCCACCGTCAGATAAGCGCGCTGCTCGCCTTGCACCACCGAGTGGCCGGCATCCGGGTGAAGCTCGCCCTGAGACGGCGCGACGATGACGGCGGGCCCGGACGCGCCGTCGCGGGCGCCGAGGCCGAGCTCCACATGAGTCGGCTGACCGAGATCATGAACGAGACCCCGGCCCATGCCGAGGCCGTGCGGGCCCGCCTGGAAGCACAGCTCGGCGAGTCCTCCCCGCCCAGCTTCGATGCCGGCGATCAGTCCAGCCGGGCCCGTGAGTTCGCCGCGATCATGAGTATTATCGGCGAGCTGCGCGACCTCACCGTGAAATCCCTGCCCGACAGTCCGGAAACTCTCACGCGGTGGCGGCAGATGGCTGCAGATGTGATCGCCCGCGCGCGGGCCTACGGCCAGCCGGTCAACCTGGCGCAGGCCCTGGACGTCGCCGCGTGGGTCGAGCAGGCCGCCGACGAGCTCAATACCACCATCGACCTGCTCGAAGAGGCCTATGAACAGGTCGCGGGGGTCCCCGGTAAGATCGCCGCCGACCAGGCGATCATTGAGCTCTCGAGGATGGCGAAGATTCAGTTCGCTGGCCTCAGCAACAAGAAAGCGGCCCTGGAAACAGCGGCCAAGGCCATTGCACTGATCGAGCGGGATCGCTATCGGGTCAGTGCGCCCTACCAGCAGGCCGCTCTGCTAGAGCCGCATGCTGACCTCTTCACGATCGGCGTCTTTGCCGCCTGGAAGATCGCAACCGACGACACCGCGCCGGACCGCGCCGACTACGACCAGATGCTTCAGCTGATGGAGCTGTCGAAGGCCAGAGCCTCGGTCCGGCAGCTCTTCCTCGCCACGACACCGGCCGATGCCGACATTGAACAGGATCTCTACGCGCTCAACGATGCGATCCACGAGGCCGCTCCGGTGCCCGCTCCTGCCGACTCAGCCGAGGAGCAGAAGCGACGTAACGAGCAGGCACGGCTGCGGCGCTTGGAGCTGTGGGACCGTCGCGCCATCTCTAGGAGCGACCATGCCGCGGAAGTCCCGCCGGTGACGCTCACGGGCCTGCAGGCGGCGCTTGAGCCGGATGAGGCAGTCATCTCCTACTACTGGCTCCTGCCACGGACCTTGCTCGTGGTGACGATCACTGCGGAAGCGATCGCGGTCGAACGCAAGATTCTCGAGCCGGACGAGCGGACTTTGCTGGTGCGCCTAACCACAGTGCTGGGTACGCTGAAGGGCTCGAACAGCGGCCTGGACGCGGCGTTCATCCAGCCGCTTGCCACCGTGCTGACCCCGGTCGATGGCCAGCCTCTGCTCGAAGGCAAGCAGCGCCTGATCGTGTCTCCGCACCGACTGCTGCACTGGTACCCGTTCGCGGCCATGCCCTACCAGGGCAAACCGCTCGTCAGGTCTTTCGCGCTCCGGTATGCACCCAACCTCACCAGCCTGCTGGTGCCGCGCCCCGATCCCGGCGTACCCCGGATGGCCGCACTAGCGGTCAGCGAATTTCCCGGACGGCCGGAACTCGGGAAGCTGCCCGGCGTCCTCCAAGTAGGAGCGGATATCATCGGCATCTATTCCGAGGCGAGCATCCCCGCAGAACTGAGAGCCGAGCCGACCCGCGCCAAGATGCTCGCCGCGATGCGCGACGGTACGCTCAACAGAGCGTGGTGCCTGCACTTTGACACGCACGGGCACAGCCTGATGGACGAGATTTCCCGGGACGCCCCGCTGGAATCCGTGCTCGAACTCGCCGACAATTCCGTCGACGGCTACGAGATCGCGGCCGCCAACCTGGGATGCGAGGTCGTCGTGCTGACCGCGTGTTACGCCGGGCAACGCGCCATCAGCGGGCGCGGCCGGGCCGAACAGCCAGGCGATGAGCTATTCGGGCTCTCCGCAGCCTTTCTGGACGCCCGGTGCCGCAGCGTCCTCGCGCCAGCCTGGCCGGCTGACGACAAAACTATCTCCCAGATCATCAAAACATTCCACCGTAACCTGGCCCAAGGCTCGCCCGCTGACTTCGCCCTGGCACAGGCACAGCGAGCGTTTCTTGACACGGCCACCTTCGAGGAACATCCGGCCTACTACTGGGCGCCGCTCATACTCACCGCCATCGGCCGACCCATGCCGATACCCCGAACGCTCCCGCCTGACATGCGACCAGAGTAAGGAGACGCTCAGTGGCTGAGATATTTATTCACTGTATACCTCAATCCGGAACTGACGCGGCGGATGTCGCCGCGGAGCTGAAGACCTACCTTCAAGATACCGACGGCGTAACTCCTGTCGTAGTAAAGGTTGAGCAACCGCACGTCGGAGTGGCCGAGGTTCTTGCCATCTTCCAGCTCGCCAGCACGGCCCTCGACGTGATGGAGAAGCTCGCCGACTTCATCAAATCCCGCCGGGACAGAGGGAACGTGAAAGACATCGAGGTCGAGATCGACGGCGAGCGCGTCCCGATCGGCAGCCTCACCCCAGACCAGCGAGCCAGAATTTCTGCCGCGATCGCACAGGGAACCTGAGGCAAGCCAAGGTAACCGCCATACCGGACTAGCGGTCGTCTCACAGGTAGCGCGCATCTACCGGACTTCCCTAGTTGTTGATTTACAGCGGGCTGCATAATTAATAATCTGTTCGCGTACGGTCGCATTTACATAATCGAGCACAGGCACGCATAATCGGCAGGGAGTGATTTGTTCATCAGGGCACGAGTCGTTCGTTACGGCGCGTCATTCCCGGCGTGGCCGCAAGGGGCGCTGGACGGACGGCTGACCAAGTCGGTCGCCGGCGGCGGCCGGTCATCGGGCCGCGGGCAGGCACGCCTGGTCCGAGGCGCAGGCGCGGTGGCTAACCGGCTGCGGCGACCAACACGGCCGTAACACACGTCCGGCTCCGGGAGGGTTCAACACGCGAATAACACGGACGAAACGGCATTCCCCGGCACACGTCGGCACGCCTGCTAAAATGGCGTCACAAGCTCATTAGGCCCATTGCTTGTAAAGCGGGCTGCGGAGCGGCATCAGGCAGAGGCTCCCAGGCCGATGACAGACCTTCTGAAAAGCGGAAGGTCGACAGTTCGATCCTGTCCCTGACCACACAGCCTCTCTGATCTGCGGGAACGCCGCCTGACGGAACCGGATGCGGCGCCCGTTTGATGCGCACAGTGCTTATCGAGCTTCCTAGCCTCACGAGGACGATCAGCGAGGGTGACCGCAGGTCGGCCACACCTAACTGGCGGGCACATATCGCTGCCGAATATTCGCGACTCTCCGCGTTGCGTGCGCCAGTGCCATTTCGGTGCAGAGTGTCCTTAATAGGTGCGAACGTAGTAACCGATCTACCGTCTGGCCTGGGGGGTGTAGTCGGGGAGTTCGATGTCGGCAGCTTTGGCGAACTGCCGGGCCAGCAGGTTCCGTATTGGCCAGCGGCTCATCCAGCGCATCGATGCGGTCCGCAGGCCGATGGCGATGGCGCTGTCCGGCGCGAAGCCGTTGATTCCGCCGGGGGGCAACTGCTGGCCGCGGGCGACATAGGGCCGCGTGATCTGCTCGTAGCGGGCGAAGGCGACGTGGTGATCGCCATCCGCTGCGGCAAGCTCGCCCGCGAGAACATAGGCACCGACCAGGGCCAGGCTGGTGCCCAGGCCGGTAAGCGGCGTCGGGCAGTAGCCGGCATCGCCGACCAGCGCGGCCCGGCGGCTGGACCAGCGGTCCAGGCGCACCTGGGCGATCGGGTCAAAGAAGAAGTCGGGTGCGGTGCGCATGGCTTTGAGCAGCCGTGGGACCTCCCATCCAGTGCCGGAAAAGCGGGAGGCCAGGATGTCCATCTGCGATGCGGTGTCGCGGGGGTCGTAGTCGATAGGCGCCGAGCGGAAGCTGAGGCCGGCCTTGACCTCGCCGGGGACACGTCCCGGCCGTATCGAGGCCACGAGCCCGCCAGGGGCGTTGTGCATGAGGAACCAGCCGTCGAGATCGAACTCGGCGGGCGCGGTGAACCAGGCCGTGTAGCAGCCGAGAGGGCGGACGCACTGCGCCTGGGGGCCGAACGCCAGGCCTCGTACCGCCGAGTTCAGCCCGTCAGCTCCGATTACCAGGCCGAACCGCCGCGGGCAGGCTTTCTCGAAGGTGACCGTGACGCCTTCATCGTCCTGGTCAAGCCCGCGGGCCGTGTCGTCGAACAGGTACTCGGTGGCCGGGACGGTCGCCTCGTAGAGAACCTGGCCAAGATCGCCGCGCAGCACCTCGACTTCGGAGACGATCCCCTCGCCGCCGAATAGCTCCGTCGGCATCCGCGCCGCGACCTGGCCGTCGGCACCGACGAAGGCGATACCGCGCTGGTCGACGCTCACCCCCCGCACCCGGTCGGTCAGTCCCATCCGTTCGATGACCATACGTCCCGCTCCGCGCAGGTCGACCGTCTGGCCCCCGGTGCGCGGGGCCGGCGCGCGCTCCACCACGGTCGTCGTGAAGCCGTGCTCGCTTAGCCAGTACGCCAAAGCGGGCCCGGCGATGCCAGCGCCGGATATGAGCACGTCCCTGTTCTGCATGGAGTGAAGAGTATGATGTACGCACTTATTCGTCAAGATGATGTGGCGTGTTATCGGGAAGTGCACTAGTTCACTGGTGTGCAGTCGAGTTCAAATCGCCGGGTTCACAGCGATCCGCCCGGCTGGTCTGCCGCTTCTGCGCAGGCAATAGTGCACTAGTACGGATGAGGTAGTGTGAGCGACGTGAACCTGCCGCCGTATGCCCAGATCGCTGCCGAGCTTCGGGATCAGATCGAGAAAGGCACCCTGGCTCCTGGTGACCGGGCGCCCTCCACCCGCGAGATCACTCAGCGGTGGGGCGTGGCCATGGCTACCGCCACCAAGGCGCTCGCCGCGCTCCGCCAGGAAGGCATAGTCCGCCCGATTCCCGGCGTGGGCACCGTCGTCTGCGGCCGCCAGCCGGCACACGGACGTCCCCCGGTTCTCGCGCCGCCCGCCGCTCCCGTGGGCCCTGCCGCCGCCCGCCGGCGCAGCACACCTGATCCGAGGCTGGCGCCCGGCCGGATCGTCGCCGCAGCCATGGCCGTCGCGGACGCAGAAGGCCTGGGAGGGCTGTCGATGCGCCGCGTCGCGACCGAGATCGGGGTGGCGACGATGTCGCTCTACCGGCACGTCGCCGACAAGGACGACCTGCTGCTGAAGATGATGGATGCGGCGTTCGGCGAGTGCCGCTTCCCGGCCCGTCCCCCCGAGGGCTGGAGGGACCAGCTCGAGCTCGCCGCGCGGACCCTCTGGGCGATGTTCCAGCGTCACCCCTGGCTAGCCCCGGCATTGTCGGTGACCAGGCCGCAGCCGATCGCTAGCGGCCTCGCTTGCGCCGAGTGGGTGCTCAGCGCTCTCGACGGGCGCGGTCTCGACCCGTCCACGATGCTCACGATCCACATCACGCTGGTCAACTACGTGCGCGGCACCGCCGTGAACCTCGAACTCGAAGCGGACGCCGAGGCGGCCAGCGGCCTGAACAGCGAAGAGTGGCTGGACACACAGGGACCGGCCCTGCGGGCAATCGTGGAGGCGGGCCCCTTCCCCGTCTTCGAGCGCGTCACCGCCGCCGATTACGACTTCAACCTGGAGAACCTGTTCGAGTTCGGACTGCAACGCCTGCTCGACGGCCTCACCGCCCTCATCGATGGCCGCCCCTGACCACGCGCTGGCCGACGGCCGTCCGGCTAGGGCGCGTTCCGGCTATGGACAACCCTGCGCTTGCGCAAAGACTCGAGCCA
>JBEKKH010000103.1:0-16433 GCA_050010815.1 Streptosporangiaceae bacterium | reverse complement strand
ACGCCCGCCAATATTGGCTATATGTCTGGCGCGCTCAAGCACTTCTTCGATGGCATTTACTATCCGTGCCTGGAGGCGACGCGGCGGCGTCCCTACGGCCTGTACGTGCACGGCGGCATGGACACCGGCGGCGCGGTGCGCGCGGTGGAATCGATCGCCACCGGCCTGCAGTGGCGGGCGGTCAGGCCACCGGTCTGCGTGACGGGGGCGCCGGCTCGGCCAGGCCAGCTACGTCGCCGCGGGCTGACGGGGGGTCGGCCGTGATGAGACGAGTGATGCGAAGACGACCGTAGAGCTCAGGTAGTGGCCGGTGGCGTAGTCGAAGGCGCCGCCGCACGTGATCAGGCGGAGGGCGGCGTATGTGGTCGCGCCGTAAATCGTCTTCGCCGGGAACCTGGATTTCAGGTACTGACGCACGCCGGTGACGCGGAATATGGCCGTGATCCCGTCGGCGAGCTGCACGTCCACCGTATCCCCGGGACGCAGGGCGCCCAGCCGGAAGAAGACCGCGGGTCCCTGGTAACTGTCAACGTGACCTTCTATGACTGACGCCCCGACCTGGCCGGGCGTCGCCGAGTACTTGTACCAGGCGGCCTCATCGGAACTTGTCACAAGCGAGGGGACCTGAATCGTCCCATCGGCATTGACCCCGAGGTGCAGCAGCTTGGAGTTCACGCCGATCGCGGGGATGTCGACGGACACGGGCATTGAGTGCCGCAGCGACAGCCTCGCCGATGACCCGATCGCGCCCGCCGCCGCGCCGGACGGCTGCGGTGCGTGAACCTGGGCACCGATCGCGACGCCCACCGTGGCGACCCCGCCCAAGATGAGCAGCACGCCGGCCATCCCGGCCAGGCGGGCGCGAAGGCTCGGCGATGTCGTGGGCGGGGGAGCGTACCCGCTCTGCGGCCAGGCAACGACCACGCGAAACCCGGCGATACGCCGCCATCGCGCGTCCCGCAATGCGCCATCCCCCTTCTTCTCCGGATGCCCTACTCGCGTAGCCTAATATTTCAATGCCGGACACGCCATTGCCCGTCGGCCGTTCCTTTGTGGGACGCGAGCGTTTCTCGACTCGCCTTCGGGTGGCGCGGCCCTGCTCCGGGCCTGCGATATGTTTCCTTCCGCCGGCGGTTTCCGAGGGCGGGATCCGGAAACGCTTCTGACGCCGGATCCGGAACAGGGTCGCCACCTGCCGGGCCCACGAGGAGGTTCCATGAAGGTGCGCACTACCATCGCCGGGGCGGTGCTGAGCACGAGGCTGGCCGCCGTCTGCGGGGCTTTGGCCGTGCTCGCCTCCATCGCGCTCTCGGCCTGCTCGAATTCGCCGTCCTCGTCGGCGCCGGCCATCTTCACGTCTCCGGCCACCGGATCGGCGAGCTCCAGCGCCACCGCCAGCAGCGGCGCCACCGCCAGCAGCGGCGCCACGCCCACCGCGGGCACTAGCCCGTCCGCCACTTCATCGGCGAGGGCCACGGCTTTGCCCACGGACTCTGCCACGGCGACGGTGTCTCCCACGGTGACGGCATCCGCGTCGCCCACCCGAGCGGCCACCTCTTACCCCACGGCCGCCCCGCCCACCGGCGGCGGCGGTGCGGCCGGCGTCCAGGACGTGCTGCTCTTCGGGCTCGGCGGTGCGGCGATCGTGGCCGGCGTCGGGAGCATCGCCTACCGCAGAAAGCTCACCAAGGGCCGCAGTTAGCCTGTGACCTGCCTGGACAGCCGGCCGGATTCTCCGGTGGTGTCCTGATCCGCTCCGGGAGGGGAAAGTCGATGAGCAGCACCGAGCCCGTTCACACCGAGGGTGAGACGCATCCATGGAAGGTCAACGTTCCTGACCATCCACAGCGCGCGGATTCCCCGGAGTACGCGGCGGCGCGTAAGCAAATGATTGAGATCGCCGCGCAGGCACCGGGCCTGATCTACGGGGAGGCTCCTTACCAGGATCATCACGGCGGTGCGCTGTGGCTGAAAGACGCTCAGGGATGGTTCCTGGTCCGCAATCTCGCCGGAATTGAATGGTCAGCCCAATTTTGCGCGGATCCGGCAAAAGTCGATCTCCTGCGCCAGAACGCCAAGCGGCTTTATGACCTTCTCGCGCCGGAGATTAAGCAGCAGCTCGATCCCAATGGCCTGCTGGATACGCCCATCCAGGACGCGGCGGGGGTGGCTAGCTGGACCGACTCGATCTTCAACGCCGGCGTCCCGCTGCAGCCCAGCTTCCACACCGGCACGCTGCCCGGCGTCTCCAGTACGGTATCGGACGGCAACAGCACGCCATCCGACGGGACCAGCACGCCATCCGACGGGACCAGCACGCCATCCGACGGGACCAGCACGGCATCCGACGGGACCGCTACGCCGGCCAACGGCAGTGCGCCCAGCCCGAGTCCGAGCGCGGGGCAGGAACCTGGCGGGGTCCATCACTATCCCACGCCGATTGTCGATATCCAGCTCTTCAAGTATGACGACTTCCAGCTGTGGGTCACGGACGGACAGGGCAACCCGGCCGCGGTGGCCCCGGTAGCCCCTCGCGGCAGCGGGAATGCGTCCATCCATGTCCTGTACGCCACGCCGGGTTCCCAGTTGGCGCAGCAAAAGCAGGCGGCAGAGAGCGCTAACGCCCCGCTCATCCTGGGCCCGGATCACCCGCTCGCACAGCAGGCCTTCACCCGTCAGCAGGCTCCGGGCGCAGGAAGCACCAGCCCGGCCGCCTAGCGCCCGGTAAGCGCGCTGGCTTTCCTGATGCTGGCATGACGGGGCGGTGCGTGCGTTGCTGTAGTGCAGCGGAGCGGCCCGGAGATTGTGGTGGATCCGGGCTCCATGGTGGATCCGGTGTATCCCAGTACACCCGATCCACCGCCAAGCCCGGATCCACCGCGCAAAACGCTGGCGAACGGTGTCGGAGGTGGCGCAACGGGACAGGTGTGGCGAGCGGGGCGTCAGGGACGTGGTATCCGGGGCGTGCGGGGCGTCACGACGCGCTGTTGCTCAAAACATATGTTCCGAGACACTTGTCAAAACAATTCTTTCGAGGGTAGTGTTTCGAAACATGACTTCCGAACAATCGGCCAAGGATGGCGGCCAGCAGGAGACCGACCCGCGAGAGCACCGCGGACGGCTCAACCTGACCGACCCGAAGGCCATCCGGGCGCTGGCGCATCCGGTGCGCTGGGCCCTGCTCGAGGCGCTCGGCGACGCCGGGACCCTGACCGCGACACAGGCTAGCGAGATTCTTGGCGAGTCCCCGGCCAACTGCGCGTTCCATCTGCGCACCTTGGCCAAGTACGGCTTCGTCGAGGAGGCGGGGGGCGGCCGCGGCCGGGAACGCCCGTGGCGTCAGACCTACAACGGGATGAGCTGGCAGACTCGGCCGGAAGATCCGCAGTTTGCGCACGCCGCCGAGGCCCTGGACCAGGTCTGGATGGACAGGCTGATGAGGCGGGCGCAGCGCAGCCTTACCTCACTAGGGGCCTGGCCGGATGCCTTCGACGGCCTCGGCGCGTCGGTCAGCCGGGTGTATGTGACAGCTGAGGAGGCCGACGAACTCCACGCGGAGATGACCGCGACCTTCGAGCGAGTGGTCGGCACGAACCATCGCTTTGCCGACCGGCGCGATCCAAAGCTACGGCCACCGGGCGCCGTGCCGGTCGAGTTCGTGCTGCTCGGGTACCCGATCCTCGACTCGCCGCCACCGGACGAGAGCGAGGACGGCGGCGGCACGGGGAGCTCACGGCCGTCTAAGAGTTGAGATATATCTCGACTTGGGGGTAAGTTGAGATATATCGTCTTTAGTATTCCCGTTTCCGGCCACTCACGGCAGAACCGTTTCCATCCGTTCACGGCAGAAGGAGTACGTCATGCATCCGGAAATTGCCAAGGTCCTGGTCGCCCAGCGTCACGACGAGCTGGTAAACGACACGGCATCCCGCCGACGCGGGGTCTGCCGACCCTCGCACGGCCGCCGCCTGTTCCCGCGCTGGCACGTCAGCTGGGCACGCACCACCCTGGTCCCGGCCGGACCGCCCGCCGCCGTCGGCACCGGGCGGTCACGCCGGGCCGGTCACCACGGGTCATCCCTGGTGATCATCATCTCTGCTCACCGCTCGGCGTGACACCGCCCCTGATCGGTCACACCGGGCGCTCCTCGGCACGTAACGGCCCCCCTGGGATAGGATTATCCCTCATCAACGGGCTGAGTCCGGTCAGGCCGGCCGGCTGGGGGCAAGATGAACGATGCCTGATCATCCGGCAACCCTGCGAGACGTAGCGGCTGCGGCGGGTGTTCATCCGGCCACCGCTTCACGGGCGCTCAACCCGGAAACGCGCCTGCTGGTCAGCCAGGAGACCGCGTCCCGGGTAGCGGCGGTGGCCGCGAAGCTGGGCTACCGGCCCAATCCGATGGCGCGGAGCCTGCGGACCAGGCGCTCGCACATAGTCGGAGTGCTGATTCCCGACCTGACCAACCCGATCTTCCCGCCGATCGTACGCGGTCTGGAAGACAAGCTGGCGGCAGCTGGTTACGTGGCCCTGCTCGGCAACACCGACGCCGACGCCAGCCGCGAGCGGGTGATCTTCGAGCAGATGCGGGCGCGCCACGTGGACGGTTTCGTGCTGGCTACCGCCACGCTCCATGACCGGCTGCTCGCCGAGGCGGCGGCCGCCGAACTGCCCGTCGTGCTGATGAACCGGCTCGCGCCTGACTACAGCTTTCCCTCCGTCTCGGTCGACAACGATCAGGGCGCCCGGATGGCGGTCACTCACCTGGCCAAGAGCGGTCATACCCGGATTGCGTACATCGCGGGCCCGCAAGAGGCGTCCACCGGCGTGAGCCGCCTGCGCGGGTTCCGGGCCGCGATGGCGTCACACGGGCTCGAGGTCAGCGAGAAACTGATCGCGTACAGCACCAGGTACACGATCGAGGAAGGCACGCGCTGCAGCCGGGAGCTACTGGCGCGGCCCGGTGATTTCACCGCGTTGGCCGCGGCCAACGACATGCTGGCCATCGGGTGTTACACCGCACTCGAGGAAGCCGCCCTCCGGTGCCCCGACGACGTTTCCGTGATCGGCTTCAATGACATGCCGTTCATCGACCGGCTCCGGCCGCCGCTGACCTCGGTGCGCTTTCCGCACTACCAGCTGGGCACCGAGGCGGCTCAGCTGCTGCTTGAACGGATCAACGGCAGCGACCGGCCGGTGAAGGTCATCTACCTGGCACCCGAGCTCATCGTCCGAGGGTCTACAGCCGAACCTCCGGCGTCGGCCGCCCGGACCGAGCGGCATGACGGCCATCAGGCGGCTATTTCTTGCGAGCGAGCGTCAGGCCGTCCCCGATCGGGATGATGACCAGGTCCACGCGATCGTCGGCGGCCGCGTGGTCGTTAAAATCCCTGATCGCGATCACGGCCGGATTGTCGTTGCCCGCGTCGATAACGCGGCCGTGCGAGAACGTGTTGTCAACCATGATCAACCCGCCGGGGCGGACCCGCGGTACGACCTCCCGCCAGTAGCCCAGGTAGCCGCCCTTGTCGGCGTCGATGAACGCGAGATCGAACAGCTCCTCGTCAGGCAGCGAGCGCAGCGTGGTGATAGCCGGGCCAAGCCGCAGCTCTATCCGGTCCGCCAGCCCCGCTTTTTCCCAGTACTTCCTGGCTACCGAGGTCCACTCCGCGTTGATGTCGCAGCACAACAGGCTTCCTCGACCGACGAGCCCCCTGGCGATGCAGATCGAGGAGTAGCCGGTGAAGGTGCCGATCTCGACCGCGGACACGGCGCCGGCCAGCTGGGTCAGCAACGTCATGAGAGTGCCCTGCTCCGGTGCGATCGCCAGGCCGGTCTCGTTGGGAAAGAGGTCGGCGGTTTCGTTCGCCAGCTCCCGCAAGATGGCGTCCGGCGGGCTGCTGTGCGCGGTGAGATAGGCGTTGAGATGGAGGCTGATCTGCTCGCTACGCCGCGTCATGGCACAACGCTATAGCCATGGCCTCGGTGCCCGCGAGATGCCCAGGTTATTAGCTATCTTAACGACCAGAGAAATCGGATTTAGGGCGTCACCAAGGCCTGCGGACCGCGCCCGCTCAGCCCGTGCTGTGGTCGGTGGCTAGCCAGCCCAGCCGGCCGGACATGCTCCGCGCGCAGTTGACGATGGCGTTGACGTAGTCAGAAGCCTCGCCCTCGCGCCACAGCACCGACCATGGATAGAAGGAGGGCGGATCGGTCAGCGGCCGCCAGATGGTGCCGGGGAGCGCAGAGATGCAGGAGGAGGGCACGCAGTACAGGCAGCGTCCACGGGCGACGAGGCCGGCGGCCGCGCGGATGCTCTCCACCGTGCCCTCGTGCACGGTGGGAGTGAACCCGGCGGCCCGGCACATCTCGACGGTGAACTGGTTGAACTCAGGGGCACGGGCCTCTTCTGCGAGCAGCAGCGGTTCGCTGGCCAAGATAGCGACAGGTATAGCTTCCAAGGCGGCGAACCGGTGATCGCGCGGGACCAGGACCCCGAGCGGATCGTGGCGGAACAGGTGGGAGGCGATCTGGGGCGGGGCCAGCGCAGCCCGGCCGATTCCGACGTCCAGGCGTCCGTCGGCGAGCCGCTGGTACTGCTCGGGCACGCTGGCTTCGACCTGATGGATGACCAGGCCGGGGTGCCGGGCCTGGACCTCGTGCAGGATCTGCGGCATCGAGTCGTAGCTGGAGTCGATGATGCCGACCCGCAGCGTGGGGGAGGCACCTGTCGTGTTGCGGGCGATCGCGGCGGCCCGGTCCACGTGAGCCAGGATCTGGCGCGCCTCGGCCAGGAACACCGCCCCGGCCGGCGTCAAGGAGACGTGGTGGGTGCTGCGTTCAAGCAGCCGCACGCCCAGCTCACGCTCGAGCCGCTGCACCTGCTGGCTCAGCGCTGATTGCACGATGTGCTCGCGTGCGGCGGCGCGGCCGAAGTGCAGCTCCTCGGCCAGGGTCACGAAGTAGCGAAGCTGGCGCAGCTCCATTCCTGTCACTCCTGCCGCCCTGAGAGCGCGGCGTCGGGGTCCGCCCCGGACGCGCACCTCGCCTGGCCTAACACCCCTGCTAAACAGCGTACGTCCGCGCGGCCGTGCGGCGAACATTCAGGCCCTGACCGGAGTGTAATCGCCCCTGGTGATGGGCTCTGCTCGAATCGCCTGTTTCCGCTTTCGCGACGCCACGCTTGACTAGAGGTGGCAAGCCGGCGGTATCCGGCGTTCCTGTAAACGGTGAGGTGCCTTGGCATGACGTCCGGCCCGAGCGAGGCCCTGAGCGCATCGGCGATGGGTCCGAACGGGTCGGCGCCGCACTGTGAGCATCTCGACGGGCTTGTGCCGGTCCCGCCTCAGGAGGATCACTGCCGGGAGTGCCGCGCCCACGGGAGCCGGTGGCAATCGCTGAGGGTCTGTCTGAGCTGCGGGTGGGTGGCATGTTCCGACGATTCGCCCAACGAGCACGCCCGGGCGCACTACCAGGAAACCGACCACCCGCTCAACCGCGGTCTGGAGCCGGGATCACGGCGGCGATGGTGCTACGTCCACCAGCGTCTGGTCTGAACCGCTAGGGAGTGATCGTGATAGATCAGGAAGTGCGAATCAGGTACGACGGCGCCGAGCCTTTCCCCGGCAGCGCCGGGGTGACGCCCGCGGGTCAGCGGCGAGCGCAGGTCATAGTGACCGCGCTGATCGTGATCGCCCCGTTCGCCGGCCTGGCCGTCGCGGTAGCCATGCTGTGGGGGCATGGTATCGGGCTCGCCGATGTGCTGCTGGCGGTCGGCCTCTACCTGATCACCGGGTTCGGCGTGACGGTGGGCTTCCACCGCCTGCTCACCCACCGCAGCTTCACCGCTCCGTCCTGGCTCCGGATTACGCTCGCGATCGCAGGCTCGATGAGCTTCCAGGGCGACGTGATCGGGTGGGTCGCGACGCACCGGCGCCACCACGCCTTCACCGACCGCCCGGGTGACCCGCACTCGCCGTACCGATACGGCACCGGCGCAGGCGGCCAGCTCCGCGGCCTGGTCCACGCCCATATGGGCTGGCTGTTCCGCGACGACCCCACTCCCGCCGACCGCTACGCACCGGACCTGCTCGCCGACCCCGCGATGGCCCGGGTCGCCCGGGCCTTCCCTGTACTGTGCGCGGTCTCGCTGATCTTGCCGTTCGGCGCGGGCTGGGTACTCGGCGGCGGCCTGCAGGCCGCATGGATCGCTCTGTTGTGGGCCGGCCTGGTTCGCGTGCTGCTGCTGCACCATGTCACCTGGAGCGTGAACTCCCTGTGCCACATGATCGGCACGCGGCCGCATCCGAGCCGCCGTTTCGACCGGTCGACCGACCTGTGGCCGCTCGCGCTGATCTCCTTCGGGGAAAGCTGGCACAACGGGCACCACGCCGCGCCGGCCTGCGCCAGGCACGGCAGCCGCCCGCACCAGATCGACCTATCCGCCGGCCTGATCCGGATCTTCGAGCGCCTCGGCTGGGCCACCAGCGTCCACTGGCCCGCCCAGCCGCGCGCCGTGCGCGGCTGAGCCGGCCGCGGGCTAGTCCAGGCGGGACGCGCGATGCCGGAGCGCCCGGGCGAATTCAGCCGCGAACGACACCGCGTCGGCCTGTTCCAGACGGGCAGAGGAAATCCTGACTCCCTGCGGCGCGGCTATGCGGAACCGCTGGCCGGGAGCCACCGCCCAGCCGGCCGCGGCGAGCGATGAGGCCACGCCGTCTTCGTCGGACACGGTCACCCAGCAGGTGAAGCCCGATCGGCCGCTCGCCGTGATGCCGTGATCACGCAACGCCGACCGCAACGCATCGCGGCGGCCAGCGTAGACGTCGGCCGCGGTCCTCAGCCTGTGCGCCACCGCCGGGTCCGTCCACATGTCCGCGACCATCTCCTGGAGCTGATAGCTCACCCACCCGGTACCGAGCGCCTGCCGGCCGGCCACCCGGGTGATCGTCGCCTCATCGCCGGCCAGCACGGCGAGCCGCAGGTCCGGGCCGAGGGACTTGGACACCGAGCGGACGACGGCCCAATGATCTCGCGGCTGCGCCGCCGAGACAGAAAATGCGGGCACGCCGGCCACGGGCCCGGCATGATCGTCCTCAATGACCCCGACGGATGGATACCGGCTCAGCACCTCGGCGATCACCGCGGCCCGTTCGGCGTCCCAGGCGGCACCGGTGGCGGCCTGGGCTCGTGGTGTGACGATCAGCGCGCCGGCGCCGCGGGCGAGCGCGTGGTCCAGTTCGGCGGGCCGGATGCCCCGGTCATCGACCGGCACCGGCACCACGGCATAGCCCATCGCCGCAAGCAGGTCGAAGGTGACAGCATGGCCAGGATCCTCGACGATCACGCGATCTGAGGGCGTCAGCCAGGTGAGCAGAACCCGCTCGATGGCGTCAAGCGCGCCACCGGTCACCGTCAGGCTGGCCGCCTCGATGCCGTCGGCGGTCAGCTGGCTTGCGGCCAGGCGGCGTAGCCGCGGCGAGACCGGCGCCTCGGCGTACATCCGGGTAGACGGCCTGACCGGCCAGGCCGGCAGCAGGGGGAGGAGCTCGAGGTCGGGGCCACCGGTGATGAGGTCCCTGGTGCCTGCCGGTGCGCTCAGGTAAACGCGCGAGCTGACCGGGGGAGCCCCGCGGATCCGCGTGCCCGCGCGGCCCGTGCCGGTGGTGATGCCGCGCCGGCGCAGGTCGCCGTAGGCCGCCGCCACCGTCGTCGGGCTGACGCCGAGCTGGCCGGCCAGCTTACGGACCGGCGGCAGCTGGTCCCCGGGAGTCAGCTGCCCGCTGCGGACGCCTGACTCCACGCTGGCCGATATGTCCTTGGCGGTTCGGCCCTGCGGACGATATCGTACCAGTATGTTCACACAATGTACTGTAACATTTATCCGGCCCGTCCGGCGCCCCCGGCGGCCCGTCCGGCGGCCCGTCGTATGCGGCCCGCGATGAGCGGGCCGTTCTCTGCCGAATCCCGGCTCATCCATGCGGGCACCGACCGGGCACCCGGCCAGCCGGCCACGCCTCCGCTGGTCCCGGCCAGCATCTATGTATCGGCCGGGCCGCCGCGCCCGGGCCGCGGTTACGGGCGCGAGGGCAACCCGGGATGGGAAGCCCTCGAGCAGGCGATGGGCGGCCTCGAGGACGCTGAAGCGGTCGTGTTTGCCTCCGGCCAGGCGGCCTCGATGGCGCTGATGCTCGCCCTGGCCGCCGGGCGGGAACGGATCGTGCTGCCCTCCGACGGCTACTACGGCGGCCGGGTGCTCGCCGATAAGCTGCGGCCGCACGGCGCCGTCGGGATCCCCACGGACCTGCAGGACCTGCCGGCCGTCGAGCGCGCGCTGGGGGCCGGGCCCTCGGTGCTGTGGGCCGAGACGCCGACGAACCCGCTGCTGCGCGTGGCCGACCTGGCCGGGCTGGCCGAGCTTGCGGCCGCGGCGGATGCCCCGATGGTGGTGGACAACACCGTCGCCACCGGTCTGCTGCAGCGGCCGCTCGACTACGGAGCGGTAGCGTCGCTTTACTCGCTGACCAAGGCGGTGTCCGGCCATTCCGACGTGATCCTGGGCGCCGTGGTAAGCCGCGACGCTGACCTGCTGGCCGAGGTGCGGGCCTGGCGCTCTAGCGGCGGGGCCATCCCCGGGCCGTTCGAGGCCTGGCTGGCGCTGCGCGGGCTGAAGACGCTCCCGCTGCGGATCGCGCGTCAGTCGCAGAGCGCGCTGGTCATCGCCAGGCACCTGGCCGGTCACCCCGCCGTGGCCGACGTCCATTATCCCGGTATCAATAAATCGACATTGGAGCTCGCCACCCGGCAGATGCCCGGTGGCTTCGGCTCGTTGCTGTCATTCCAGATCATAGCGGGCCGTACCGGTTCGGACACCGCGCGGACCGCCGACCAGGTGGTGCAGAGCTCGCGCTTGATCGTGCCCGCGACCAGCTTCGGCGGTGTCGAGTCCAGCTGGGAACGGCGCGGCCGGTGGGCAGCCGAAACGGCACCGGACGGCCTGATCCGGCTTTCGGTCGGCGTCGAGCCCGCCGCGGACATCATCGCAGACATCGACGCCGCGCTGAGCACCCAGCCGGCCCAGATTGAGGGGGTGGCCTGATGCGGCAGCTGACCGGCGGCTACGTCATCGACGATGACCCGGCCCGGATTGACGCCGCGGCCGCGGTGGCGTTCCTGACGAGGAAGGCGTACTGGGCCCGGTGGCGCGGCGAGGCAGACATCCGGCGCCAGATCAGCGAGGCCTGGCGCGTGGTGGGAGCCTATGACCAGGCCGGAGGCACGGGGGCCATGGTCGGCTTCGCCCGTGCGTTCAGCGACGGCGGGCCGGCCTACCTCGCCGATGTGTACGTGCTGCCCGGACACCGCGGCGCGGGCCTGGGTAAGGCCATCGTCCGGGCGATGATCGACGACGGTCCCGGCTCCGCGCAGCGCTGGATGCTGCACACCAGCGACGCGCACGGCCTGTACCGCACGTTCGGCTTCACCCACCCAGCCGGCCACCCGTCAAGATACCTGGAACGCCCCCCGCGGGCGGAGCGGACCGCCGGGCCGTCCGCCGTCGAGGTGGGGCCGCTGATCGGCCGGTACATCCGGCTGGAACCGCTGCGGCACGATCAAGCGCCCGGCCTGCTGGCGGCCGCCGCGGGGGGCGCGGACCTGTACCGCTGGACGGCGGTGCCGCAGGACGAGGCCGCGAGCCGCCGGTACGTCGAGACGGCGCTCGCGGCCCGGGACAGCCAGCTGGCGGTGCCGTTCGCCGTGGTCCGGATGGACGACGACGCGGTGGTCGGCTCGACGCGGTTCTGGAACCTGGAGTACTGGGCGTGGCCGGATCGCAAACCCGCGCCTGACACCTGCGAGATCGGCCACACGTGGCTCAGCCCGGGCACGATCAGGACCGGGGCGAACACCGAGATGAAGCGGCTGATGCTGACTCACGCCTTCGAGGTATGGCAGGTCCGCTCCGTGTGCCTGCACACCCACGCGCAGAACCAGCGGTCCCGGGACGCGATGGAGCGGTTCGGGGCGCGTTTCGAGGGCATCCTTCGCTCGCACCGGCTCGCGCCCGACCTGACTCCCCGCGACTCGGCGCGCTACAGCGTCACCGCCGCTGACTGGCCATCGGTCAGGTTGCGCCTTGACGAGCTGGCTCGCCGCTATCAGCTCACCTGATGAGCTCCGCGGCGCCGGAGCTCGGCCGGGCACCCAGGCTCCGCCACCAGGCCTGACCCGATTCGGGCAGCATGTAGATCGGGTCGTAGTACGGGTACTCGCGGCCGAGCGCCAGCTCGTCACCGGTCTCGATGGCGGTGCGGTAGTTCTTCGTCCAGTAGGAGATGCCGTGCTCGGTGTCGTACCTGGATACCTGGTGCAGCCATCGTTTGCCGACGTAGGGCACGTCGCAGACCATCCGCGGGGTCGCGAACCCAGGCAGGTAGCCCATGATCTCGTGCTGCAGGGACTGGCCCTCGCGCAGCGTCAGCCGCCAGTGCTCGCTGCCGGGGATCATGTCGCACATGTAGAAGTAATAAGGCATGATGCCGGCCTCGTCGAGCAGCGCGAAACAGAGGTCGAGCAGCGCCTCGGCGCTGTCGTTGGTGCCTCGTAGCAGCACGCCCTGGTTCCGCACGTCCCTGACGCCGGCCTCCAGCATGGCGCGGGTGGCCTGTGCGACCAGCGGTGTCACGGACTGGGCCGCGTTCACGTGGGTGTGGATGGCGATGCTCACGCCACGCGAGCGCGCCGTGGCGGCGAGCCGGGCCATGCCCGCGCGGACCTCGTCGGACAGCCAGTGCTGCGGCAGCCCCATCAGGGCCTTACTGGCCAGCCTGATGTCCCTGATCGAGTCGATCTGAAGCAGCGCGGTCACGAACGACTCCAGTCGCGGCCACGGCAGGTTGGCCACGTCCCCGCCGGATACCACCACGTCCCGCACCCCGGGCGTACGGCGCAGGTAAGAGAGCATCGCCTCGAGCCGGTCTTCGCGGGGGAGCGCGAACTTGTGCTTGTCGGTCATGGCCGTGGGATTGCCGACCAGGTCCATCCGGGTGCAGTGCCCGCAGTACTGCGGGCAGGTGGGCAGCAGCTCGGCCAGCACCTTGGTGGGGTACCGGTGGGTCAGTCCCTCGACCGCCCACATCTCCGCCTCGTGCAGCGAGTCACGCTCTGCGTAGGGATGCGACGGCCAGTCGGTCCTGCGGTCGCTGAACGCCGGGATCATGTACCTGCGCACGGGATCCGCGTAGAACGCCTCGGTGAAGCCGGGACCGTCCGGCGTCCCGGCCGGCACCATGGTGTTGAGCATCTGCGGCGGCAGCAACATCGACATCGTGGCGCGCTCGCGCTGGTCACGCTCGAGGTCGGCGAGGAACGACTCCTCCAGACCCGATCCGGTGACCTGGCGGAGCTGACGCGTGTTCTTGACGCAGTGGGCGCGCTGCCACTGGGCGGATTCCCAGTCGGCGGCGGATACCCCGGCCCAGCCGGGGAACCGGCGCCAGTCGGGTTCGGCCAGCTCGTGCCGCCTATATACGTATGGCTGCGAGATCATGAACGAAGCCCTCCAATTACTGGATGATACCGGAGGACCTACGGTCTAAAAAGGGATCAACCGAAAAATCTACCGAACGAACCTGGGCTAGAGTCACTATCTGTGCACGGCGCTGGATGGCCGGCCTATCCTGTGGTGCGGAGCAGGACGGCTGGCGAGGCTCAGCTGGCGGCGAGGCGGGCCACAACTCCCTCCCACGGTGCCAGCATCCGCTGCTGCGCGGCCGTCTCGGTGCCGGAGGTGGCGAGCAGCACCTCGCCCGCGGCGGACGGGAGGCCCGCCGGACGACCGGAAAAGTTGGCCGCTACAACCAGTGAGCCGACGCGGTATGCCCACTGTCCCTCGCGGGCCGGCAGATGCTCGAAATCGGGGATGCTGCCGCTCAGCTCGGTCCGCCGCACCGCGAGCAGGCGCCGGCACAGCCACAGCGTGGAATCGGCGTCGGCGCGCTGATCAGCGACATTAGGCCCCGGAGGGTCTCCGGGCGGCAACCAGGGCGTCACGCCTGGCGTGCTGAAGCCGCCGCCCGGTGAAGCGTCCCACGGCATGGGCGTCCTGGCCCGGTCCCGGTTGCCGTCGGCGCCGCTGTGCAGGGTCGCGTTATCCCGGCGCAGCGCGGGCGGCACGTCCACGTCGGTCAGGCCGATCTCGTCGCCGTAGTACAGGACCGTGGTGCCTGGCAGGGTGGTCAGGACGAGCAGCGCGAGCCTGACCTTCCGCTCGTCCCCGTCGCACCAGCGGCTGGCGAAACGGCCGATGTCGTGGTTGGAGCCCATCCACACCGGGCACGCACCCGGCGGGAGCGCCGCCAGCGTCTGCTCGACGATCTTCGCCAGCCGGGGGGCGTCGAATTCGGCCAGGGCGAAGGGGAAGTTGAAGCCGAGATGCAGTTCGTCGTTGTCGCCGTAGTAAGAGGCCAGCTGGTCGAGCTCGCCGACCCAGGTCTCGCCGAGCAGCAGCCGCGGCGGAGCGAAACCGTCGGCGATCTTGCGCCAGTCGCGGTAGACGCCATGGGTCTCCGGGCGGTAAGCGCTGTAGACCGGACGCTGGCCGAACCGGCCCTCCAGCGGATTGTTGCCGGTCAGCGGCGGGTTGTCGCGCAGCTCGGCATCCTTGTACAGGCCGTGCGCCACGTCGATGCGAAAGCCGGCCACCCCCCGGTTGAACCAGAACTCCAGGATGCCGGCGAACTCGGCGTGCACCGCGGGCTGCCACCAGTTCAGGTCCGGCTGGCCGACCAGGAAATTGTGCAGGTAATACTGGCCGCTCTCGTGCCACTGCCAGGCGGGCTGGCCGGTGAAGTCGAGCCAGTTGTTGGGCGGCCCGCCGCCCGGCCCCGGATCGGCCCAGACGTAGTAGTCGCGGTGCGGAGCGTTCCGGCCCGACCCGGCGTCGATGAACCAGGGGTGCGCCGAGCTGGTGTGGTTTGGCACCAGGTCGAGCAGGACGCGCATGCCCCGCTGGCCGGCCTGGGCGATCAGCTCGTCCAGGTCGGCCAGCGTGCCCAGCTCGGGGTGGACGCCGGTGTAGTCACTGACGTCATAGCCCCAGTCCTCGTCGGGCGAGGGCATGGTAGGGGACAGCCACAGGCCGTCCACCCCGAGCCAGGAAAGGTGGTCCAGGCGCTCGATGATGCCGCGCAGGTCGCCGTACCCGTCGCCATCGGTGTCACGCCAGGACCGCACGTACAGCTGGTAGAGGACGGCGCCGTGCCACCACGGCGGATCCTCCTGCGGATGGGCCACGCCTAACCCCGGATCGCCAGTCCCGTCCTGGGGTCGAAGAACTGCATGTCCTCGATGTCGACGCCGAAGGTCATCCGGTCACCGACCTTGACCGGGGTCTTGGCCGCGATCCGGGCCACGCCCTCACCGCTGGTGGTGGCGAGGGCCTCGTCCTTCTCCACCGCGCCTTCGGCGATCACCCGGTGCGCGTCGATGGTGAAGTGGACCACGAGCTCCGAGCCGAGGGCCTCGACCAGGTCCACGTCGCCGACCAGCTTCGGGCCGGTGTAGCCGGGCACCGCCGCGGGCAGGTGCTCGGGCCGCAGGCCCACCACCACATCCTTGCCGGCGTAGGCCCGCAGCCCGGGGCGCTTCAGCACGACGGACTCCGGCAGGTCGACCTCCTGCGAGCCGAGCTTGATCGACCGCGTGCCCTCGCCGACGATGGCGTCGTAGAGATTCTGCGCGGGCGAGCCGATGAACGCGGCCACGAAGACGTTGTCCGGGTTGTCGTAGAGATTCTGCGGGGTGTCGCACTGCTGCAGCACGCCGGCCCTCAGCACGGTGACCCGGTCGCCCATGGTCATGGCCTCGACCTGGTCGTGCGTGACGTAGATCGTGGCCACCCCGATGCGGCGCTGGATCCGCGCCACCTCGGCCCGCATCTGCACCCGCAGCTTGGCGTCCAGGTTGGACAGCGGCTCGTCCATCAGGAACACCGAGGGCTCGCGCACGATGGCCCGGCCCATGGCCACCCGCTGCCGCTGGCCGCCGGACAGCTGCCCCGGCTTGCGGTCCAGCCAGTCGGTCAGGCCGAGGATCTCCGCGGCCTCCTTGACCTTCGTGTCGAGCTGGTCCTTGGGCAGCTTGCGCAGCTTGAGCGCGAAGCCGATGTTCTCCGCCACCGTCATGTGCGGGTACAGGGCGTAGTTCTGGAAAACCATGGCGATGTCGCGTTCCTTGGGCGTCTCGTCGTTGGCCTCCTTCCCGCCGATGCGCAGGACGCCGCTGGTGATGTCCTCCAACCCGGCGACCATCCGCAGCGCGGTGGTCTTGCCGCAGCCGGACGGGCCGACCAGGACCATGAACTCGCCGTCGGCGATGTCCACGGACAGGTCCTTGACCGCGTGAAAGCCGTTCTCGTAGACCTTGTTGATGCC
>JBEKKH010000102.1:0-31381 GCA_050010815.1 Streptosporangiaceae bacterium | reverse complement strand
CCGATGAACCGGACGAAGCTGTAGGCCGCCGAAGCCACCGGCTTCTCCACCGGGGAAACGGTCATCACGGCCTGGGTGGTGATGGTGTTGTTGATCCCGATGAAGATCCCGGACACGATGACCGCCGGGATCAGCACTGCGCGGTCGGTCGTCCAGATGGCGATGACCAGGATGATGACGGCGAAGGCCGCGAGGTTGGCGTACATGGTCCTGGCGATGCCGAAGCTGGCCTGCAGCCGAGGCGCGCCGAAGACGGCGAACAGCGCGACGAAGATTCCCCAGCCGGTGAAGACCAGCCCCAGCTTGATCGGGCTCAGGTTCATCGGGAACGGCGCGTAGCCCAGGACGGTAAAGAAGCCCCAGTTGTAGCAGAGGGCGGTCAGCGACATGGTGAGCAGGCCGCGGTGCCGCAGCGCGCGCAGCGGTGCCGACAGGCTGGTCTTGTACGCGGGTTTGGGTGTCGGCTCGACCAGGACGATGGTGGCGATCAGGGCGATGGCCATCAGCGCGGAGACCCCGAAGAACGGGCCGCGCCAGCTGATCTCGCCCAGGGTGCCGCCGAGCAGCGGCCCGATCGCGATGCCCACGCCCAGCGCCGTCTCATACAGCACGATGGCGCCGGCGAAGCCACCCGTGGCCGAGGCGACGATGACTGCCAGCGAGGTGGCGATGAACAGCGCGTTGCCCACGCCCCAGCCGGCCCGGAATCCGATGATGGTGTTGATGTTGGGGGAGGCCCCGGCCGCCGCGCTGAACACCACGATCAGGATCAGCCCCGCGATCAGCGTCTTCTTGGCGCCAAGCCGGCTGGAAACCCAGTTCGTGATCAGCATTGCCACCGCCGTGACCACCAGGTAGCTGGTGAACAGCAGCGTCACCTCGCTCGGCGAGGCGTGCAGCTCGTGGGAGATGGCGGGCAGGATCGGGTCCACCAGGCCGATGCCCATGAACGACACGACGCACGCGAGCGCTACGGCGAAGACGGCTTTCGGCTGCCGGAACGGGCTCGCGACCGAGCCAGTGTGGGGGCCACTCATCGGGTGCTCTCTTTCCGCGGCAGCTGGTCCGCCGGGGTTCCACCCCGGCTCCGAGTGGGGTCTTCAGGGTGAGGCGCCGGACTCGCGGGGAGCGGGCCGGCCTGCTGGGCATTGGCCAGTGCGTCCATGGCCGGCAACGCCGTGCGCAGGGCCGCCTGCTCGTCCGGGCCGAGCCGGGCCAGGCTCTCCGCGAGCCGCTCGGCCCGCACCGCTCGGCGGCGGGCCAGCATCGCCCGGCCTTCGTCGGTCAGCCGGACCTGGACGACCCGCCCGTCCGTCGGGTCAGCGTCCCGGGTGACCAGGCCGGATTCCTGCAGGCGGCCGATCAGCTGCGTCATCGCGGGCTGAGTCACCCCCTCCTTGACAGCCAGTGAGGTGAGACGGCACGGACCAGATCGCTCCAGCGTGGCCAGTGTCGCGGCCGCCGTGAGCGACAGCCCGTCCGGCGGGCTGAGGGAGCGGAACAGGCCGATCAGCCGCTCGATCGCCGCCGCCACTCCCGCCGCCAGCCGCTCAGTCCGGGCATCGGGCCGCTCAGGCCCGGCATCGGACCGCCCGGCCCGGGCGTCGCGCACGCCCTGGCCGCCCCTAATTTCCATAAGATACTTATATCACGTGCTTATGTAGATTGCCGCGTTCGGCCGCTGAGCAGGGCGGACAGTTGCTGCGCGTTAACGTGGGCGTCGTTGGCGTAGCAGTTGTTGAACACGATGTCGGTGACGTCGGCGTCGGCCGCCAGGTTCTCGATCCGGCCGGACCACTCCGTCAGCTCGCCGGGTCCGTAACGGTAGCGAAACCGTTCGTGGATCTCCTTGCTGTCCCACTTGTCCGAGTGGCCGTGCATGCGGACCACGGCCAGGTCGCTGGTGACCGCCAGGACCGGAGGGACGGAGCTGGGGTAGCCCTGCGGCATGTCCACGCATACGTAGGGCAGCTGGTGCCTGGCCAGGAAGCCAAGCGTCTCTTCCTGGTTGTTCTCGGTCATCCAGGTCTTGTTGCGGAACTCGACGCATACCCGCCTGGGTGCGGCTCTTTGGGCGCACGCCAGGATGTAATCCTTGTTGCCCCGGGAGAGAGCGAACCACGGCGGGAACTGCAGCAAGATCGCGCCGAGCTTCCCGGCGCCGCGCAACGGCTCCAGGGCGGCCAGGAACCGTTCCCACGCCTGATCGGCGACGCCCGGGTCGACATCTTTGAGATAGACCCGGTCCTTCCCGGCCTTGCTTGCGGCGGCGCGCAGGTCGACCGGCAATGCCCGCACCGGGGTGGGATGCTGGGTGAACAGGCTGAACGCCTTGATGTTGAAGGTGAAACCATCCGGCGTCCGTTCGGCCCAGGCTTTGGCGGTCTGCTCCCCGGGCAGCCCATAGTAGGTGGAGTCGACTTCCACCAGCGGGAACTGGCGGGCATAGAACCGCAACCGCTTCTCTGGTGTAGTCGCCTCGGGCGGGTACCAGCCGGAGGCGATCAGCGTCGGGTCGGTCCATCCCGCCGTGCCCACCTTGATCTCTCCCATGCCGACAGCCTAGGAGCCTTGAAGATAAGCAGTGTGCTCCGAGGGGCACGCTGACCACTTGGCCGTCCGCCGACTAGCGGACCGGTGCTTCCAGCGCCGCGACGGCCTGGCGCGCGACATCCGGCGTTTGCTCCGAAGGCCGGAACACGTCGACCAGGCCCACCGGCCCGGGGACGTCGCCGACCGTCCGGTAGACCTTCTCGCCGAGGATCTCGCTGGCATGCGGGTTGACCGGGATGATACGCCAGCCGTGTCGCTGCATGTACGCGGGCACGGTATGCGCCGCCTTGTACACCGCCGCGCTGGCGCCGACTACGGTGATAGTGCCGTAGCTGGCCAGGATGCGCTCGTCCACGGCGTCCACGGCGTCCACGGCGGTCACCTGGCTACCGTAACCCGTTGCGGACACCCGATTGACGCCAGCACCGGCACCGGCGATGCTGGCGGCTGTGACCGCGCCTGCTGACCATGTGCCGCGCAACCGGGCGGCCTGGGATCGCTGGGCCGCTGACTACGCCGCCGCCGGCGCGCGCAACTGGGCCGCGGCCGAACCCAGCTGGGGCATCTGGTCGGTCTCGGAGGCCAAGGCCGGGATCCTGCCCACCAATCTGGACGGCCTGGACAGCATCGAGCTGGGCTGCGGCACCGGTTATGTCTCGGCGTGGCTGGCTCGCCGCGGTGTGCGGCCGACCGGGCTGGATAACTCCGCCGCCCAGCTCGCGACCGCCCGGGCGCTGCAGGACCGGCACCGGCTGCGGTTCCCGCTCGTGCATGCCAGCGCCGAGCAGGCACCCTTCGCCGATGCAAGCTTTGACCTGGCGGTCTCCGAGTACGGGGCCAGCATCTGGTGCGACCCCTACGCCTGGATCCCCGAGGCGGCCCGGCTACTGCGGCCCGGGGGCCGGTTGATCTTCCTGGTGAACTCCGTGCTGCTCATGCTCACCGTCCCCGATGCCGATGGCCTGCCCGCCACCGACCGGCTGCTGAGGCCCTACTTCGGCATGCACAGGTTCGAGTGGCCTGATGATGAGTCAGTGGAGTTCCACCTCGGTCACGGTGACATGATCCGGCTGCTTCGCCGCTGCGGTCTGGACGTCGAGGATCTCCTCGAACTGCGGCCGGAGCCCGGTGCCACCACGCAGCACCCGCTGGCCACCATCGGCTGGGCCAGGCAATGGCCCTGCGAAGAAGTCTGGAAGGCCCGCAAGCTCCGCTGATGTGGTCATGCGCCAGGCCCTGCCGTGACATTAGGAGGAGGGGGTCGGAGATGAGGAGGGGGTCGGAGATGAGGAGGTAGCGTTCGGCTGTCGTGGTGTCGCCAGGCCGGATTCAGCGGTCCCCAGACGAGCAGCGGCAGCAAGCCAAGCTCTCCCGCCCCGATCACGACCACACCGGCCGCATGCACGTCAGGGGCGTGCGAGGAGCCCGCCGCCACGGCGAAGCGCACGATCACCCCGGCCGCCATGACTCCGATGCACGTCCAGGTTCCCTGTGCCCGCCGCCCGGCGGAGGCCCCGACGAGCGCATGCCCGGGCGGCCTCCCGGTCATGCCGCGGTCCCCACCGGGACCTGGGCGGACCCCGCGGCCGCTCGCGTGCAGTCCACAGGCCCAGCTAACCTCATCTGCGGCCGGGCGGATACCGGCAATCCGGGCAAGGCTTATCACCGGGACCGATGACAGCTCTCACCGGGACCGATCACCAGCCTCACCGGGACCGATCACCAGCCTCAGCAGGCCCGGTCACGCGCCGGGGTGCCCCGCAGCCTCCTCCCGCAGCACGGCCTTGAGGATCTTGCCGGAAGGGCCCTTCGGCAGCTCCGTCATGAACCGAACCTCCCGCGGGTACTTGTAGGCGGCCAGGCGCTCCCGGCAGTAGGCGATGACGTCCTCCGCGCTCACCTCGCCGCCGTCGCGCCGGACCACGACCGCCACCACCTCCTCGCCGAGCCGCTCGTCCGGCTTGCCGATCACGGCGGCCTCGACGATCCCGGGATGGGCGTACAGGACCTCCTCGATCTCGCGCGGGTACACGTTGTACCCGCCGCGGATCACCAGGTCTTTGGCTCGGTCGACGATGAAATAGAACCCGTCCGAGTCCATGTAGCCGAGGTCGCCGGTGTGCAGCCACCCGCCGCGCAGCGCCGAAGCGGTGGCCTCTGGCCGCCCGAGGTAGCCCTTCATGACGTTGTGGCCGCGGATCAGGATCTCGCCGACGTGCTCGCGGCCGGGCGGCATCGCCTCGTCCGCGCCGTCGCCGACGCGCATCGTCACGCCCCAGATCGGCTTGCCGATGGACAGTACCCGCCGGTCATCGGGGCGGTTGAACGAGCACGTGGCCGCGGTCTCGGACAGGCCGTAGCCCTCGAGCACGGGGATGCCGTACTTGTTCTCGAAGGTGCGCATGATGTCTTCCGGCAGTGACGCGCCGCCGGACACGGCGACCCGGAGCGCGGACAGGTCCCGGCCGGTGATGTCCTGCTGGGCCAGGGCGTGCAGCATCGTCGGCACGCCGCCGACCACCGTGCAGCGGTCCTTCTCCAGCGTGTCCATAACGGCGGCGGGCGCGAAGCGAGGCACGATCGACAGGCACCCGCCGTACCGGACGAACACGTTGATCAGCGACGACAAGCCGAACACGTGGAAGAAGGGCAGCACGGCCAGCACCACGTCATCGGGCCTGGCGCCGAACAGGGCGCCCGCGATCGTGCAGTTCATGTACAGCTGGAAATGGGTGAGCTCGGCCCCCTTCGGCTTACCGGTGGTGCCGCTGGTGTAAATAAGCACTGCGGTGTCGTCGGCGGTCCGGGGCTCGACATCGCCGGGCCCCGGCGTGATGCTGAACAGCTCGTCGGCCGACCGCGCGCCGCCGGGTACCGGGGCCATCGGCCCCTGGCCGCCGCCGACCAGGTACAGCGGCACCCCGGTCCTGGAGCAGGCGAGGCTGGCCTCGGCGTGGATGCCGTCGAAGCCGACCAGTATGGCCGCCGAGGAATCGGTCAGGTGATACTCGAGTTCCGGTGCCATCAGCAGCGGGTTAAGCGGCAGCACGACGAGCCCGGCCTTGAGCGCTCCGAAGTAAAACGTCAGGAACTGCGGCACGTTCGGCAGCTGCAGGGCTACGACCTGCCCGGGGAAGAGGCCGATCTCGCGCAGGCCGGCCGCGAAGCGGCCGGATTGCGCGTCGAGCTCGCGGTACGTCATCACGGTTCCGCCGGCCAGGCTGACCGGCGCCTCAGGCGCGGCCATGGCCGTCTCCGTCAGGATGGTCGCCAGATTGAAGCTCATCCCGCCCCCTTTTGGCAGCGCTGCTCGTGGGGCATAAATTGTCCGTGAGACATATATTAAGTGTGTATCACTCGCTTGCCTAGGGGACGCTGATGTACCTCATCCGTGACCGGGCCGCCGGCGCAGGCCATGGGCGTAACGGCGGCCCCGTGGCCGCCCCGCCAGCAGCACCAGGTGCTGGCTTGCTGCTCACCGAACCTATCCGCGGGCTCGCCGACCTGGCCGCTCTCACCCTGGCTGCACCCTGGATGGCGGGTGCTCCGCGCGGCGACGGCCACGGGGTGCTGGTGTGGCCGGGGCTGCTCGCCACCGACACCAGTACGGCCGCGCTGCGCCAGTTCCTGCGCTGGCTGGGCTACGAGGTGCGCGGCTGGGATCTCGGCCGCAACCACGGGCCGACCGATGCGGTCCTTGACGGGCTTCCGCGCGCGCTGATGGCGCACGCCGAGCGGACCGGCCGGCCGGTCTCGCTGGTGGGCTGGAGCCTGGGCGGCATCTACGCCAGGGAGATGGCGCGCGAGCACCCCGAGCTGGTCCGGCAGGTCATCACCCTCGGCAGCCCCTTCGCCCAGACCGACCCGCGCCAGAGCTACGCCGAATACCCCTACCAGCGCCTCAGCCACCTGCACGCGCCCGCGGCCCGGCGGGTCCGCGAGCAGATCGCCAAGCCCATCGACGTGCCGTCCACCTCGGTGTACTCACGCTGGGACGGCATCGTGTCGTGGCGCACGTGCATCGAGCCCGACAGCGCGCTGCATCAGAACATCGAGGTGCGATGCAGCCATCTCGGCTTCGGCGTCGACCCGGCCACGCTGTGGCTGGTCGCCGACCGACTGGCGGCCCCACCCGGCCTGCGGGCCCCGTTCCGCCCACCGCTGCTGATGCGGCCGCTATACCCCGGCCGCTCATGACCAGCCCGACGCCGCCCGGCACGACCCGCGCACCCTGGGATTTCGCGGCCCCGTGGGGTGCGCGCGGTTACCTGACCCCGCTTGATGGCCCGGTGCACTGGATCGAGTTCAGCCCGCCAGGAACCACGGCCGCATCGCAGGGACCGCCCATCGTCTTCGTGCACGGCCTGGGCGGATCGCACCTGAACTGGTGCCTGATCGGACCGCAGCTGGCGTCCGGCCGGCGGGCGGTCGCGCTGGACCTGCACGGGTTCGGCCTGACCCCGGGCACCCGCGGCAACTCAACCGTGCAGGCGAACGCCCGGCTGCTCGACCGGTTCGTTCGGGAGATCACCGGGACGCCGGTGATCCTGGTCGGCAACTCCATGGGCGGGCTGATCTCGCTGCTGCACACGGCCGCGGCCCCGGATACCGTGGCCGGGCTCGTGCTGGTCGATCCCGCGCTGCCGCTGCCCCGGCAGGCACCCGACTGGCAGGTGGCCGGCAACTTCCTGGCTTACTCCATTCCCGGCCTCGGCGAGCTTTACCTCAAGATCGCCCAGTCGCGGCAGACGCCGCAGGTGGCCGTCCAGCGCCTCACCGAGCTCTGCTTCGCCAACCCGGCCCGTGCCGACCAGGCGATGCAGGCGGCGTCGATCGCGCTGGCCGCCGAGCGCCTATCCGTCCCGCACCGGGACGCATCACTCCTAGCGGCGGCCCGGTCCCTGATGAGGGTGGTTGGCCATTCGCGCCGTTACTTCGCGACGATGGCCGCCGCTGAGGTCCCGGTGCTGCTCATCGGCGGCTCCGCCGACCGGCTGGTACCGGCCGACGCCGTCCGCCAGGCCGCGGCCCGCAATCGGAGCTGGGAAAGCGTTATTCTCCCCGGAGTGGGGCACACGCCGCAGCTCGAGGTGCCCGGTCAGGCCGCCGGCCTGCTCACCGACTGGCTGGACCGGCATTTCACCTTGACCGCACGCTGAGGAGCAACGCCGAGCAACAGGAGCAACGCCGATGCAGCAGCTCACCGGACTTGATGCGTCCTTCCTCGCCCTGGAGACGGCCACCACCACCGGCCATGTCGGCGGGCTGTGCCTGCTGGATCCCAGCGGGGCAGCTAAGCCGCTCACCCTGGCCCGGCTGACCGAGGTCCTGGCCGAACGGCTTCCGCTCGTGCCCGTGCTGAGGCGCAAGCTGCTGCAGGTACCGCTGGGCCTGGATCAGCCCTACTGGATCGACGATGCGGACTTCGACATCGAGTACCACGTCAGGGAAATCGCGCTGCCACGGCCCGGATCCGACGCCCAGCTGACCGAACAAGTCAGCAGGCTGCACGCCAGGCCGCTGGACCGCAGCCGTCCGCTGTGGGAGATCTACCTGATCACCGGGCTGGCCCGCAAGCGCGCCGCGGTCTACACCAAGATCCACCACGCGGCCATCGACGGGGCGTCCGGCGCCGAATTGCTGACCGTCCTGCTCGATCTGGCTCCGGCGGGCCGGGACCTGCCCGCCGCCGAGCCCTTTACGCCCGCCAAGCCGCCGGGCCTGCCGACGCTGGCCGCGCTGGCGGCCGCGAAGCTGGCCTGGCGCCCGGTCCAGACGGTGCGCCTCACCAACTCACTTGTCCGGGTCCTGCCCACCCTGGCTCCGGCGGTGAACACGCTGGTCGGCGGCATGCTCGGGCTGAACCGCGGTGACGGCGCGGTCATCGCGGGCATGCCCGGACGCGCCCCCGCCACGCCGTTCAACAAGCCAATCACCGCGCACCGCCGGGTCGCGTTCCGCAGCGTGGACCTGGCCACCGTCAAGGCGGTGAAGAACGCCTTCGGGGTGTCCGTCAACGACGTGGTGATGGCGATGTGCGCCGGGGCGCTGCGGCGATGGCTCGCCGAGCATGACGCGCTGCCGGCCCAGCCGCTGGTCGCGATGATCCCTGTGTCAGTGCGGGACCCGGCCGCCCAGGGCGCTTTGGGCAACAAGGTGTCGGCCATGCTGGCGACGCTGCCCACCACCGTCAGCGATCCCGGGCTGCGGCTGGAGATCGTCCACACCGCCACGAAGGCCGCGAAGGCCCAGCAGGCGGCGATCCCGCAGGGCCTGGTCGATCAGATCAGCGATTTCGCTCCGCCGGCGCTGACCGCACGGGCGGCCCGGGTGGTGTTCGCCACCGGCCTGCTGCACCGGCTGCCGCCGTTCAACATCACGATCTCCAACGTCCCCGGGCCGAACGTCCCAGTCTACCTGTGCGGAGCCAGGCTCGTCGCCCACTACCCGGTGTCGGTGGTCACCGACGGCCAGGGCCTGAACATCACCCTGGTGGGTTACCTCGGTCAGCTGCACTTCGGGCTGGTCAGCTGCCGCGAGCTGGTTCCCGACATCGACGCCCTGGCCGGCTACCTGGTCGACGAGCTCGCCTCCCTGGTCAAGGCGGCCGATCAGCGCGCCGCCGGTCAGCGCGCGGCCAGCTGATGAGAGCTCACCCGCCCGCGCCGCAGGACAGTGACGCCGACGCCCGCACCGTGCTCCCGGAGGGAACCGCGATCCCGGACCGGGTGCCGGCCGAGATCTTCGCGGCGGCCGTGGACGTCTTCGTCGCCGGACAGCGGCTGGACATGCGGTCCTTGGCCAGGCGCCTCGGCGTGGCCCGGGCCACCCTGTACCGGCGAGCGGGCAACCGGGAGCAGCTGCTCGACGAGATGCTCTGGTGGCGAGCCCGGCGGCTGCTCGCGGACCAGGTCCGGGAGACCACGGCACTGACCGGGACGGCGCGGCTCGTCGCGCTGATCGGGGGAGTGCTGCGCGGCATCGGCGCCGACCGTCCGCTGCGGGTGTTCCTGGAGTCCGATCCGGAGACCGCGCTGCGCATCTTGACCGGAACCAGGAGCATGGTGCACGCCGGCATGGCCGGCGCGCTGGAGAGGCTCATCGACCTCGAACGCGGCCGCGGCGGGTTCGACGCCAGCCTGGACACCCCGACGCTGGCCTACGCGATCGTGCGCATCAGCGAGGGCTTCCTGTACGCCGACGTGATCGCCGACCGCGGGCCCGACATCGACCGGGCGATCACCCTGATCGAGGCCCTGCTCCTTGGCCTGGACCGCGCGGTTCTCCAGCGGACCTGAGCGCACCCCAGGTGTTAGCTCCGGTCCAGAGCCAGGACCAGTTTGCCGGTGTTCGCCCCGTCGAAGAGCATGAGCAGCACGTCGTGGAAGTCGCCGACGCTGCCGCGGACCACGTGCTCCCGCGAGATAAGCCGGCCCGCCTGGAGCCAGCCGGCCAGCTCGGCCATGGCCGGAGGGAACATGTCCTCGTAATCGAAGATCACCATGCCGGCCATGGTGGCCCGCGCCACCAGCAGCATCAGGTAGTTGGCCGGGCCCCGGACCTGGGCCTCGTTGTACTGTGACACCGCGCCGCAGATGACGACCCTGGCCCCTCGGGCCAGCCGGGTCAGCACGTCGTCCAGGATCTGGCCGCCCACGTTGTCGAAGAACACGTCGACGCCGTCCGGCGCGTGCTTACGCAGAACTTTCCGCACGTCCTCGGTCCGGTAGTCGATCGCCGCGTCGAAGCCGAACTCCTCGGTCACCGTCCGGCACTTATCCGGCCCGCCCGCGATCCCGATGACCCGGCAGCCGTTGATCTTGGCGATCTGCCCGGCCACGCTGCCCACTGCGCCTGCTGCGCCGGAGACGACTACGACCTCGCCCGCCTTGATCCGGCCGACGTCAAGCAGGCCGAAGTAGGCGGTCAGCCCGCTCATCCCCAGCGTGCCCAGGTAGGTGGCCGGATCAGCCAGCGAGGTGTCGATCTTGATGACCCCGCGGCCGTCCGACAGTGCGTATTCCTGGACTCCGAAGGCACCGCTGACGTAGTCGCCGACGGCGAACCCGGGATGCTCGGACGCCGTGACGAGGCCGACCGCGCCGGCCCGCATAACCGCGCCGACCTCGACCGGCGGGACATAGGAGGCGCCGGCGTTCATCCACCCGCGCATCGCCGGGTCGATGGACAGATGCGAGATTTCCACCACGAACTGCCCAGGACCAGGCTCAGGGACGGCTTCGCTGGTGAACTCCCAGTCTGCGGGCTTGGGGCGCCCGGACGGCCGGGCAGCCAGGCGTACCTGACGGTTGATCGGTGACACGCGGCGGCTCCCGAGACGAGACGAAACACTGATCGGAACCTATTGCCCCCCGGCCGGGAACACAACCGGCCGGCGCTCGGCCGGCACGGCCCGCACCCGGGCCGGCGGCTGATAGCGTCCACCACATGACGGGCTTTCCCGACGGTGCCGCGGTTCTGAACCTGGACGTCGCGTGGATTCACGGATCGCATTCGCACACGGACCACACCGCAGCCGATGACCAGTTCGCCAACCGGCCCAACACCGTCGTGGTCGGCGCGAAACGCGATGCGGCCTGGCTTTGTCCGTTCGATCGACCGGCTCACCGACTGGTGCGCGCCGCGGCCGGTGTCCTACCTGCTCGGCTGCCATATCGAGATGACGACGACGCCGGGGGTTGATTATCCGGTCGGGTGGAGTTACCAGCCCGACGAACCACCCCTTCAGCTCACAGCGGGCCATCTGGTGCAGATCCAACCGGCCGGATACCGCTCGCCCGGCGGCTCGCTCCCGTCGGCGAACACATCATGCAGGTCATCCGCGATCTGGATAATGGCCTCCCGGCCTTCGAGACCGTCGAGCAGGTCTGCATCGATGGCCCCGGCACCGAGCTGGGCACCTAGCAAGTTGCCGCAGATGGCGCCTGTGCTGTCACTATCCCCGCCGTGGTTGACCGCGAGCAGAACCCCGGAGCGGAAGTCAGCCGCGGTCAGCGCGCAATAGGTCGCGACGGCGATCGCCTCCTCAGCGACCCAGCCTTCGCCGAGCCCGGCCGGCCCGACGCGCCTTCGGCCGTGAACAGCGTCATCTGGGTGTCATCCGTGATCGCGTTCGGCCGCCCGTAGCAGGGCACGTATCCGGTCAGCCCGCCTGGCCCGTGTTGAGCGCGGATGTCGGCCAGCGACCAGAACTCGATACCCGCGCCGAGAGCATCGCCGACGGCCCCCCCGAGCAGGCAGCCCCGGTAACGGTCGCGCAAAGTGATCAAGGTCGTCTCTCCGGTAGGGGGGCCGGCTCAGCCGGCCGCAGCAGGGGCGGATGCAAGGTGGTGGCGTGGCCGCGCCGGTAGAACAGCGGCGGACGGCCTCCGGCGGCGCCCGCGGCGGCCGCCTGGGACCGTTCGGCCTCGACCACGAAGCCATCCGTGCCCAGGACCTTGCGCCGGAAGTTGCCGAGATCCGGTGCGTCGCCCCAGACTGCGGCGTAGACGCGGCGCAGCTCGGCGAGGGTGAAGGGCTCGTCGACGAACGCGGCGGCCAGCGTGGTGTACTCGAGCTTGGCCCGGACCCGGCCGAGCGCGTCCGTGAGGATCTGGGCGTGGTCGAACGCCAGCGGCAACCCCTCCGTGGCCGTGCTGTCCAGGCCGAGATCTTCGGCCGGCCACCAGCGGGCCGCGGCCGCGTCACCGCCAGCTCGCACGTCGGGCAGGTTCGGCGCGAGGGCAACGTGGGCCACCGAGACCACCCGCATGCGCGGATCTCGGCCGGGCGCCGAGTAGGTGCGGAGCTGCTCGAGGTGCCCGGTGAAGGTCGTGACGCCAGTTTCCTCGGCCAGCTCGCGGCGGGCGGCCTCGTCGGCGCTCTCATCGGCCCGGACGAATCCGCCCGGCAGCGCCCAGTAGTCCTGGAACGGGTGATCGCGACGCTGCACGAGCAGGACGGCCAGCAGGCCGGCCCGGATGGTAAAGATCGCCAGGTCGACGGCGACCGCGAACGGCGGAAAGCTGGCCGGATCGTAACCGCCCAGGAATTCGCGCTCGCCCGCCCGGCGCTGCCCGCTCATCGTGCCTCCGCGTCGGCTCTGGATCCGTCGGTTCTGGGGTCATCGGTGATCGCGGCGCCGAACCGTGACTTGGTGTTCAGAACGTAGTCGGTGACCCGCGTCGCGAGCGCGAGCCGGTCCTCGAGGCTGCCGGTAGCAGCACCCAAGAGTGACCCGCGGCCGCCGGCGCACATGCCGAGGAAGAGCACGTACACGATCGCGGTCAGGTCCAGGTCACGAACCCGAGCAGCTCGGCCACCGTCACATGATCGTTTCCCAGCGTGAACAGCACCACGTTCAGCGGCGCCACCAGCTGAGCCAGCACCGTCATACGCACCTCCAAGTTAGAGTCAATTTGACTATAACCTAGGGGCCGTAATGCTTACCAACCGGATTCGCAGGTTGGCCGGGCTCAGCCGCGGACGTACTCCCCGGGAGCGTCGCCAAGGGCCGGGTACCGGGTGCTGCCCAGGCCAGGCGGTGCGACCAGCTCCCCGGCCCGGGCGCCGGACCAGGTGGTCCAGTCTTCCCACCACGAGCCCCGGTGCTTGCCGTTCGCCGCCCGCCAGGCCTCGGGGTCCGCCGGAGACTCCGGGGACTTCGGGGACTTCGGCGACTTCGGGGACTTCGGGGACTTCGGGGACGCCCCGGCGTAGTCCGCCGCCTCGTACCAGGCCTTCGGGCCGGGCGGGTTGACGATCCCGGCGATGTGGCCGCCGCTGGACAGCACGTAGCGGACGTCCCCGCCGAGCAGGCCCCCGGTCTTGTACGACCCGTGCCAGGGCACGATGTGGTCGTTGACCGCCCCGACCACGTAGGTGTCGTTCGTGACGGAGGCCAGCGACAGGCGCTGCCCGGCGAGTTCGAGCCGCCCGGTGGCCAGTTCGTTGCGCATGTACAGCGAGCGCAGGTAGAACGAGTGCATCGCGGCCGGCATCCGGGTGCTGTCCCCGTTCCAGGCCAGGATGTCGAACGCCGGGGGATCCTGGCCCATCAGCCAGTTCGACACCACGTAGTTGAAGATCAGGTCGTTGGCCCTGAGCATGTCGAACGTCCCGGCCATCTGGCTGCCCTCCAGCACGCCCTTGGCCGCCATCTGCTTCTCCAGCCGCGCCACCGTCTTCTCGTCGGTGAACGCGCCGAGCACGCCGGGTTCGCTGTAGTCCAGCAGGGTATTGAGCAGGGTCACCGACCCGATCCGGTCATCACCCTTCTCCGCGAGGTAGGCGGCGAGCATGGCGGTCAGCGCGCCGCCCAGGCACAACCCGACAATGTCGATCGTCGGAGATCCGGTGATCTCGGCGATGACGTCAAGCGCGTCCCGGGGGCCGTGCAGGAGATAGTCGTCCAGGGTGATGCCGCTCATGGCGGCGTCGGGGTTGCGGTAGGAGATGGCGAACACGGTCCGCTGGTGCTGGACGGCCCATTCGATGAAGCTGCGGCCCGGGGCCAGGTCCATGACGTAGTACTTGTTGATCCACGGCGGGCTGGCCAGCACCGGGATCGCGTGCACCTGCGGGGTCTGCGGGGCGTACTGGATCAGCTCCATCAGGTCGTTGCGGAACACCACCTGCCCCGGCGTGGCGGCGAGGTTCTTCCCGACTTGGAACGGCCGGGTGTCCACCTGCCGGGGCCTGCCCCCGTTGTGCAGCAGGTCATCGACGGCATGGGCCGCCCCGGCGGCCAGGCTGGACCCACCGGTCTCCAGCGCCCGCTTGAGCGCGGCCGGGTTCGTGACCAGGAAGTTCGTCGGCGCCAGCGCGTCGATCAGGAACCCGGTCGCCAACTCGGCCTTCGCGTCGTCGACCGGGTCTCCGGCCCCGGCCGCTAGCACGTCCTGCACCAGCCGCGCCGTGGCCAGGTGCGCCTGCCGGACGGCGAAGAACGCCGGGTTATCGCTCCACGTCCGGTCGGCGAACCGCTTGTCGCCGTCGGGCACGGGGACCGGCGGGTCCGCGTCCACGCCCAGCCACCGGGCGGTGGCCACCGGCCCGGCCAGCGCCAGGCTGGCCCAGTACCGCGCGCCCGCCGCCGCGGTCGCTCCCGGTTTCTTGGCCGCCCGGCGCAGCACGGCCAGCGTGGCCGCCCCCAGCCCGGCCGCGTCCGCCGAGGCGAGCACTCCCGCCTCGGGACCCAGCACGCCCGCCGCCGATTCGCCGGCCTGCCAGGCCGAATCCTGCGTCGTCATGTCATGCTCCCTAGGTCGCCATCAGATCCGGGATGCTCTTCCCGACGGTACGTCGGCACGATACGCCCGTAAAGGTGTCACCGGGTGGACCATGGCCTCGTTCGCCGGCCGGGCGCCGTCTCACCGCGCCGCGCCGGCCACACTGGACCCGTGAGCACGGGGAAACAGGCAGACCACGTCTACGCGCTTTTGTCCGACGGAACGACGGTGGAGATCCGCCCGGCGACCCCGGATGACTTCGACGCGGTCAAGGCCATGCACGAGGCGATGTCCCGGGACAACACCTACATGCGCTTCTTCAATATCAGCCGGGGCGCCGCCGAGGCCGAGGCGCGGCGGATCTGCCGAGACCCCGCGCCGGGGAACGCCGCCCTGCTGGCGCTGGCGGGCGGAGAGGTGGTCGGCGTAGCCAGCTACGCCGTCCCCCGCGAGCCGACCGTCCCGCCCGTCACGGCGCCGGCCATCCCGCCTGCGACGGCAGAAGTCGCGTTCGCGGTGGCCGACCACATGCACCACCGGGGCATCGCCACGTTGCTGCTCGAGCACCTGATCTCCTGGGCCCGCAGCCAGCAGATCACCACCTTCACCGCGCAGACCCTGACCGAGAACCGGGCCATGCTCAACGTGTTCGCGGACGCCGGCCTGCCCGTTGCCCGCCGTTTCGTGGACGGAGTCTACGACCTGACCTTCCCGCTGCCCGTCACTGCTCTGCCCGCGGGTGATGAGGGGACCGCACTGGATGTCTACCTGTCCGCCGTGGCCGAACGAGAGCGCCGTGCCGAAGCGGCCAGCCTGCGGCACCTGCTCGCGCCCGAGTCCGTGGTGGTGATCGGCGTGAGCAGGCGGCTAGGCACGGCGGGCCGCGCCATCTTGGATAACATCCGGGCCGGCGGCTATGCCGGGCGCCTGTACGTGGTCAACCCCCATAACCCGGAGGTCGGCAGCGGGCAATACCTGGCCTCGGTCCTTGAGCTGCCCGAGCCGGCCGATCTGGCGGTGATCGCGGTGCCGGCCGCCTCGGTGCTCGCGGTGGCGGAGCAGTGCGGGCAGCGCGGGGTGCGGTCGCTGGTGGTGATCACCTCGGGACTGGACGCCGGGGCGTGCGCGGATCTGCTCGCGGTGTGCCGCCGGCACGGGATGCGGCTGGTCGGCCCGGACGGGTTCGGCGTGGCCGTGCCCGGCATCGGGCTGAACGCCACGTTTACCGTCCGGCCGCCCCGGCCCGGCGTCGCCGGGCTGGTGATGCAGTCCGGCGGGCTGGGGTTCGCGCTGGTGGATCAGCTGTCCCGGCTGGGTATCGGCATCTCCTCGTTCGCCTCGGTCGGCGAGAAGCTGGATGTGTCGAGCAACGACATGCTCCAGTGGTGGGAGCAGGACGGCGTGACCAAGGTGGCGGTGCTGGCCATCGAGTCGTTCGGCAACCCGCGCACGTTCGCCAGGACCGCCCGCCGGATCGGCGCCGTGATGCCGGTGCTCACCGTGCTGACCGGGCGTCCGGCGGCCCAGCCGCCCGTCCGGGGGCCGACGGTGGCGGCCCGCCGGGAGGCGCTGTTCAAGCAGGCCGGGGGGAGCTGGTGGAGGCCACCGCGCTGCTGGCGACTCAGCCGGTGCCGGCCGGGCGCAGCGTCGCGATCGTGTCCAATGTGGGCAGCGCGGGGCGGCTGGCCGCCGATGCCTGCGCCGACCTTGGCCTGACCGTGCACCACCCGCACGGCCTGACCAGACGCAGGCTGCACGCGCTGGTGCCCGCGACCGGGACCGTGGCCGGACCGGTCGACATGACCGTCACGACCTCGGCCGAGCATTTCCGCCACGGCCTGGAACTGCTCGCGGCCGACGAGCAGGTGCACGCGATCATCGCGGTGATCCTGCCCACCGGGGCGACCGGTGACCTGATCCAGGCCGTCCAGCAGGTGGACCTCGCGGTCCCGCTGACCGTGGTGGTGCTCGACCAGCCGGAATCCGTCCGCCTGCTGTCCCAGCGCAGCGGTGGCCGGGTGCCTGCCTACCGGTGCCCCGAGGCCGCGGCGGCCGCGCTGGCCCGCGCGGCCGGTTACGGAGCGTGGCGGGCCGCGCCGCGCGGCCGGGTGCCTGCCTTCCCCGAGGTCGAGACCGCGCAGGCCCGCGCTCGGGTCCGCGAGTTCCTCAAGCACGCGCCTCCGGGCGGCTGGCTGGCCCCCGGACAGGTGGCCGAGCTGCTGCGCGGCCACGGCATATCAGTGGCGGCGGCCCAGGATGCGCCGATGACCCCCGGCCCGGCTACCGGTGCCGTCAAGGTCAGTGTCGGAGTGATCGTGGACGACACCTTCGGCCCGCTGGTGGCGCTGGGATCTCCCGGCGCGACCGCCGGGGAGTCCGCCGGCCACGCGGCGCGGCTGACGCCGCTGACCGACACCGAGGCGGTCAGCCTGATCGGTTCGGGCCGCCCGGCGGCGCTGGCCTCCGGTCACGAGGCCACCACCGCGGCGCTGCGTGACCTGGTGCTGCGGGTCTCGCGGCTCGCCGACGACCTGCCCGAGGTCAGCGAGCTGTGTCTCGATCCGGTCATCGCCGGCCGGGGCGAGGCGCGGGTGGCGGGCGCGCGGATCAAGATCGCGCCGGCCGGACGCCAGGACCCGTTGCTGCGCAGGTTGCGCTGAGGTGTCCGGCTCATTAATGCTGTGGGTAAGCCGGCCCGGCGCACGCACGCGGGGTGAAGATGGCTGGGGGAACGAAGCCGGTTAGCCGAATCGGTCACCACTGTCCGTTCAGCGTATAAAAGGGGTTTTCGCATGACTGAAACTGAGCTCGGTCCGTTGACGCGAACGGAACTTGATGCTCTTGATGCGTGGTGGCGGGCGGCGAACTACCTGTCGGTGGGGCAGATCTACCTGATGGACAACCCGCTGCTGACCGAGCCGCTGCGGCCCGAGCACGTCAAGCCGCGGCTGCTCGGGCACTGGGGCACCACGCCGGGGCTGAACCTGATCTACGCTCACCTCAACCGGGTGATCAAGAATTCGCAGCTGAACGTCATCTACATCGCCGGGCCGGGACACGGCGGCCCGGGCCTGGTGGCGAACACCTACCTGGAGGGAACCTACACCGAGCTGTACCCGCGCATCGGCCAGGACGCGACGGGGATGGCCCGGCTGTTCCGGCAGTTCTCCTTCCCCGGCGGCATTCCCTCGCACGTGGCGCCGGAGACGCCCGGTTCGATCCACGAGGGCGGCGAGCTCGGCTACTCACTCGTGCACGCCTACGGGGCGGCGTTCGACAACCCGGACCTGATCGTGGCCTGCGTGATCGGTGATGGCGAGGCGGAGACCGGCCCGCTGGCCGCCAGCTGGCACTCGGACAAGTTCCTCAACCCGGCCACCGACGGTGCGGTGCTGCCCATCTTGCACCTGAACGGGTACAAGATCGCCAACCCGACGGTGCTGGCCCGGATACCGCACGAAGAACTGGTCTCGCTGTTGCACGGCTACGGGTACTCGGTGCACACGGTCGAGGGCGACGACCCCGCGCTGGTGCACCAGCAGCTGGCCGCCACCATGGACACTGTGATCGGCGAGATCCACGCCATCCAGCGGCGCGCCCGCGACGACGGGGACCATGACCGGCCGGCCTGGCCGATGATCGTGCTGAAGACCCCGAAGGGCTGGACCGGGCCCAAGTTCGTGGACGGCCTGCCGGTCGAGGGCACGTGGCGGGCGCACCAGGTGCCGATCGATGCGGCCCGGACCAACCCCGAGCACCTGGCCCAGCTCGAGACCTGGATGCGCTCCTACCGGGCGGAGGAACTGTTCGACCCCGCTGGCGCGCTGGTGCCCGAGCTGGCCGCGCTGGCGCCGCTCGGCACGGCGCGGATGAGCGCGAACCCGCACGCCAACGGCGGCGTGCTGCTGCGGGACCTGGAGCTGCCTGACTTCAGGGACTACGCCGTGCCGGTCGCCCGGCCGGGCGACGGGATGTCGGAGGCGACCCGGGTGCTCGGCGACTGGCTGCGCGACGTGATCAAGGCCAACCCGACGAACTTCCGTGTGTTCGGCCCGGACGAGACGGCGTCGAACCGGCTGGGTGACGTCTTCGAGGTGACGAACCGGGCCTTCGAGGGTGAGATCCTTCCCGGGGACGATCACCTGGCGCGCGCTGGCCGGGTGCTGGAGGTGCTGAGCGAGCACATGTGCCAGGGGTGGCTGGAGGGCTACCTGCTGACCGGGCGGCACGGGCTGTTCAACTGCTACGAGGCGTTCATCCACATTATCGACTCGATGTTCAACCAGCACGCCAAGTGGCTCAAGGTCACCCGCGGCATCCCGTGGCGCCGCCCGGTCGCGTCGCTGAACTACCTGCTCTCCTCGCTGGTCTGGCGGCAGGACCACAACGGGTTCAGCCACCAGGACCCGGGGTTCATCGATCACGTGGTGAACAAGAAGGCCGAAGTGATCCGGGTCTACCTGCCGCCGGACACCAACACGCTGCTGTCGGTGGGGGACCACTGCCTGCGCTCCCGGCACTACGTCAACGTGATCGTGGCCGGCAAGCAGCCGCAGCGGAACTGGCTGAGCATGGACGAGGCGATCATCCACTGCACCCGGGGCGCCGGGATCTGGGAGTGGGCCTCCAACGACGCCCCCGGCGAGCCGGACGTGATCATGGCGTGCTGCGGCGAGACGCCCACCCTGGAGACGCTGGCCGCGGTGTCGCTGCTGCGCGAGCATCTTCCGGAGCTGAAGGTGCGGGTGGTCAACGTGGTGGACCTGATGCGCCTGCAGCCGGAGACCGAGCATCCGCACGGCATGTCCGACGCGGAGTTCGATGCGCTGTTCCCGGTCGGGCGGCCGGCCATCTTCGCGTACCACGGGTACCCGTGGCTGATCCACCGGCTCACCTACCGGCGGCACGGGCACGACAACCTGCACGTCCGCGGGTACAAGGAAGAAGGCACCACCACCACCCCGTTCGACATGGTCATGCTGAACGACCTGGACCGGTTCCACCTGGTGATGGACGTGATCGACCGGGTGCCCGGGCTGGCCGCCTCGGCCGGGCACGTCCGGCAGCTGATGACGGACAAGCGCCTGAGCTGCCGCGCCTACACCCGCGAGCACGGCGAGGACGCGCCGGAGATCATCAACTGGGAGTGGGCGGATTGAGCCTGGTCCTGATCGTCAACGCCGGGTCGAGCAGCCTCAAGCTCCGCGTCCTAGACGATGCCGGCTCGGTCACCGGGTCCGCCGACTCGGTCACCGGGTCCTACTCGGTCACCGGGTCCTACTCGGTCACCGGGTCCGCTGACCTGCCCGCGCCGCGCGGAGCGGCCGATGCCGCCGCGATCAAGGCGGCGATCGAGCCGTTCGGCGAGGTGCACGCGGTCGGGCACCGGATCGTGCACGGCGGCCAGGAGTTCAGCGGCCCGGTGCTGATCGACGCGGGCGTCAGGCAGCGGATCGGCGCGCTCACCGACCTGGCGCCGCTGCACCAGCCCAAGTCGCTCGCCGCCCTGGACGCGGTGCAGGCGGTGCTGCCCGACGTGCCCGCCGTGGCCTGTTTCGACACCGCGTTCCATGCTGGCATGCCGGCCGCCGCGGCCACCCTGGCGCTGCCCGAGCCGTGGCGGGAGCGCTGGGCGCTGCGCCGTTACGGGTTCCACGGGCTGTCGCACGCCTACGTATCGCGGCGGGCCGCCGAGCTGGTCGGCGGCGACGCTTCGCAATTGCGCGTGGTGAGCTGCCACCTGGGCGCGGGCGCGTCGCTGGCCGCGGTGTACGGCGGCGCCAGCGTGGACACCACGATGGGCTTCACGCCGCTGGACGGCCTGGTCATGGCCACCAGGTCCGGTTCGGTCGACCCCGGGCTCGTGCTCTGGCTGCAGACGCACGCGGGCCTGTCCGCGGCCGAGATCGGCGACGCCCTGGAGCACTCCTCCGGCCTGACCGGCCTGGCCGGAACCGGTGACATGCTCCAGATCCTGGACCGGGCCGCGGCGGGCGACGAGCGCGCGGACCTGGCCATCCAGGTGTACCTGCACCGGCTGGCCGCCAGCGTGGCCGCGATGACGGCCGCGCTGGGCGGCCTGGACGCGCTGGTGTTCACCGGCGGCGTGGGCGAGAACTCCGCCGAGGTCCGGTCCCGGGCGGCGGCCCGGCTCGGGTTCCTCGGCGTCCGCGTCGACGAGGACCGTAACACGGCCGCGACCTCCGATGAGGACATCGGGGCGCCGGACGCCGGAGTCCGCACCCTGCGGATCGCCGCCCGCGAGGACATCGAGATGGCCCGCCAGGTCCGCACCGTCGTCCACCCGTAAACCGGCCGCCAGATAACATCGCAGATCATGACGGCACTACGAGCGGACGCGGATGTGGGCGCCGCGCGTCCTGGTGAGCGGGCCGGTGCGCAGGCTGGTGAGCTGGCGGCGGCGTTGCGGGCGGCCGGGGTCGGCCACGTCGACGACTCGGTCCGGCGGCGGGCCGAGTACTCCTCCGACGCCTCGAACTACCGGGTCGTGCCGGCCGTGGTGGCGTTCCCGGCGCACGTGGACGAGGCGGCCGCGGCGCTGCGGGTGGCGGCCGGGCTCGGCGTGCCGGTCACCAGCCGGGGCGGCGGGACCTCCATCGCCGGCAACGCGGTCGGTCCCGGCCTGGTCCTCGACTTCTCCCGCCACCTGAACCGGGTGCTGGCGGTGGACCCGCAGGAGCGGACCGCGGTCTGTGAGCCGGGCGCCATCCTGGACGACATCACCGCGGCCGCGGCCGCGCACGGGCTGCGGTTCGGGCCCGACCCGTCTACCCACGCGCGGGCCAGCATCGGCGGCTCGATCGGCAACAACGCCTGCGGCTCACGGGCCCTACGATACGGCCGAACGGCCGATAACGTGATCAGCCTGGACGTGCTGCTGGCGTCGGGGGAGCGGCTGAACGCCCGGGGGTTCGGCCGTGACGGCCTGGCCGCCGCCGGCCCGGCCGGCGCCGCGCTGCAGCAGCTAATCGCGCCGCGGCTGGGGCTGATCCGCACCGAGTTCGGCCGGTTCACCCGGCAGGTGTCCGGTTACTCACTCGAGCACCTGCTGCCCGAGAACGGCGCGGACATGGCCAAGTTCCTGGTCGGCACCGAAGGCACCCTCGGCATGATCGTCGCCGCGACGGTCGCCCTGGTGCCGTCGCCGGCGGCGGTGGCGCTGGCCGTGCTCGGCTACCCGGACATGCCGGCGGCCGCCGACGTGGTGCCCGCCCTGCTGCCGCACCAGCCGGTGGCGCTGGAGGGCATGGACGCGCGGATGGTGCAGGTGTTCCGCAACCTCAACGGCGCCGCGGCCGTGCCGGCCCTGCCGCGCGGCCAGGCCTGGCTGTTCGCCGAGGTCGCAGGGGAGACCCAGGCGCAGGCGCAGGCCGGGGCCAAGCGGCTCATCGCCGACGCGGACGCCCTGGACGCGCTGGTCGTCACCGGCGCCCCGGTGCGGGCCCTGTGGCGCATCCGCGAGGACGGCGCCGGGCTGGGCAGCCGCACCCCGGCGGACGCGCCGGCCTGGCCGGGCTGGGAAGACTCCGCCGTCCCGCCCCAGCAGCTGGGCGCGTACCTGCGGGAGCTTGGCGCGCTGATGGCCTCCCATGGCCTGGACGGCCTGACCTACGGGCACTTCGGCGACGGCTGCGTGCACGTCCGCATCGACTTCCCGTTCGCCACCGCGCCGGCGGCCTACCGGCCGTTCGCCGTGGCCGCGGCGCAGCTGGCGGGATCCTACGGCGGCTCGATGTCCGGCGAGCACGGGGACGGCCGGGCCCGCAGTGAGCTGCTGCCCTACATGTACTCACCCGACGCCATCGAGTTGATGGCCGCGGTCAAGGCGATCTTCGACCCGGGCCGGGTGTTCAATCCCGGCGTGCTGGTCGACCCGGCGCCGATCGACGCCGACCTGCGCCTGCCGCAGGCCCGCCCGCTGCGCACCGGGCTCGGCTTCGCTTATGCCCACGATGACGGTGACCTGTCCACCGCGGTGCACCGCTGCGTCGGCGTTGGCAAGTGCCGCGCCGACACCACCGCCAGCGGGGGGGTGATGTGCCCGTCCTTCCTGGCCACCAGGGACGAGAAGGACTCCACCCGGGGCCGCGCCCGGGTGCTGCAGGAACTGGCCAACGGCACCCTGGTCAAGGGCTTCGCCTCGGCCGAGCTGGCGCAGGCGCTTGACCTGTGCCTGTCCTGCAAGGGCTGCTCATCGGACTGCCCGGCGGGGGTGGACATGGCCACCTACAAGGCCGAGGTGCTGTACCAGCGGTACCGGCACCGGCTGCGGCCACCGGCCCACTACGCGCTGGGCTGGCTGCCCCGCTGGGCGGCGCTGGCGGCCCGCGCTCCGGGCCTGGCCAACGCCGCGCTGCGCCCGGCCGCGCTGGCCGCCCTGGCCAAACGGCTGGCCGGCATCGACGCCCGCCGTCCGTTGCCGCGGTTTGCCCCGGCCACGTTCCGGCAGTGGTTCGGCGCCCGGCCCGTGCGAGCCCCGGGATCCCCGGTGCTGTTGTGGGTCGACACGTTCACCGACCACTTCACGCCCGAGGTGGGCTGGGCCGCCGTCCGGGTGCTCGAGGCGGCCGGCTACTCGGTGCAGGTCACCAGAGCGCCGGTGTGCTGCGGGCTGACCTGGATTTCCACCGGCCAGCTGGACGGCGCGCGCCGGCAGCTGCGGCGGACGCTGCGGGCCCTGGAGGAGGCCGTCCGGGCCGGTACCCCGATCGTCGGGCTCGAGCCGTCCTGCACCGCCGTCCTGCGCGGTGAGATCACCGGGCTGCTCCCCGGCGACCCGCGCGCCACCGCGGTCCGCGCCAGCACCCGGACCCTGGCCGAGCTGCTGGCGCAGACGCCGGGCTGGTCCCCGCCCGACCTGTCCGGCGTGCACGCGGTGGCCCAGCCGCACTGTCACCAGCACGCCGTGATGGGCTGGCACGCCGACTCCGCGCTGCTGACCGAGGCCGGCGCGCAGGTGCGTGCGGTCGGCGGGTGCTGCGGGCTGGCCGGCAACTTCGGCGTCGAACGAGGCCACTACGACGTCTCGGTGGCCGTGGCGCAGACCGCCCTGCTGCCCGCCGTGCGCGACGCGCCGCCGGGCACGGTGGTCCTGGCCGACGGGTTCTCCTGCCGCACCCAGCTCGAGCAGCTCGGCCAGGTCCCCGGCCTGCACCTGGCTCAGCTCCTGGCCAGCCGCCTGCCCGAGGCGCAGTAACGAGGGACGTCATGGCCCAGCAGACCATCATCATCACCGGAGCCAGCGATGGCATTGGTGCCGAAGCCGCCCGCCAGCTGTACCGGACCAGGTCCGCAAGCTGGCGGCTGAGCTGCGGGCGACCTACCCGCGCATCGATGTGCTGGCCAACAATGCCGGCGGGATCATGGGCGATCGTACGGTGACCAAGGACGGGTTCGAGAAGACCTTCCAGGTGAACCACCTGGCTGGGTTTTTGCTGACGCACCTTCACCCGCGAGCTGCACTGCCGCCTTTCACGATCAGGGCATCACCGCGGCCGCCTTCCATCCCGGCATCGTCGCCACCAACTTCGCGAGTGACACCACCCACATCATGCGCCGCATCTACCACTCTCCGCGGAAGCACCTGTTCACGATTTCCCCGCCCGGGGCGCCGAGCCGCTGGTCTGGCTGGCCGCGGGCGCACCCGGTAGCACCTGGCAGTCCGGCGGGTACTACGCCAAGAACAAGCCGGCCAAGACGAGCGCCCAAGCCGCCGGCCCGCGCCTGGCGCAGCAACTGTGGGACCGCAGCGCGGCCCTGCTCAACCTCTAGGTGCCCCTCGGGGCCATGCCCTTCCGGCCGGCTTTGTGGCCTGTGAGCTGGGGGAAAGCTCTCGTAGGGATGACTTCGCTGGTGGCTGCGATGACGATCAGGCGTGCTTGCCCCCGCATCGGCGGGGCAGGCGGCCGCCGCGGCGCCTGGCGTGGGCGATGAGACGGGCGGGGCAGCGCGGAACCCGGGGCTTGGCGCCGTCTGGCCTTAATCGAACAAAGATCTTGGTAGATTCAGGCTTTGTGGGACATTGTGGGTACTATGATGCACAAAAATCTCCACCAAGCCTGAATCTACCACGAAAAGTTTCATATCTGGCCGGAACGGAAGTGATCCGGGAACACGGATGGGGCGGTGATGACGCGTGGTGTCCCGCGAGCTGACGCAGTAAGCGGATCGCGCGGGGCTGGGGCGGGTTCCCCGGACGGGCGGCTATGCGACGGCCTCGATAAGAGGGCCGGTGACACACAATAAATTCGAAACATGTCGCTTAGGGGAGCGAGAGTCTTAAGGGGCTGGAGAGACTGCGATCTCTTCCGGCCGCCGCACCACCGGGCCCAGAAGGTGCTATCCCGTCACTCCAGCAGAGCCGCACCGGCCGCCGTCGGTCGCCGGGTCCGGCTTACCGCCGAAGTACTGGTCAAGAACCCGCTGGAACACCGGCTCGCCCGGCCCGGCCTGCCGGAACAGCGTCATGGACGAACGAAGCTTCTGCGCGTCGATGCCGCCGAAGACCTGCTCTGCGGTGCGGCCGGCCAGCCCCGCCACGATGGTGGAGCACTCGACCAGTCGCGGTCCGAGTACCGGATGGTCCAGGTAGGCGCGGGCCTCGGCCACCGAACGGATCGCGTACCGCCTGGACACCGAGCTATATCCGAGTCCGGCGATCTGCGGAAACACGAACCACATCCAGTGGCTAACCTTGCTGCCCGCGCGCAGCTCGGCGGTGGCCTGGTCGTAGGTACCGTCAGCGTCCTGCGCCGCCACGAAGCGGGCCAGGTCGTACGGGTCGTTCATCTGCTCAGCCACTGTGCCCCTGAGCGGCAGCAGCCACCGGCTGCCACCGACGCCAGGTCGCCAGCCGGGACTCGTAGTCGGCGGTGGCGATGCCGAGCGGAGCCTCGCCGAGGAACAGCCGCAGCGGGGGGTCCTGTGCATCCACGAGCTTCAGCACGGCGTCGCGGGTCGCGGCCGGATCGCCCGGGGTGAAGTGCTTGGCGCGTGATTGCGCCGCCTCCTGGCGGACCGGCTCGTAGGCGGGCAGTTCGGTCGCGTGCTTGGCGGAGGAGCCGGACCAGTCGGTCGAATAGCCGGCCGGCTCGATGAGCGTGACCTTGACGCCGAACCCGGCCACCTCCTGGGCCAGGCTCTGGCTCAGCCCTTCCAGCGCCCACTTGGATGCGTGGTACGCGCCGGTGCTCCGGAAGGCCGAGATCCCGCCGATCGAGGACACCTGCAGGATGTGCCCGCTGCCCTGCTCGCGCAGGTAGGGCAGGGCCGCCTGGGTGATCCACAGCGCGCCGAGCACGTTCGTTTCCAGCTGCGCCCGGATCTCGGCCTCGCTGATCTCCTCGACCATGCCGAACTGCCCGTAGCCGGCGTTGTTCACGATCACGTCGAGCCGCCCGAAGTGCTCGTGCGCCCGCTTGACCGCGGCGAAGTCGGCGTCGCGGTCGGTGACGTCCAGCTGGATCGGCAGGATCGCGTCGCCGTACTTGGCGACCAAGTCGTCGAGCGTGGAGCTGTCGCGTGCCGTCGCCGCGACCTTGTCGCCGCGGTCGAGAGCCGCAAGCGCCCACTCCCGGCCGAAGCCACGCGACGTCCCGGTAATGAACCAGGTCTTCAGAGCCATCAGGTGCCCTTCTGTCTGTCTTCGTTGTTGTCCGTCATAACAACGACGCCAGGCCGGGTGAATTCCGCAGGCCAGGCGCACGGGCGCTGCGCCTGTACGACGAGCTCGGCCTGCTGCGCCCGGCCGAGGTCGATCCGGTTTCGCAGTACCGGCGATACAACCCGGCCCAACTCGAGCAGGCCCGACTGGTAGCGTGGTTGCGTCGCCTGGGCATGCCGCTGGCCGGTATCCGCGCGGTGAGCACGCTGCCGCGCGCCAGCGCAGCAGCCGAGCTCGCGGCGTACTGGGACCGGATCGAGGCCGAGACCGCGGCCAGGCGAGAGCTTGCGGCGTTCCTCATCGGTTACCTGTCTGGAAAGGACACTGTCGTGGTCGATGCTCCGGGGACGCTGGCCGTCCGCTGCGGGGTGCAGTCCGATATCGGACTGCACCGCGAAGGCAACGAGGACTCCGCTTACGCCGGGGCCCGGCTGCTCGCCGTCGCCGACGGGATGGGCGGCCACGCCGGCGGCGAGGTGGCCAGCGCGGCGGTCATCGAAGCGCTGCGGCCGCTTGACACCGAGGTGCCGGCCGGTGAGCTGCTCAATGCGCTGGAGCATGCGGTGCGCCGGGCCGGCAGCACGCTGCGCGACATGGTCGCCAGCGACCCGTCGCTGCTCGGCATGGGCACCACGCTGACCGCGCTGCTGTGGTCGGGCTCGCAGCTGGGGCTGGTCCATATCGGCGACTCGCGCGCCTACCTGGTCCGGGACGGTGAGGTGTTCCAGATCACCCATGACCAGACGCTGGTCCAGTCCCTGCTGGACGACGGGAAGATCACGGCCGGCGAGGTAGCCTCCCATCCTCAGCGGTCGCTGCTGCTGCAGGCGCTGGGTGCGGGCAACTTCGAGCCTGACCTGCAGCTTCGCGAGGCCCGTCTCGGCGACCGCTACCTGCTCTCCTCCGATGGCCTGCACCAGGTCGCCGACCCGGGGTCCGTGGCCCAGGTGCTGCTCACGGTGGCCGATCCGGATCAGGCCGCCAAGGATCTCATCGCGCTGGCCATCGACGGCGGCGGCCCGGACAACATCACCTGCATCGTGGCCGACGTGGTCGCCGCCCAGGTCCCGGCGGGCGAGGCCCGGTAAAGGGCGCAGCTCAGGCGGATGCTTTGGCCCGCACGGCGACCGCCCCGGCCACCCCGGCCAGGGCAGCCCCGCCGGCCGAGGCGACGACCAGCCACCGGCCGACCCGGGGCAGTTCGCGCCACGACGCCAAGCTGGCGGCCACGTCGAGGGCGTCGGACAGAGCGCCCGCGGCGACCCACGCCGAGGCTGGTCCGGGGTCAGCGGCCGACCCCTGCAGGGCCGCCAGTGCGCCCAGGCCCAAGGCGAGGTCGCGTGCCCCCAGCGCGCGGCCGAACACCCGTGCGCCCAGGCTGTCGGCAGCCTCCCCCACCCACGGACGGGCTGGTACCGATGGCCAGGCCAGGGCGGTCAGTCCGAGCACCACGCGCCCGGCCGCCACGGCCCTGGCCCCCTGCCGCAGCAGGGCCGGATTAACGGTCGATGTCACCTGCGATCTTCCCCCCAGCACGCTCGTGCGCGCCGATCCCGGCCAGCGCATCGACTGATCATAGCCGGGCCGCCACCGTGCGGCCGGTAAGGCTGACGAGGCCCGCCGGCTGGATCTCACCCCAGGGCTGGCCTGCGATACTGGCTGCATGGTTGACGACATCGCGCGGGACCTGGCCATCTATCAGGCGCTGAAGGCGGCGGATGAAGTGGCCGCGGCCCTGCAGACTCACCTCATCGAGGAACACGGCGCGGATCCGGAGCGGGCCGCCGCGCCGGGGCCGGCCGCCAACTCGCTGAAGCTGCTGCGACAGGCCCGCGAGCGCCTGGGCCGGGGGCTGCGCGCCATCGAGGCCGACCACATCGCCGAGTCCGACGAGGTCTCCCTGCGCCGGGACGGATGAGCGCACCGGACGGCGATGACCGCACCGGCTCCGATCCCTGACTCCGGCCCCCCAGAGGCGCAGGAAGCGGCCCGGAAGGCTCGGCGGGCGACATAACCTGGCGTCTGGCGTTTAACGACCTCGCCCAGGGTGAGGCGGACGATGGCCCGCCCGGATCGAGCGGGCCATCGCTGCGCGGAGCAGCGCTCGTCACGACAGCTAAGGAAAGAGGCAAGGATGAGCATCAGCAGGCCCGAGATTGACTTTCCCGGCGGCGAGCCGCCGGCCGAACTGCAGATCACCGACATCTGGGAGGGCGACGGGGCCGCGGCGAACGCGGGCGACTGGGTCAAGGTCCACTACGTGGGAGTCGCGTACTCCACCGGCGAGGAATTCGACGCGAGCTGGAACCGGGGTGATCCGCTGGAGTTTCAGCTCGGCGTCGGCCGGGTCATCGCCGGCTGGGACCAGGGCGTGCAGGGCATGAAGGTCGGCGGCCGCCGACAGCTGATCATCCCCCCGGACCTGGCCTACGGCGACCGGGGCGCCGGGAGCGCCATCGCGCCGGGCGAGACCCTCATCTTCGTCTGCGACCTGGTGTCGACCTGACCACGGATGACGTGCGCATCGGTGGCCGGAACAACGTGCTGATCACGGGCCAAGCCGACCAGCCGGTGATGATGCTGGCCAACGGATTCGGCTGTGATCAGAACATGTGGCGCCGCCTCACCCCGCTGCTGGCCGCGGACCGGGAGCCGGAACGGTTCCGCCAGCTGGTCCTGATCGGGCCCTCCCCGCGCTACGTCGACGACGACGATTACCGGGGCGGCTTCAGCCGGTCCGACATCGATGAGCTGCTCGAATCGCTGGATAGCAACTACCTAGGCTGGTCCGCGGCCATGGCCCCGGTGATCATGGGCAATCCGGACCGCCCGGAGCTCCGGCAGGAACTGACCAACAGTTTCTGCCGGACCGACCCGCAGGCCGCGCGGGTGTTCGCCCGGACCACGTTCCTGTCGGACAACCGTTCCGATCTGGCCCGGGTTACGGTGCCCACGCTGATCCTGCAGTGCTCAAGCGACGTGATCGCGCCGACCGGGGTCGGACGGTATGTGCACGACCAGATCCCGGGTAGCGTCCTGGTCACGCTGCCGGCTACCGGTCACTGCCCGCACCTGAGTGCCCCGGCCGCGACGGCCGAGGCGATCAGGGCGTTCGCCGTCGGCCCCGGGCCGTGAGCAGCACCGCCGGTGGCGACCCGGCCGCCGCCTCCCCCCACTCCGGGGGGCCCGAGGACAGCGCCGAGGACAGCGCCGAGGATCTGTACGAGAACGCCCCGTGCGGCTATCTGTCCACGCGGCTGGACGGGCGAATCGTGAGAATCAACCGCACGCTGCTGAACTGGCTCGGCTATCGCGCCGGGGATCTGGTCGGTCGGCGTTCCTTCTCCGATCTGCTCAGCGTCGGCGGCCGGCTGTACTACGAAACGCACCTCGGGCCGTTGCTGACCATGCAGGGTCAGGTCGGCGGCGTGGCCCTGGAACTGCAGGCCGCCGACGGCACCCGGCTGCCGGTGCTGATCACCTCCGTGGTCAAGACCGATAAGGCCGGGGAACCCGAGCTGATCCGCACCGCGATCTTCGACGCTCGTGACCGCCGGGCCTACGAGCGCGAGCTGCTGGCCGCCCGCCTGGCCGGCGAGCGTGAGCGTGAGCGTCTCCAGGATCTGGTCTCCACCTTGCAGCGGAGCCTGCTGCCTCCGGTCTTGCCTGCCGTGCCGGGCCTGGACGCGGTCGCGCACTATCACGCTGCCTCGGCGGACGAGCTCGGCGGGGACTTCTACGACCTGTTCCCGCTCAGCGGGAACAGGTGGGGCCTGTTTCTCGGCGACGTCTGCGGCAAGGGCGCCCGGGCCGCGGCCCTGACGTCCCTGATCCGCTACACCCTGCGCACGGCCGCGGTCTACGACGCCGACCCGGCGACCGTGCTCCGTACCCTGAACGGCGCGCTGCATCAGCAGTACCTCCGCGACGACCGGAGCTTCTGCACCGTGATCTTCGGCGTGCTCACCCCCGACGGCGACGGCTTCACCCTGGCGCTCGCCCGCGGCGGGCACGCCGCTCCGCTGCTGATGCGCGCCGAGGGCAGCGTCCGTTACCTGCCCATGCCGCTGGGCCCGCTCATCGGCGCCTGGGCCGACGGGGCCTTCACCGGCACCATGATCCGGCTGGGCCCCGGCGACACCCTGCTCTTGTTCACCGACGGGCTGACCGAGGCCCGCGCGGCCACGACGGACCCCTCCGGCCGCTACGGAGACGAGGCCTTCCGCGTCTTCGCCCGCGGTCTCGCCCCTCGCACCGCCACCGCCGCGGTGGTCGCTATCGTCGGTCTGCTCGAGAGCTTCGGCGCGGGCATCGAAGACGATACCGCCGTCCTGGCCCTCGGCGTCCCTGAGCCCCGCCGGCCCCGGTTATCAGCTCCCGTCAATCCGGGTCGGCTTCGTCGCGGGCCGGGCCGAACATCCGCTCGGCTCGGCTCACGATGTCCTCGGCCTGTCCCCTGAGCACGCCGAACCGCTGCAGCACCTGCCCGATCCTCACCCCGAGGTCGGGCCCGAACCCAAAGTCCCCGAAGCCCCCCTCGCGGCCAGGGCCGACGCGGGCCGGTCGCTGGCTCGGAAGCGGGCAGGTTGTGCGCTGCCTCTGCCGGCAGGCTACCCGTGGGTCCCGGCCCACGGCAATGGGGAAAACCCGCCCGTTCGCCCGGGGGATAACGCCACCCGCCACGGCGCCCCGGCCGGTGACCGAGGCGGTCGCACCAAGGTCCGTTCGGCATAATTTTTCCGAACGGCCCCGGCTGCGTGCGCCCCGACCGTGCGAGTTTCCGCAGGCTCCCGGCGGGCTGCCCGGTAACCACGGTCCCGGCGAAACCGGGTTAGCCCGCGCCCGCTGGGTAGTCAGGAGGTCATGTTCGACAACTTCGCCCTGGAGCGGATCGACACCGGTGCGGCCGTGCTGC
>JBEKKH010000101.1:0-16526 GCA_050010815.1 Streptosporangiaceae bacterium | reverse complement strand
GACCTGGCCACGACCGTGGTGCCGCCCGACGCGCTTGACGCGGCCCTGGCCGGGCTCGGGCCGGACGTCAGGGCCGCGCTCACCGAGGCGGTCCGCCGCACCAGGCAGGTGCACAGCGCGCAACTCCCGGCCGAGACCACCACCCGGGTCACCGACGGGCTGACCGTCACCGGTCGCTTCGTTCCGGTCGAGCGGGCCGGGGTCTACGTCCCGGGCGGGCTGGTCGCCTATCCGTCCTCGGTCGTGATGAACATCGTCCCGGCCCAGGTCGCAGGCGTCGGCTCGATCGCGGTGGCGTCGCCGCCGCAGGCTCGGTACGGCGGCTTGCCGCATCCCTCGGTGCTGGCCGCGTGCGCGCTGCTCGGCGTGACCGAGGTGCACGCGGCCGGCGGCGCGCAGGCGCTGGCGATGTTCGCCTACGGCACGGCGGACTGCCCGCCCGTGGACGTCGTCACCGGGCCGGGCAACGTCTACGTGGCCGCGGCCAAGCGGGTGCTGCGCGGTGTGGTGGGCACCGATGGCGAGGCCGGCCCGACCGAGGTGGCGATCATCGCCGACGACACCGCGAACCCGGCCCATGTCGCCGCGGACCTGGTCGCGCAGGCCGAGCACGACGAGCTCGCGGCCTGCCTGCTCATCACCCCGGACGCCGACCTGGCCGGGCGGGTCGACGCCGAGCTTGGCCGGCAGGTCCCGGCGGCCAGGCACGCCGAACGCGTGGGCAAGGCCCTGGCGGGCCAGTCCGCGTCCGTCATCGTCGATGACCTGGACGCGGCGCTCGCCGTGAGCGACGCGTGGGCCCCCGAGCACCTGGAGATCCAGGCGCGTGACGCGGGCAAGCTGGCCGCCCGGGTCACCAACGCCGGCGCGATCTTCACTGGCCCGTACACCCCGGTGTCGCTGGGGGACTACCTGGCCGGCTCGAACCATGTGCTGCCGACCGGAGGGACCGCCCGGCACACCAGCGGGCTTTCCGTGTTCCCCTTCCTGCGCCTGGTGAACGTGGTGGAGTGCGACCGCGAGGCGCTGGCCGCCACCGCCCCCCTGATCGATGCGCTCGGCGGCGCCGAAGACCTGGCCGCCCACGTGGCCGCCGTCCGGGTGCGGGTGCCCCACCAGAGCAGGGTCGGCTGATGGACACCGCACCACTGTCCGTTCGGGATGACCTGAGGGACCTGCATCCGTATGGCGCCCCGCAGATCGACGTACCTGTGCGGCTGAACACCAACGAGAATCCCTACCCGCCGAGTGCCGGCATGGTCCGGGCGGTCGCCGATGCGGTGGCGCAGGCGGCCCTGACCCTGAACAGGTACCCCGACCGGGATGCTGTCGAGCTGCGCAAGGACCTGGCCCACTATCTGGGGCACGGACTGACCGCTCGCCACCTGTGGGCGGCCAACGGGTCGAACGAGGTGATCCAGCAGCTTCTGCAGGCGTTCGGCGGTCCGGGGCGGCACGCGCTCGGCTTCGAGCCCGGCTACTCCATGCACGCCCTGATCGCCAAGGTGACCTGCACCGATTGGGTAAGCGTGGACCGGGATCAGGCGTTCGGCCTTGACCCGGCGCGGGCGGGGATGGCGGTCAGGCAGGCGCAGCCGAGCCTGGTCTTCCTCACCTCACCGAACAACCCGACCGGTACGGCCGCCTCGATGGACGTGATCCAGGCCGTCTGCGAGGCGGCGCCCGGCATCGTGGTGATCGACGAGGCGTACGCGGAGTTCGCCCGTGATCCCGCGCGCAGTGCGCTGAGCCTGCTGCCGCGCTACCCGCAGCTGGTCGTCACCCGCACGATGTCCAAGGCGTTCGCCATGGCGGGCGCCCGGGTCGGGTACCTGGCCGCCTCGCCCGAGCTGGTGGACAAGCTGCTGGTGGTGCGGCTGCCCTATCACCTGTCCACCGTGACCCAGGCGGTCGCACGGGCAGCTCTCGCCCGGGCCAGCGAGCCGCTGGCCACGGTGGCCGCGCTGCGGGCCGAGCGAGATGCGCTGGTCGGCTGGCTCAGGCAGCGGGGTCTTGACGTCGCCGACTCCGACGCCAACTTCGTGCTCTTCGGCCAGTTCGACTCGCGCCGGGACGTGTGGCAGGGCCTTCTCGATCGCGGCGTGCTGGTCCGGGAGGTCGGCCCGCCGCGCTGGCTGCGGGTCACGGTGGGAACGCCGGGCGAAATGGCGGCGTTCCGTTCAGCCCTGGATGAGGTGCTTTCTTGGTGAACCGAGTGGCGCGGGTGGAGCGGCTCACCCACGAGACGCAGATCATGGTGGAACTCGACCTGGACGGCATCGGCGCGGTCGAGGTCAGCACCGGCGTCCCGTTCTTCGACCACATGCTCGCTCAGCTGGGCAAGCACGGCGGCCTCGACCTGACCGTCCGGGCCAAGGGCGACACCGAGATCGACGCGCATCACACCGTGGAGGACACCTCGATCACGCTCGGCCAGGCGCTCAGGGAAGCGCTGGGCGACAAGAGCGGCATCGCCCGGTTCGGTGACGCCCTCATCCCGCTGGACGAGACGCTGGTCCAGGCGGCCGTGGACCTGTCCGGCCGGCCCTACGTGGTGCACCACGAGCCGGATCGCATGGCCCCGCTCATCGGCACCTACGACACCACGCTGACCAGGCACATCTTCGAGTCGCTGGCGTTTGCCGCCGGGATCTGCCTGCACGTCCGGGTGATCGAGGGCCGGAACCCGCACCACATCGTCGAGGCCCAGTTCAAGGCCGTCGCGCGGGCCCTGCGCACGGCGGCGGCTCCGGACCCGCGGGCCGGCGGTATCCCCAGCACCAAGGGCGTCCTGGCGTGACTCACCGCGTCGTGGTGCTCGACTACGGGTCGGGGAACCTGCGCTCGGCGCAGCGCGCGCTCGAGCGGGTGGGCGCCGGCGTCGAGGTGTCCGCCGACCCGGACGCCGCGCTGGACTGCGACGGGCTCGTCGTTCCCGGCGTGGGCGCGTTCGCGGCGTGTATGACCGGGCTGCGTTCGGTCGGCGGCGACAAGCTGATCGCGCGGCGGATCGAGCTCGGCCGCCCGGTGCTCGGCATCTGCGTGGGCATGCAGATCCTGTTCGCGGCCGGGGTGGAGCACGGGGTGGGGACCGAAGGCTGCGGCGCGTGGCCGGGCACGGTGGAGCGGCTCGACGCCGATGTGCTGCCGCACATGGGCTGGAATACGGTTTCGCCGGCCGCGGGTTCGGTGCTTTTCGCCGGGATCTCGCCGGGGACCCGGTTTTACTTCGTGCATTCCTACGCGTTGCGTTCGGCCGGGGCCGGCGAGCTCGCCGCGGCCGGTGCCCTCATCTCCTTGACCGAGCACGGCGAGCCGTTCGCCGCGGCCGTCGAGGCGGGGGCGCTGTCCGCGACCCAGTTCCACCCGGAGAAGTCAGGCGACGTCGGCGCCGCCCTGCTTTCCAACTGGCTGGAGGCCCTATGACCTGGCTGGAGGCCCTATGACTTGGCTGGAGGCCCGGTGACCGAGCTGAAGTCGCTGACCTTGCTGCCCGCGGTCGACGTCACCGAGGGGCACGCGGTGCAGCTGGTGCAGGGCGTGGCGGGCAGCGGAAGCAGTTACGGCGACCCGATGGAGGCGGCGCTGGCCTGGCAGCGCGCCGGTGCTTCCTGGATTCACCTGGTGGACCTGGACGCCGCGTTCGGCCGCGGGTCGAACGCGGACCTGCTCGCGGCCGTGGTACGCGGGGTCGACGTCAACGTCGAGTTGTCCGGCGGCATCAGGGATGACGAGTCGCTGGCCCGCGCGCTCGGCACCGGGTGCACCAGGGTCAACATCGGCACCGCGGCGCTTGAGAACCCGGACTGGGTGCGTTCGGTGATCGCCCGTCACGGGGAGCAGGTCGCGGTGGGCCTTGACGTCAGGGGGACCACGCTGGCGGCCCGCGGCTGGACCGCCGAGGGCGGCGAGCTTTTCGAGACCCTCGACCGGCTGAACGCCGAGGGCTGCGCCAGGTACGTGGTGACCGACGTGCTCAAGGACGGCATGCTGCGCGGCCCCAACCTAAGCCTGCTCCGCGACGTGTGCGCCCGGACGTCGGCGCCGGTGGTGGCCAGCGGCGGAGTGTCTGGCCTGGCCGACCTGCGCGCGATCGCCTCCCTGGTCCCGCTCGGGGTGGAAGCCGCGATCATCGGCACCGCCCTGTACGAAGGCGCCTTCACCCTGGAAGAGGCCCTGGTCGAGGTCGGGACGCCATGACGGTCGCGGTCCGGGTCATCCCGTGCCTGGACGTGGACGGCGGCCGGGTGGTCAAGGGGGTGAACTTCCGCGAGCTGCGGGACGCGGGCGACCCGGTGGAACTGGCCGCCTTCTACGACGCCGAAGGCGCCGACGAACTGACCTTCCTCGACATCACCGCCTCGAGCGGCGGCCGGGACACCATGTACGAGGTCGTGCGGCGCACCGCCGAGCAGGTTTTCATCCCGCTGACCGTCGGCGGCGGCGTCCGCAGCGTGGCTGACGTGGACCGGCTGCTGCGGGCCGGGGCGGACAAGGTATCGCTCAACACGGCCGCCATCGCCCGGCCGGAACTACTGGCCGAGGCGGCGGAACGCTTCGGCTCCCAGTGCGTGGTGCTGTCCGTGGACGCCCGCCGTGCTCCCGCCACGCCGAGCGGCTTCGAGGTGACCACTCACGGCGGCCGGGTCGGCACCGGCATCGACGCGATCGGCTGGGCCCGCCGGGCGACCGACCTCGGCGCCGGCGAGATCCTGCTGAACTCGATGGACGCGGACGGCACCACCGCCGGCTTCGACATCGAGCTCATCCGGGCGGTGCGCGACGTGGTCACCGTCCCGGTGATTGCCAGTGGCGGCGCGGGTACGCTGGCGCACTTCGCTCCCGCCGTCGACGCCGGAGCGGACGCGGTCCTGGCCGCCAGCGTCTTCCACTTCGGGACCCTGCACATCGCCCAAGTCAAAACCGCCCTGCGCGGCGCTGGGCACCCCGTCCGCTGAGGGCGGCACGGAACACGCCTCAGCTATTGACCCCCGCTGCGCCTGAGGTGGCGGTGGCCATCGCGGCGCCCACGATGCCGGCGTTGTTCAGCAGGGCCGCGGGCACGATGCGGGCGCTGATGCCGGTCAGCCGCGGCACCCACTTGTCCGCCTCCTTGCTGATGCCGCCGCCGACGATGAACAGGTGCGGCGAGAGCAGCGCCTCTACGTGCTGCAGGTACTCGTCGACGCGCCCGGCCCACTTGCCCCAGCTCAGGTCGTGCAGTTCCTTGGCGTGCTCGGAGGCGCGAGTCTCGGCGTCGTGACCGTGAACCTCGATATGCCCGAACTCGGTGTTCGGTACGAGCACGCCCGCCGCGAACAGGGCGCTGCCGATCCCGGTGCCAAAGGTCAGCATCAGCACGGTGCCCTTCTCGCCGACCCCGGCGCCGAACGTCATCTCCGCCACGCCGGCCGCGTCGGCGTCGTTGAGGACCCGGACGGGGTTGTCGGCGGCCTTGGCGAACAGCGTGCCCGCGTCGACGCCGATCCAGGCCGGATCGAGGTTGGCGGCCGTCCTGATCACGCCGTCGATGACCACGCCGGGGAAGGTGATACCGATGGGTCCTGACCACTTGAACGAGGTGGTGAGCTGTTTCACCACCTCCGCGACCGCGTCGGGCACGGCCGGGCGCGGCGTGGCGATCTTCTGCCGGTCGGCGAGAAGCTTGCCCGTGGCCACGTCGACAGGTGCTGCCTTGATTCCGCTGCCGCCGATGTCAATGCCGAGTGCGTGCATGACCCATAGCGTAATGGCCACGCCCGCGTGCTGGCCCGGCCTCAGTGCAGGTCCTCCGTCCGCTCGACACGCTCGGCGAGCGGACGGAAGTCGGGTAATATCGCGAGGGAGGACAGATCCTCACCTGGGGACTGGGGCCCGATACGGCTCCTGGTCGAGAGAGGAAGCGGCAGATGCGCGGGTTGAAGATGGCCGCCATCGCGGTCGGCGTACTGATTGCCATCCTGATCGGTTTTACCGTGGTCGGGTTCGTGGTGCACGCGGTGGTCGACCTGGTCATCGCCGCCCTGGTGGTCGGTGCGATCGTCGTCGCCGTCAAGGTGGCACGCTCCAATAAGCAGGTATCACGCAAGCGCTCCGAGCGTGAGGTCCGCCGCGAGCCCGAGCCCGACTACACCAGGAGGCTGCCCCGGGCCGACGTCGAGCCGGTCGCCACCTATCCGACGCAACCGCCCCGGCCGAGCTCGCAGGACATCGACGACGAGCTGGCCAGGCTGAAGCGCGAGATGGGCGCCTAGACCCTACCGCCAGTTCGCCGCGGTCAGCTTGGTCACCGCGGCCTCGGTGCCGTCGAAACGTACCCGGGCCACGGCCGTCCGGCCCATGACCCACAGGATGAGCTCGGCCGGGCTGCCGATCACGGTGACGGCGGGGGTCGCGTTCTTAGCCGTGACGCGATACGCGGAGCCGTCCAGGCCCACCTCCCCGGTGTCCCTGTCGTCCCTGGCCAGCTCGACACCCACCGGCGCCTTGCGGAGCATGAGCCTGGCGATCCGCAGCCGTTGCCAGAGCATGTCGGATTCCCCCCTGCTGATCGTCCTGGGTTCCCAGTCCGCCGCGGCGCGCCTGACGTCCTCGTGGTGCACGAAGAACTCCACCGCGTTGGCACGCTCGTCGACGCCGGGGATGGCCATCACCGACAGCCGCGGAGGTCCGGACCTGATGGTCCGCACCAGGTTGGGAAACGGCGTCCGCTGCTTGATTCGGCTCTGCACCCTGGCCGTGTATCCGGCCAGCGGGCCGCCGGCGACTCCGCCGGCCGCGTCGGGCCGGCCCTCGCGCAGCACCAGGTGCGCGGCGAGATCGCCGGTGTTCCAGCCCTGGCACAGCGTCGGTGCGTTCGGGCCTGTCTCGTCCAGCAGCGCGCATAGCGCGAGACGCTCTTCTCGGGAGTAGCTCACCCGCTGATGGTAGGCGTGATTGCTACCCTGGCTGAAGTCATGCGGAAACCAAGAAGGGGGAGGAAGCGATGCTCGACCCTGCTATCGCCGCCCGGCTGAAGCGGGATCCGTCCGGCCTGATCGCGGCGATCGCCCAGCAGTACGACACGGGCGAAGTACTGATGCTCGGCTGGATGGACGACGAGGCGCTGCATCGCACCCTGACCACGGGCCGGTGCACGTACTGGTCCCGCAGCCGGCAGGAATACTGGGTGAAGGGCGACACGTCCGGACATCAGCAGTGGGTGAAGTCGGTGGCGCTTGACTGCGACGGCGATGCCCTGCTGGTCAAGGTCGACCAGGTCGGTGCGGCCTGTCACACCGGCGACCGGACGTGCTTCGATGCCGCCGTGCTCGACGCGGTGAGCTAGTAGATGCCCATGCGCAGGGAGTTCGCGCTGGTGCTGCTGCTCGGCGCGGTGGGGGCCGGGCTGGTGGTGCTCGCGGTGCGCCAGGCCTGGGCGCAGGCGATCTTCGTCTCGCCGCATCCGCTGCCCGCGCAGGATTTCTCCGTCACCGGCACCGATCTCGTCCCGCTCGCGAGCGCGCTCGCGCTCGCGGCACTGGCCTGCCTGGCCGCCGTGATCGCGACCAGAGGCGTGATCAGGCGCGTCACCGGCGCGCTGCTGGCTTTGCTCGGGGCCGGCGCGGTGGCCGCTGCGGCCACCGGGGTGCGGGCATCGACCGTGCTCGCGGCGGCCAGGGCCAGCGCCTCCAGCGGGGCCCTGGGCGGCTCGACGACGAGCGGCACCTCACCGGGCAACGCCAGCCATGCTATCGTCATCGCCGGCGCGTCGGGTCATGCCGTCATGACCGGCACGCCGTGGCGCGCGGTCGCCGTCATCGGCGCGGTCGCGATCATCGGTGCGGGCCTGGCCACCGTTGCCCGCGGCCCGCGCTGGCCGGTCATGTCAGCCCGCTTCGAGCGGGACGGCCAGCAGCCCAGCCGGGCATCGGTGCGAACCGATTCCGCCACGATGTGGGAGTCGCTGAGCCAGGACATCGACCCCACCCTAGATCCCACCCTCGATGGCGGGAACCCCAGAACCCGCGGCTGAGGCCGGGCCCGTCTCCGTGCTGCTGGCCGAGCATGAGCCTGAAGTCGCTGAGATGTCGGCTCGCTACCTGCGCAGGGACGGACTTCATGTTCGCCTGGTGACCACGCCGGAGCTGGCGCTTGAGGAGTTGGCCCGCGGTCCCGATGCCGCGGCCGTGCTTGACCTGACCATGCCCGGGCTTGACCCGCGGCGCGTTCGCCGGGCGCTCCGTACCCCGGTCATCTTCCTGGTGTCCGGGCCCAGGCCGCGCGGCCTGGCCCGGGCGGGCGCGCGCCGCTGGCTTGGCCGGCCCTTCAGCCCCCGGCAGCTGGCCGCCATGGTCCGCGACCTGCTGACCATGCCGGAGCATGTGCCTCTGGCCGGCCGCAGCGCGGGCGGGCTGCGGCTGGACGGGCCCAGCCGGACCGCGCTCGCGGGCGGCGACCCGGTGCCGCTGACCGCGACCGAGTTCGCCATCCTCGCGGCCATGATGGACCATCCGGGCCGCGTCCTTTCCCGGCGATCGCTGCTCGTGGCGGCCGGTCACGATGGGGCCGGCGACCGGGCTGCTGACGTGTACATCGCCCAGCTCAGGGCCAAGATCGGATCGGCCGCGGTGATCAGGACCGTCCGCGGCGCGGGCTACGCGCTTGACCCCGTACGGGGGGGTCAGTAACCAAGGCACATCGGTCGCGGGGCTACGATCAGTGGCGCAACAGTACCGATTTTGAGGGGACGATGTAACCGCGTGAGTGTGCTCGACGAGATCCTTGACGGCGTGCGTGCCGATCTCGCCGAACGGCAGCGGCAGGTCTCTCTAGATCATCTCAAGGAGATGGCGCGGCGTGCGCCGTCTCCCCGGGACGCGATGGCCGCGCTGAAGGCGGAAGGCGTCAGCGTGATCGCCGAGGTCAAGCGGGCCAGCCCGTCCCGCGGCCAGATGGCGACCATCGCCGATCCGGCCGCGCTGGCCTCCGATTACGAGGCCGGCGGCGCGAAGATCATCAGCGTGCTGACCGAATCGCGGCGGTTCGGCGGATCACTTGAGGATCTGGATGCGGTGCGCCGGGCCGTCCAGGTGCCGGTGCTGCGCAAAGACTTCGTGGTCAGCTCCTATCAGCTGTGGGAGGCCCGGGCCCACGGCGCGGACGTGGTGCTGCTGATCGTGGCCGCGCTCGAGCAGAGCGCGCTTATCTCCCTGGTAGAACGGGCGGTTTCGATCGGCCTGCTGCCGCTGGTGGAAGTGCACGCCGAGGCCGAACTTGACCGGGCCCTGGACGCGGGCGCCACCGTCATCGGCGTGAACGCGCGTAACCTGATCACGCTCGCGGTGGACCGCGGCATTTTCGGCCAGATGGCGGGCCGGATACCCGACGGCATCGTTAAGGTGGCTGAATCCGGCGTCCGCGGCCCGCGCGACCTGCTTGCCTATGCCGCATCCGGCGCCGACGCCGTGCTTGTCGGGGAGAGCCTGGTCACCGAGAAAGACCCGCGCTGCGCGGTCGCCGACCTGGTGACCGCGGGCTCGCACCCCGCACTGCGAGGGGAAAAAGAATGACCGAGACCGCCACCGAGACCGCCCCCCAGACCGCCGCATCCGCCACCCAGGACGCCGGTCCCGCGCGGCACGCCGGTCCAGCCGAGCCCGATATCGCTCCGGTGCCCGATGCCTCCGGGCATTTCGTGGTCGGGGCGGTCGAGGCGGTAGGAAACGCCCATCCAGGAGGTACCCCGCCGTCCCCGGCCGTCCCTGGCGTGGCCTACGGCGGCCGGTTTGCTCCCGAGGCACTGATGACCGCCCTGGACGAACTGGCCCTCGCGTACGAGCAGGCCCGCAAGGACCCGGCTTTCCGGGCCGAGCTTGACGGACTGCTCCGCGGATACGCCGCCCGGCCCACGCTGCTGACCGAGGCTAAGCGGTTCAGCCAGCAGGCCGGCGGCTGCACGGTACTGCTCAAGCGCGAGGACCTCACCCATACCGGGTCGCACAAGATCAATAACGTGCTCGGCCAGGTGCTGCTGGCCAAGCGGATGGGTAAGACGCGGGTCATCGCCGAGACCGGGGCCGGCCAGCATGGCGTGGCCACCGCGACCGCGTGCGCGCTGTTCGGCTTGGACTGCGCCGTCTACATGGGCGAGGAGGACACCCGCAGGCAGGCGCTGAACGTGTCCCGGATGCGCATGCTCGGCGCCGAGGTGATACCGGTCACGACCGGTACGCGGACCCTCAAGGACGCCATGAACGAAGCGTTCCGCGACTGGGTGACCACGGTGGCGACCACGCACTACTGCATCGGGTCGGTCGGCGGCCCGCACCCGTTCCCGATGATGGTCAGGGACTTTCAGCGGGTGATCGGCCTGGAGGCGCGCGAGCAGGTATGCGAGGCCACCGGCAGGCTGCCGGATGCGGTGATCGCCTGCGTCGGCGGCGGCTCCAACGCCATCGGCATCTTCCACGCCTTCATCCCGGACACCGGAGTACGCCTGATCGGCTGCGAGGCGGGCGGTGACGGCGTGGACACAGGACGTCACGCGGCCACCCTCACCGGCGGGTCCCAGGGCGTGCTGCACGGCATGCGCACCTTCGTCCTGCAGGACTCCGAAGGCCAGACGAGCAGCACCCATTCCATCTCGGCGGGGCTGGATTATCCGGGCGTCGGGCCGGAGCACGTCTGGCTGATGGAAACCGGCCGGGCCGAGTACCGTGCCGTCACGGACGCCGAGGCCATGAACGCGTTCTCCGTGCTGTGCCGCACCGAGGGCATTATCCCGGCCATCGAGTCGGCGCACGCGCTGGCCGGCGCGCTTCAGATCGGCCGTGAGCTCGGCCCGGGCGGCCTCATCGTGGTCAACCTCTCCGGCCGGGGTGACAAGGACGTCGATACCGCCTCCAAGTGGTTCGGGGTGTGACGCCGTGACGAGTTCGGGCATGACCAGCGCCGTGACGACGGCCTTCGGCAAGGCCAGCGCGGACAACCGCGCCGCGCTCGTCGGCTACCTCCCCGCCGGGTTCCCCACTGTCGACGGCGCCATCGAGGCCGCCCGGGTCATGGCGGAGACCGGGGCCGACGTCATCGAGATCGGCCTGCCTTACTCCGACCCGCTGATGGACGGACCGGTCATCGCCGAGGCGGTGCACCAGGCGCTCGCCGCCGGGACGCGGGTGGCCGACGTGCTCCGGACGGTGGAGGCGGTCGCGGCCGGCGGGACCGCCGTCCTGGTCATGACCTACTGGAATCCGGTCGACAGGTACGGGGTGCGCGCCTTCGCCCGCGACCTGGCCGCGGCGGGCGGTTCGGGGCTGATCACCCCCGACCTCACCGTGGAAGAAGCAGGCTCGTGGCTGGCGGCCTCCGATGAGTTCGACTTGGACCGGGTGTTCCTGGTCGCGCCGAGTTCCACCGACGAGCGCGTGGCCAAGGTCACCTCCGCCTGCCGCGGCTTCGTCTACGCCGCCTCGCTGATGGGCATCACCGGCATCAGGGACGCGGTCAGCGGCGACGCTTCCGGCCTGGTCAAGCGGATCCGCGAGCACACTGATCTCCCGGTCGCGGTCGGTCTCGGGGTAAGCAACGGCGCCCAGGCCACGCAGGTCGCGGCCTTCGCCGACGGGGTCATCGTGGGCTCAGCCTTCGTCCGTCACCTCGGGGGTCCCGGCGGCGTATCCGGGGTCAGGAACCTCACCAGCGAGCTGTCCGCCGGAGTACGCAGAACGGCGTCTTCCTGAGTCCTCCGACGACAGACCGAGTACGCTCGCAAGATGCCGCTCGCGTCGATTCCGAGCCCAGGCCACGCGGCCTGGCGGCTAGGGCCGCTGTCGCTGCGGACGTACGCGCTATGCGTCATCGCGGGGATCGTCGTGGCTGTCGTGGTGGCCAGCCTGCGGTACCGGCGCTCGGGCGGGCCACCCGGAGTCATTCTCGACGTGGCCGCCTGGGCCGTCCCCTTCGGCGTGGCCGGCGCGCTGGTGCACACCCTCCTCCTGGACACCAGGCACGACTTCAGTCACGCGCACCAGCTATGGCGCGCGGCCGCCGTAAGTGCCGCCGCCATCGGCGTCCCCGGCGCGGTGGCGCTCGGCGCGGCGGGCGCATGGATCGCCTGCCGGCGGGCCCCGAACGTGCGACTCGGGCCCGTCGCGGGCGCCGCGGCACCCGCGGTCGCGTTCGGCCTGGCGATCGGCGGCCTGGGTAACTGGTGGGCCCAGCAGTTTTACGGTCATCCCTCGTCGTGGTGGTGGGCGGTGCGGATCTCACCCGAGCACCGGGTGCCTGGCTATGAGAATTACGCCACATTCCAGCCCGTGTTCTTGTACCAGTCACTGTGGGAGATCGCGCTGGGCTTCGCGGTCATCTGGGCCGCCCGGCGGTTCGAGCTCAGCGGAGCGCGCACGTTCATGCTGTGCGCAGCGGGCTATGCGGCGGGCGGTTTGTGGGTGGAGTCGGTGCGCGTCGGCCCGCTGCCGCACGTTCTGGGCATCCGCTACGGCGCGCTCGGTGACATCGCGGTTTTCGTCCTGGCGGTCGCGGGAATGTACCTGTCCAGACCCAGGCGCAGACCGTCGGCCCGCGCATACCCGAAGCGAGCCCTGGTAGAGGATTCGTCCGGTGATGTAATGTCTATGTAACAGGGCCAGTGTCGTCCCAAGCGCACTGAGGTGGCGTTTTCGAGTGGACGACAGGAGAGCGCATGGCGGCGGCTGGCCTTTACGACCCCCAGTTTGAGCACGACGCTTGTGGCGTCGGTTTCGTCGCGGACCTGTCCGGACGCGGCGGCCACGATGTGGTGGCGAAGGCCCTGCGGGTGCTCTGCAATCTTGAACACCGGGGCGCCCAGGGCGGCGACCCAGGCACCGGGGACGGCGCGGGGATCCTCACCCAGATTCCGGACCAGTTCTTCCGCGCCTCATGCGCATTCGACCTGCCGGAGGCTGGTTCCTACGCGGCCGGCATCGCCTTTTTTTCTGCCGAACGATGGCTGGTTACACCGGCCATCGAACGGCTGGCCGCGGCAGAGGGGCTGACCATCCTGGGCTGGCGGGAGGTCCCGTTCGACATCACCGCCTGCGGGGACACCGCCCGTTCTGTGCTGCCCGACATGCTCCAGCTGTTCGTGGCCGGCGCGGACGGCCAGCGCGGCATGGAACTCGAACGGATGGCGTTCTGCCTGCGCAAGCGGGCCGAACACGAGGTCGGCGCGTACTTCGCCAGCCTGTCGTCGCGGACCATCGTGTACAAGGGGATGCTGTCCGCCCCGCAGGTCGAGCCGTTCTACCCGGATCTGTCCGATCCCCGGTACGTCTCGGCGCTCGCGCTGGTGCACTCGCGGTTCTCCACCAACACATTCCCGTCGTGGCCGCTGGCCCACCCGTACCGTTACGTGGCGCACAACGGCGAGATCAACACCGTCCGCGGCAACCGCAACTGGATGCGGGCCCGGGAGGCCATGCTGGCCAGCGACCTGATCCCGTGCTCGGCGGACGGCCAGGGGATCGAGCGGCTCTTCCCGGTACTCAACGCCAAGGGCAGCGACTCGGCCAGCTTCGACGAGTGCCTGGAGCTGCTGCACATGGGCGGCCGGTCGCTGCCGCACGCGGTGCTCATGATGATCCCGGAACCGTGGGAGAACCACGAGGAGATGAGCGCCGAGCGCCGGGCGTTCTACCAGTTTCACGCCGCGCTGATGGAACCGTGGGACGGTCCCGCGCTGATCGCGTTTACCGACGGTTCGGTGATCGGCGCCGTCCTCGACCGCAACGGTTTGCGGCCGGGCCGGTACTGGGTCACCAGCGACGGCCTGGTCGTGCTGGCCAGCGAGGTGGGCGTGCTCGACATCGACCCCGCCACCGTGGTCAGGAAGGGGCGCCTGCAGCCGGGCCGGGTTTTCCTGGCCGACACCGTGGCGGGCCGCATCGTCGAAGACGAAGAGGTCAAGGCGGCCCTGGCCGCCGAGCATCCCTACGCCGACTGGCTGCACGCCGGCCTCCTCCACCTGGACGACCTTCCCGACCGGCCCCAGGGTCCGGAGGACAACACAGACCTCATTACGCTGCAGCGGATGCACGGCTACACCGAGGAGGAACTGCGGATCGTCCTGACGCCGATGGCCAGGTCCGGCGCCGAGCCGATCGGGTCGATGGGCACGGACACCCCGCTGGCGGTGCTGTCGGACCGGCCGCGGCTGGTGTTCGACTACTTCACCCAGCTGTTCGCCCAGGTGACCAACCCACCCCTGGATGCCATCAGGGAAGAGCTCGTGACCTCGCTCGGCACAAGCACCGGGCCCGAGCAGAACCTGCTGGAGCCGGTCCCGGCGTCCTGCCGCCAGATCGTGCTGCCCTTCCCGGTGATCAGCGACAGCGACCTGGCCAAGATCGTGCACATCAACGACGAGGGCAACCTGCCCGGTTTTGCCGCCCACGTGGTGGACGGCCGCTACGACCCGGCCGCCGGGGGTGCCGGCCTGCGCGTCCGGCTCGCGGCGATCTGCGCCGAGGTCTCCACGGCGATCGCCGACGGCGCCCGGCTCATCATCTTGTCCGACCGCGCCAGGGGGGTACGGGGGGACGGGCAGTCCCCCCGTACCGGGGGGGTCACCGGGGGGGTCGCCCCCCCGGGGGAAAACATCGCCATCCCGTCGCTGCTGCTGACCGGCGCGGTGCACCACCACCTGATCAAGGGCAAGTCGCGTACCCGGGTTGGCCTGGTCGTCGAGGCGGCCGACGTGCGCGAGTGTCACCACGTGGCGCTGCTCATCGGCTACGGTGCCGCCGCCGTCAACCCCTACCTGGCCATCGCCTCGGTCCGGGACCTGGCCCGGCGCGCCATCATCACCGGGATCACGGAGAAGAAGGCCGAGGCTAACCTGCTTAAGGCCCTCGGCAAGGGCCTGCTGAAGATCATGTCCAAGATGGGTGTGTCGACGGTCGCCTCCTACACCGGCGCGCAGATCTTCGAGGCCATCGGGCTAGGCGCCGAGGTCATCGACACCTGCTTCGCCGGGACCACCTCACGGCTGTCCGGAGTGGGCTTCGACGCCCTGGCTGAAGAGACTCACCTGCGTACCCGCCACGCCACCGCCGCGGCCGCCGCGGGCATGGCCTACCGGCGGCTGGAGGGTGGCGGGGAATACCAGTGGCGGCGCGACGGCGAGCTGCACCTGTTCAGCCCGGAGACCGTCTTCAAGCTGCAGCACGCGACCCGCAGCCGCAAGTACGAGATCTTCAAGGAGTACACGGAGCTGGTCAATGATCAGTCGCGGCGGCTGATGACGCTGCGCGGCTTGCTCCGCATTCGCGGCGTGGACGACCCTGACCGGCGGCAAGCGCCGCCGGCCGCATCGATCGACGAGGTCGAATCGGTGGCCAGCCTGGTCCGCCGGTTCGCCACCGGCGCCATGTCCTACGGATCGATCTCGGCCGAAGCCCATCAGACCCTGGCCATCGCGATGAACCGGCTCGGTGGCCGGTCCAACACCGGCGAGGGCGGCGAGGATCCCGACCGGTTCATTCCCGACAGCCACGGTGACCTGCGGCGCTCTGCGGTCAAGCAGGTCGCGAGCGGCCGGTTCGGGGTCACCAGCGAGTACCTGGTCAACGCCGATGACCTGCAGATCAAGATGGCGCAAGGCGCCAAGCCGGGGGAGGGCGGCCAGCTGCCCGGCTACAAGATCTACCCGTGGATCGCCAAGACACGGTACTCCACGCCGGGCGTCGGCCTGATCTCGCCGCCGCCGCACCACGACATCTACTCGATCGAGGACCTGGCCCAGCTGATCCACGACCTGAAGAACGCCAACCCGGCCGCCCGGATCCACGTCAAGCTGGTATCCGAGGTCGGGGTCGGCACGGTGGCGGCCGGGGTGTCCAAGGCGCACGCCGACGTGGTGCTGATCAGCGGGCACGACGGCGGCACCGGGGCGGCCCCGCTGACCTCGCTCAAGCACGCGGGCGCGCCGTGGGAGCTCGGGCTGGCCGAGACCCAGCAGACCTTGCTCAGGAACAAGCTGCGGGACCGGATCGTGGTGCAGGCGGACGGGCAGCTCAAAACCGGCCGGGACGTGATCATCGCCGCGCTGCTCGGCGCGGAGGAGTTCGGGTTCGCCAGCGCTCCGCTGGTCGTGTCGGGCTGCATCATGATGCGCGTCTGCCACCTGGATACCTGCCCGGTCGGCGTGGCCACCCAGAACCCCCAGCTGCGGGCGCGGTTCAGCGGCAAGCCCGAGTTCGTGGTGAACTTCTTCGAGTTCATCGCCGAGGAGGTCAGAGAGTACCTGGCCCAGCTCGGGTTCGCCCGCCTGGAAGAGATCATCGGCCGGGTCGACCTGCTCGACAGCGTGCTGGCGGTGGAGCACTGGAAGGCCTCCGGCCTCGACCTTTCCCCGCTCCTGTTCCGGCCCCAGCTGCCCGAGGGCGCCGCCCTGACGTGCCAGCAGCGCCAGGACCACGGGCTGGACAAGGCGATGGACAACACGCTCATCCAGCTCGCCGAGGGCGCGCTCGAGGAGGGCCGCCCGGTCCGGCTCGACCTGCCGA
>JBEKKH010000100.1:0-16539 GCA_050010815.1 Streptosporangiaceae bacterium | reverse complement strand
AATTCCCACAGGCTGTAGCCGTACTGGGTGGCGCGGGTGGTGCCGTACATGCGGATGTAGCGGCCGGACCCGGTGACGCTGAGGGTCTGGGTGCCGCCGGTGCCGGTGGTGGTGGAGTAGATGGTGGTCCAGGTCGACCCGCCCGGGGAGGTCTGGAGCTGGAACGCCTTGCCGTACGCGGTTTCCCAGTTCAGCACCACCTGGCAGATGGTCTGGGTGGAGCCCAGGTCCACTTCCAGCCACTGCGGGTCGGAGAAGGCGCTGGACCAGCGGGTGCCCAGGTTGCCGTCCACCGCGGCAGACGCAGGGAAGCCGGCGTTTTCCAGCGAGGAGGCAGTGGCGGTCTTGCTCAGCGCCAGGTTTGTCGTGCCGCAGGCGGCCGCAGGCGCCGCAGGCGCCGCCGACGCCACCCTGGCCTGCCCGGGCGCCGCGGTCGCTCCGAACGCAGCCACCAGGGCGAGCGCTGCGATGACAGCGCCAACGGGCCGATGGCGGAAACGCCGCCGCGCCTCAGCATGCGGGCTGGCCCTCATGGCCGTCCTTTCCAGGCTATGCGAGACTCGCGGGACGCACGGCATCTCCCCGGGCGGGTCGACCGAGGCTTCCGGCATCTGGTCCCCGCCGACCGGCGCCGCTTGATTTACGTCTTATTTGATAACTTAATTTAACTAGGCGGAAACCGTCCGTCAAGCATCGATCGGTCCGCCGCGCCATCTCCCCGGCGGCCTAGGCGCCGCCGCGCCATCCCCCGGCGGCCAAGGCGCCACCTCCGGTTCGCAGGCTATGAACCCATGGCCGGAACGGCCGTGGCATCACCGCCGTGACCACCTTGACCAGCCGGTACGGGACGACGAGGCGAGTGCGCGGCTGAGATACGTTTGGTTTGGGACCGTGAACTACCGGGGGGAGCCATGCTGGACCGGACGCGAGGGACGATCCGGGATCTGCGGCGGGACACCAGGTCGGCGCTGCTGCGGTCGCTCTATTTCCGCCAGCCGCAGAGCCGGCCGGAGCTGACCGAGGCCACCGGGCTCAGCCAGGCCTCGGTCAGCAACCTCGTCCGTGAGCTGCTCGACGAGGGCGTGGTGATCGAGACGGGCTCGGTTGACTCCGGCGGCGGCCGCCCGCGGGTCCTGCTGGCGGTAAACCCCCGGTACGGGTACGTCATCGGCGTCGATATCGGCGAGACGCGCGTCCAGGTGCAGCTGTTCGACCTGGCGATGACCGAACGCGCGCAGGCCGACTACCGGCTGGATCCCAGCTGCCACGACGTGGGCGTCGTGGTCGAGGGCGTCCTGACGGGCCTGAACGCGGTGCTCGCCGAGAGCGGGGTCGGATCGTCGGCCATCCTCGGCGTGGGCGTCGGCGTTCCCGGGATCGTCGAGCAAGGACCGGAACTCCTCGTGTCCGGCCAGACGTACGGCTGGGAGGCCGTCCCGCTGCGGCGACTGCTGCGCGCGGGCACCGACCTGCCGCTGTACGTCGAGAACTGTGCGAAGACGATGGGGCAGGCCGAGTTGTGGTTCGGCGCCGGCCAAGGCGCGACGAACGCCGTGGTCGCTCTGATCGGCTCCGGGGTGGGCGCGTGCCTGATCTCGGCCGGGTCGATCTACCGCGGTGCCACCTCCAGCGCCGGTGAGTGGGGGCACACCACGGTCGTGGTCGGCGGCAGGCGCTGCCGGTGCGGGTCGGCGGGGTGCCTGGAGGCATATGTGGGCGCCGAGGCGATCCTGGAACGTTATGGCCGGCCGATGCCGGTCTCGGGCGAGGAGTCCGCGCTCGCCGCGCTCATCGCCAGCGCGGACACGTCCGCGCTGGCGGCCGCCATCCTGGAGGAAACCGCGGGCTACCTGGGCGTCGGTATCGCCAGCCTGATCAACTTGCTCCACCCCGACCGGATCATCCTCGGCGGCTGGGCCGGGCTGCTGCTGGGCGGCCGGCTGCTGCCGGCCATCCGGGACGCCGCAGGCCGCCACGCGCTCCGGCACCCGTTCGCCGCGACCTCGATAGAGCTCGGCCGCCTCGGCCCTGAGGCGCTGACGCTTGGCGCCGCTACCCTCCCGGTCGAGCGTTTCCTCCGTGGACCCGGGCGCTAGCTGACCACTCCGCTCAACCGGTCAGCCCAGTGGCCCCGGCCTGGCGGATGATGCTGGCGTACCGGGCGCCGCTGTCCTTGACCACCCGCCGCTGCGTCGCGTAGTCGACGTAGATGAGGCCGAAGCGCGGGCGGTAGCCATCCGCCCATTCGAAGTTGTCGAGCAGCGACCAGGCGAAGTACCCCGCCAGCGGCACGCCGAGGCGCACCGCCCGGCCGCAGGCCGCCAGATGCTCCTCGAGGTAGCGCGTCCGCTCCGGGTCGTGCACCTGGCCGTCCTGGCCGACGATGTCCTCCCAGGCCGAGCCGTTCTCGGTGACGTAGACCTGCCGCACGTCATAGTCCCGGGTGAGCCTGACGAGGACCTGTTCGAGTCCCTCGGCCCGCACCTCCCAGTCGAGCATGGTCCGCGGCGCGCCGCCCGGCGCGCCGGTCTCACGTGCGTGCAGCAGGGCGTCGGCCGGATCGTCGGCGATGACACTCGGCGAGTAATAGTTCACGCCCAGCCAATCCAGCGGCGTGGCGATCGTTTCCAGGTCGCCGCGGTGAACCGGCAGGTCGACCCCGTAGAGCTGGAGCATGTCGCCGGGAAACCCCCGGCCGCTGATCGGGTCAAGCCACCAGCGGTTGGCGTGACCGTCGAAGCGCACCGTCGCCTCGGCGTCCGCCTGGCTGGCTGAGGCCGGCTCGCAGGCGCTCAGCAGGTTGACCAGGCCCACCCGGGCGCCGGAGACCCGGGCCCGGATGGCCTGCGCCGCCAGGCCGTGCCCGAGCAGCAGATGGTACGAGGCGGGCACGGCGGCCCGGATGTCAGCGATCCCCGGTGCATGGCGGCCCTCGAGGTGGCCTATCCACGCGGAGCACCGCGGCTCGTTCAGCGTGGTCCAGTTGACGATCCGGTCGCCGAGCGCCCCGGCCACCAACCCGGCGTACGCCGCGAAATGCTCCGCGGTTTCCCGTGCCGTCCAGCCACCGCGGTCCTGCAGGGACTGCGGCAGGTCCCAGTGGTAAAGGGTGGGGTACGGGGTGATCCCCGCCTCGAGCAGGACGTCGACCAGGCGATCGTAGAACGCCAGTCCCGCCGGGTTGACCGGCCCGTCGCCGCCGGGCACGACCCGGGGCCACGCGACCGAGAAGCGGTAGGCGCCCACGCCCAGCGACGTCATCATCGCGATGTCATCACGCCAGCGGTGGTAGTGGTCGCAGGCGATGTCGCCGCTGCCGCCCCCGGTGATCTTCCCGGCCGTGTGCGAGAAGGTATCCCAGATCGATGGCTGCCTGCCGTCCTCCGCCACCGCGCCCTCGATCTGGTAGGACGAGGTCGCCGCGCCCCAGACGAACCCGGCAGGCACCCAGCTGAACTCCGTCGCGGGCCGCTCTTCGGTCATGCGCACGCTCATGTGACCGCTCCGGCGGTGAGACCCGTACGGATCAGGTGCATCATCATCAGCACCCATCTCTGAAGACTAATTTCACGATCTGATTTAAGACTTAATATAGGTTGTTGTCAATCCCCCTTTCGGTGCGGCCGCAGCGTTCGCCCCGCCGGGAGGTGAGGAACTCGCCGCCAGCGTGCGGCGGAAGCTACCCGGCCGGGGAGACCCAGGACTGGTTGGAGTTCCCCGTGCAGCTCCAGATCTGCACCTGCGTGCCCGGGCTGGTCGAATAGCCGGTGTCGTCCAGGCACTTGCCGGACTGCGGGTTGAGCAGCGCGCCGTCGCTCTGCGGCTGCCAGACCTGGGCGCCGGTGCCGTTGCAGGTGTACAGGTCGACGAGGGTCCCGTTCGCGGTCCCGCCGCCCTCGACGTCGAGGCAGTCGCCGTCGGCGCGGACGGTGCCGTTCGGTTCCTCCGTCCATTGCTGCCCGTCGGTGCCGTTGCACGTGTAGATGTCGACGACGGTCGTGGGAGTGTTGTTGTCGCCGTCGACATCCAGGCACAGTCCCTCGTAACCGACCAGCGGCGTGGTGGCGATGTCGTCGCCGGACGGGAGCACGGTCCAGGTGAACGAGGTGCTCGCGAGCGCCCCGTTGCCGTCCTGCGCGGTGACGGTCACCGTGCTGGTGCCGGCCGTTGTCGGCGTGCCGCTGATCGTGCCGGAGCCTGAGATCGAGGTGTCGGCCGGCAGGCCGGCCGCGGTGAAGCTCAGCGACTGCCCGCCGGTGCTGTCCTTGGCCGAAACGGGCACGGAGACCGCGGTGCCTGCGAGTCCTTCCTGCGGGCCGGGGCTGGTGATGGTCACCGGCTGGCCCAGCTGGGCCGAGGAGACCGAGAGCGTGCCGGACAGCGGCAGGTTCGCGTCGGAGTCGCCCACCTTGATGCCGTAGCTGCCGGTGCTCGTCGCCCAGCCGTTGCTGCTTGAGTTCCAGTACTGCAGGTTCTGCTGGGTCAGCGGGAAGGTGACCGTCTGGCTGGCGCCTGCGGCCAGGCTGACGCGGGCGAAGCCCTCGAGCTGGCGGGGCGGCTGGCCGGACGCGCTCGGATCGCTGACGTAGAGCTGCGCGACGTCGGCGCCGGCCCGTGATCCGGTGTTGGTCACCGTGGCGGTGACCGTCGCCGCGCCGCCCGCGGGCAGCGTACCGACCTTCAGGTTGCTGAACGAGAAGCTGGTGTAGGACAGGCCGTAGCCGAACGGGAACAACGGCGTCAGGCCCTTGGTGTCGTACCAGCGGTAACCGACGTCGATCCCCTCGGAGTACTGAACGGTCCCGTTCTGGCCCGTCCACTGGGCGGCCGTCGACGCCGGAACCTGGGACAGCGAGGTCGGGAACGTCACGGTCAGGTGGCCGGACGGGTCGGAGCTGCCGAACAGCAGCGACGCTATCGCGGTCCCGTCCTGCTGGCCCGGGTACCAGGCCTCGAGCACGCCCGCGACCGACGACAGCCACGGCATCGTCACCGCGGAGCCGGTGTTCAGCACCACGATCGTGTGCGGGTTCGCGGCGGCCACCGCGGAGATCAGCGAGTCGTCCGAACTGCCCAGGTCGATGCTGGTCAGGTCGCTGCCCTCGGATTCCGGGAGGCTGGCGAAGACGACCGCCACGCTGGACGAGGCCGCGAGCGAGGCGGCCGAGCTGTCCGAGGATCCGTCGTTGTAGCTCACGGTGACCCCGCTGGGCGCCGCCGCGGTGATGCCCTGCAGCGGGGTGACGGTGCCGCTGGAGGTGACCGAGGCGCTGCCGCCGCCCGCGGTCTGCGGGCTGGACGAGGCGTCCGCGCCGATCACCGCGATGGACTTATCGGAGGAGGTCAGCGGGAGCACGCCGCCGCTGTTCTTCAACAGCACGGTGCCCTCCTCGGCGATCTTCAGCGCGTCGGAGACGTCCGTAGCGTTGGTCGCCGTCTCCCCGGGCGAGCCCGCGGTCGGCTTGTCGAACAGGCCGAACGCGAACATCTCGGTAAGAACCTCGGAGACCATCGAGTTGAGCGTCGCGGTACTCACCGAACCAGCGGACACGGCTGAGGCCAGCGCGCTGCCGTAGTAGCCGTCATTACCCGGCATGTCCATGGTCAGGCCGGCGTTGGCCGAGGCGGCCGTGGAGTGAGTGGCGCCCCAGTCGGAGGTGACGAACCCGCCGAAGCCGAACTGCTGCCGCAGCACCGTGGTCAGCAGGTACGGGTTCTGGCAGGCGTAGGTGCCGTTGACCGTGCTGTAGGAGCACATCACCGACGCCGCGGCCCCGTTGCTCACCGCGTCGCCGAACGCGGGCAGGTAGATCTCCTGCTCGGCCTGCGTGCTGACGATCGCGTTGTCGGACGGGGTGTTGCGGTTGGTTTCCTGGTTGTAGACGGCGAAGTGCTTGACCTGGGCCATGGTCCCGGCCGACTGCACGCCCCGGATATCGGCCGCGCCCATGGTCCCGGCCAGGTAGGGATCTTCGCCGATCGACTCGAAGGCGCGTCCCCAGCGCGGGTCGCGGACGATATTGATGGTGGGACCGAGGTCCACGGTGGTGCCCTTGGCCGCCTGCTCGGCGCCGATCACCTGGCCGTACGTCTGCTCGGCGGAGGTATCCCAGGTCGCCGCGGCGTCCACCGGGGCCGGCAGCTGCGTGACCCCGGTCAGCCCGTCGCCCACCCCGGCCGGGCCATCTTGCAGGTTCACCGCCGGAATGCACAGCGACCCGATGGCGGGGATGAAGCCGACGTAGCTGGAGCCCGACGCGCCGGTGACCAGGTCCACCTTCTGGGTCACGCTCATCTTGGCCAGCACCTCGCTCACCCGCTGCGGGATCGGCGCGCTCGAGCCGACCCACGGGCAGGCGGCGGACGCCGCCCCGGCCGGTGCCGGAGCTGCGGCCACGCCCAGACCGAGGGCGGCCGCCGCGAGCGTAAACATTCCGCGCTTGAACCATGAGACGGAACGACGTCTGTGCACGATGCCTCCTCGCATCCGCTGGCACAGAACACCTCGTGATCGCCCCACCCAGGGCTCATATGGGTGCCAGTTAGTAAAAGTCCTAAAAAAAGATGCAACACCTTCTGAGGGCTTCCGTCAATGCCCGGTTACTATCGGTCAGCCCGGCCGTGACCGGCTAGCGCCCCGCTGGTTCGGTGTGGATGCGCAGCCGGGTGTCCACCACGTCCAGCGCGGCGTCGCGCTGCCCCGGGTCAGCCCCCTGGATCAGCACGTGCCCGGCCCGGTCCAGGGAGGAACGGACCGGCTTGACCTCGTCACCGATCCCGTGGTCAAGCACACACCGCAGCACCGCCGGGTGCTCTTCCACGTCGGACTGGCCGGTGATCTCGGTGACCCGGCCCGGGTCGGCGAACAGGAACCGGCTGGCCGCGGCGCGGACGGGGCCGCGGCCGGGGACCGGCAGCCGCGGGCTGCGGCCAACGGCCAGGCTGATGACCGCCTCGAACAGGTCGAAGTCCCAGGTGCAGGAGATGGCCTCCATGAGGTAGTCGCCAGGGGTCCGCACCGCGATCTCCATCAGGACCGGGCCGCTGGCCGTGAGCCGGAACTCCAGGTGCGCGATGCCGGTAACCATGCGGATGGCCCGCAGCACCGCGGTGGTGAAGGAGGCGGTGGCATCCTGCTCGGCGGGGCTGGCGAAGCGGTGACCGGGGAGGTGGCAGACCTCGATAAAGTGCGGCGGGCCGGTGGTCTGCTTCGCCGTGACGTTGGTGAAGAGCACCTCTGCCTCCCGGACCAGGCATTCCACGCTAAACTCGGGTCCGTCGACAGCCTGCTCGACCAGCACAGGACCGGCTTCTCCCCGCCGCTGCACGGCTGCGGACCAGGCCGCGGCATCGGCAATCAGCTCCACCCCGATGCTGCCGGCCTCCTTCAGCGGTTTCACCACCACGGGGAATCTTTCTGCCGCCCACACCGCCGCGTCCGCCAGCCGGTCCCAGAGCCGGTATTCCGGCTGCGGGATTCCAGCCCGGCCGAACAGCGCCCGCTGCAGCGCCTTGTCGCGTGATACGACGGCGGCATGCAGGCCCGGGCCAGGCACGCCGTACGCATCGGCGAGCAGCGCCGCCGCCAGTACGTGCGGTTCCGCGTAAGCGACCACCCCGCCAGGCCGTTCTGCCTCCAGCGCGGCCAGGGCGCCGGCGTACCAGCTCTCCTCCAGCATGGAGTCCACCGCCACGACCCGCTCCACCAGCGGCCGGGAACGGTCCGCCAGGGCGGCGTACTCGGCCAGCCGCACCGGTACGCCCAGGCGTGTCGCCGCGCTGATGTACCCCAGACCCATCTTCCCGGCGCCCACCAGCAGCAATGGGGCGCCCGGCGAGGCGTCGGCCATGGATTCAGTCCTCTCGGTGCGGCTCGGCAAACAGGTTACGGGGCGGCTGACTCTGCACTCGCCGGGGCCGGGCTGACCGGATCGGGGGCGGCCTGGCGGGCGTGGGCGGTGTCGATGCTTCGCACGCCGATCTGGCTGGTGATGGCGGCCGCGACCGCCACCAGCGCGGCCCACAGGAAGACCTTCTGGCCGATGTGGTCGAACAGGATGACGCCGAAGATCGGGCCGAGCGTGGCTCCGATGTTGTACATGCTGTGCATGGCGCCGAAGTACCGGCCGCGCAGATGATCGGGTGCCACCAGGCCCGGGTAGGCGTACACCGTCGGCGTGCCGGTGATCTCGGAGAGGGTCCAGATCAGCGTGCCTGCGATGAGGAAGACCGGGATCAGCTTGATGGCGTACACGGCGTACCCGGCCGCCAGCAGGCTGAAGCCGACCAGCACGGTGAGCCGTTTCGGCCAGGCCTGCACCCACCTGGTCGCCGCCACCTCACAGGTCACGACGATGACGGCGTTCAGGGCGACGACCGCGCCGTACCACCACAGGGGGAGCCCGGCCTTCACGATGGCCAGCGGCACGATCGCGACGTACTGGACGTAGACCAGGCACAGCAGCAGGAAAGCGAGCAGGAAGAACAGGTACCGCACATCGCCGAGCATGGCCAGGTAGCCGGAACGGGATTTCCTCACCGGCGTCTCCGCGGCCCGGTCGGCGGCGGCGGTGGCGGGCGTGCGCGTGCGCGTGCGCGGCAGGAACCGCAGCGCGATCAGGCCGTAGCCGAGGGACGCGATGGCCTCGCCCCAGAACAGCAGGCTGTAGGAGAAATGGATCAGCGCCACGCCGATCAGCGGGGCCGCGGTCGTGCCCAGGTTCAGGCACAGCCGGTACATCGCGGTCACCATGACGAGCTGGCCCGGCGGGGTCAGCTCCGTGATCACCGACTGCGCGGCGGGCCGGTAGATCACGCCGACTCCGCCGACGAGCAACGTGGCCAGCAGGATCAGCACGTAGACCTTGAGGTAGATGATGGAGACGAGCAGCACCGCCGCCCCGCCCATGCTGACCATCACCGCCGCCCGAGCGCTGATCCGGTCGCTGAGGTATCCGCCGACGAAGGTGCCGACGATCGACCCGGCACCGTACATGCCCAGCCCCAGGGCGGCCTGGCTGGAGGAGAATCCGCGGTGGGTCAGGTAGAGCACCAGGAAGATCACCAGGAATCCGGCCAGCCGGCTGACGAACACCCCGGCCAGCAGCGCCCTGACCGGCCCGGGCGTCTGCCGCCAGGTGGCCAGCACCCCCAGGTGACCAGTCCCGCCGCTCTCGGCCGGCCCTGATTCGGCGCCCGCGGCATCGCTCATCGGTAATTCACCTCCTTCTTAATTAAAGCAACGGTCCCGGGTTTCCGCCGCGGCCGTGCTACTCGACGAAGGCCCACGACGCCCCGCCGCCCTGGGACACGTTCACCACGTGGGAGCGGGCCGACGCGCGCACGAGCAGGCCGCTGGCGTGCTCCCCGTACAGGAACATCCCGAGCACGAAGCGGAACGTCGCCGTCCCGCCGTCCGCGGCGCGCAGGTCCAGGCTCGAGGTGGGCACACGCCGCTGGGCCACCCAGGCGGAGCCGTCCGCGGTGAGCAGCGCGTGCAGCGGCCCGGGCGGATGCTCCTCGCCGATGAGGACGCCCTTGCCGCCGTAGGTGTAACTGCGCTTGAAGACCAGCCGGTCCTTGTCCGCCACCGCCGCGTCGAGGTTGCCGGGGTGCAGGTCGTAGGTGTGCGGGACGTACTGCTCGATGGTGGCCAGTTCCTCGGCGTCGAGCAGGTGCTGGTAACCGGGGTCGCACAGCAGCGAGAACCACCGCCGGTGCATCTTCAGCTCGGCCTCGAACATGCAAGAGACGGTGGCGCCGCGGTCGCGCAACAGGGCCAGGAACGCGCCGCCGTCCGGGGTGTCGTCGTGTGTGACCAGGCGGTGCACCAGCGTCCGTTTCGCCTCGTCGGGCCGCAGCCAGTGCGGCGGGTACGTGTGCTCGTCGTGGTAGGAGGTCTCCAGGTCCGGTGCCATCAGCCGCAGGTACCGCTTGAGCATGACGTGCTCGCCGAACCCCTGCGCCCGGTGCTGGGGCGTGTCCAGGACCACGACGCGGGTCAGGCCCGCGGGCCGGCACTGCGTCACGTACAGGTGAGCGAGCTGCCGGAACGGCGACACCCCGGCGACCGGGCGGTTGAGCAACTCGGCGAACGCGTGCGCGCTGTGGTAGCTCTCCCCGGCGCCGACACCGGAAAAGTGGTTGAGCTCGCAAAAGTAGTAGCCTGCCTCGGTCGGGATGATGTCGGCGCGCAGCATGCGCAGCCCGGCCGACGCCAGGTCCGCCCAGTCGATCAGGGACGCCATGTCTGGAGGGACCTCGAACATGGCCGTCAGCTGCCCGGCGGAGTGCGTCGCGACCAGGTGCCGCAGGAGTTTATCCTGCGCCCGGACCAGGACGTGGGTGGCCCGGGCGAGCGCGGCATGCGTGGCGGCACCGATCCGGAAGTAGTACGGCAGCGAGCGGTACGAGACACCGAGGTCGGCCAGCAGCTGGTCCGCGCCGCGGGCCGCCGCCGCGTAGCCGGGCTCGTCATGCTGCCGGGCCACGAACGCGCGGTTGTCAGCTGCGAACATCGCTCTATCCTGCTCTCAGCGACCGTCGGCCTTGCGTCCCCACCCGTACACCGTAATGGAGCGCAGGTCGGTGAAGCCGGGGCCCCGGCACAGGGCGATGACCGCGTCGACGTCCGGCTGCGCCAGCAGCCCGCGCCGGACCAGGTAAGCGCCCTCCTGCCGCAGGTTGGCGAACGCCAGCCGGCCGTATGGCCCTGGGTCCCCGAGGCAGTTGGCCCTGGTCAGGACGCCGACGTCGTGCAGCCCCGCCCGCGCGAGCTGGGAGGGGATGGTCTGCGCCCACCTGGTCATGTCCGAGCCCTGCGTGCGCCACGCCGTCTCCAGCGCGCCGAAGAACCGCCGGATGGGCTCGTACCCGGACCCCGCCGCGGGCATGCACATCGGGTCGCCGATGACCAGCCAGCCGCCGGGCACCAGCCACCGGGCCGCGGCGGCGACCATCGTCTCCCGCTCCGGCAGGTGGCAGAACGTCAGGCGGGAGTGGACGAGGTCGAAGGACCCGGCCGGGAAGCTGACCGAGCGGACGTCGGCGGTGCGCCATTCGAGGTTGTCCCGGTCAGGGGCGCCGCAATAGCGGGTGTCCGTGTCGATGGCCACGACGCGGCCGTCGGCACACTGGCCGGACAGCCAGCGCGCCACCGAGCCGGCCCCGGCCCCGATCTCCAGGCACCGCCAGGTGGACCGCAGCCCGACGGTCCGCAGCACGGTGTGCGTGTCGGGGTCCCCCCAGGCCTCAAGCAGCCGCAGCCGGTCGAACTCCGCCGGGATGTCCTTGCTGAGCGCCCCGGAGGAGTAGTCGGTCGCCAGCGGCACGTCGGATGTCACGATGTCCTCCCTGCCTGTCCGGAGCCTGCCTGTCCGGAGCCTGCCTGTCCGGAGCCTGCCTGCGCCGGGACCGGTGGGCGCGTGTGCCGCTGACCCAGTTCCGTCTCCAGCGCCGCGGCCACCCGGAGCACACTCGCCTCGCCGAACGCCCGCCCGATCACCTGCAGGCCGATCGGGAGGCCGTTCCGCGCGAAGCCGATCGGCATGGACAGCGCGGGGTGTCCCGTCACGCTGAACGGGATCGTCTGCATGTCGTTGGCCAGCCGGGGCGGCGGCCAGTCCGCGCCGAAGTCGTCCCAGCGGGCCGCCGTGGCCTGCCCGCACGCGGTGATCAGGATGTCGCAGCGGCCGAACACCGTTTCGTCGAGCGTGCGGGTCAGCCGCCGCCGGATCCGGTAGGCCCGTAGCAGGTCGGCGGCGGTGATCCCGGCCCCGGGCATGATCCGCTGGTACGTGAACCGGCCGAACGACCGCGGCTGCGTGCGCAGGTCCTCCTCATGAGCCGAGAACGCCTCCGCCGCGAAGATGACCCGGCCGCAGGCGTTGAACAGGTCGTAGCGGGGGAGATCGACCGGCTCGACGGTCGCGCCGAGCCCTTCCAGCACGCGCAGCGCCTGCTCGATGCCGGTGACGATCTCCGGCGCGGTCACGGGGTCGTCGGCGTACCAGCCCGGGGAGCAGGCGACCCGCAGGCCGGCCACCCCGCGGGCTAGCTCGGCGGGGTAGTCAGGCACCGGCACATCGGCGGTGCGCGGGTCGGCCGGGTCGGCGCCCGCGACCACCCGCAGCGCGGCGGCCGCGTCGCCGACGGTCCAGGCCAGCGGCCCGAAGTGGTCCAGCGTGCCGGACAGCAGGTGGGCGCCGCGTCCGGACACCCGGCCGTAGGTCGGTTTGAGCCCGACCGCCCCACAGTGGAACGCCGGACCGCGGATCGATCCGGTGGTGTCGGAGGCGAGGGCGACGCGGACCAGCCCGGCCGCGACCGCGGCCCCCGCACCCGACGACGAGCCGGACGGCACGTGCTCGTCGCTCCACGGGTTGCGGGCCGGGGGGAAAGGCAGGTCGAAGCTCGGGCCGCCGATGGCGAACTCGTAGGTGGTCAGCTTCCCGAGCAGGACCCCGCGCCCGGCGCGCAGCCGGCCCTCGATGGCGCTGTCCGCGTCCGCCATGTGGCCGGCGCACAGCCGGGACGCGTTGGTCGTCGGGACACCTTCGGCGTCGATGATGTCCTTGAGCGCGTACGGGATCCCGTGCATCGGACCGCGGTCGAGGCCGGCCCGCAGCTCGCGGTCGGCGTCGGCGGCGCGCCGCAGCGCCGTCTGGCCGGTCACCCGGATGAACGCGTGCAGCGCTGGGTCGAGCCGCTCGATCCTGGCCAGGGCGTCGGCGGTCAGCTCCGCCGACGTGAGCTGGCCGGCCCGCAGCAGCGCACCCGCCTGCGCCACCGTCAGTTCGTGCAGCTCGGTGGGTGTCCGGTGTGGTACGGCCGCGTCAAGCACCCGAGTCCCCTCCTCCCTGCTCCGCCTCGGCGCGGTGTAGCAGCGCGGTCAGGTCGCGCAGCCCCCGGTAACCGTGCAGCACGCCGTCGTGCAGGGCCGCCGGGATTTCCATGCTCAGCCGCCGGGTGGCGATCTCGAACTCGAGCTCGAGCTCGGCATCCTCGCTTCCGCGGCCGGTCACGACGCCGCCCGGGCCGGATCCTGCGCCTGGTCACCGGCCGCCAGGTGCGCGCAGGTGATCAGGTCGAGATAGGCGCAGCCGGTGGAGCTGAAGATGGTCCGCTGCCCGTCGAAACCGGCGGACGCGGGCGTATCCAGCGCGTCGAGCTCGACGGCCCGGCGGTGCAGCGGGCCGGCCTCGGCTATTGCGGTGCGCCGGTCCTCGACGATCAGGACGCTCGTCCGCAGCAGGTCCTCCGGCAGCTCCCGGGCCGCGACCGTGTGCGCTCCCACGCAGTTGATGTGCACGTGACCGGGCAGCTGGCGCGATATCGGCAGCGGGGCCGCCGACGTGGTCGCGGTGACGAGGATGTCCACGCCCCGGCTGGCGTCGGCCGCCGACGCGCAGATGACCACTCCAACCGTCGCGCCGGCCCGCGCCGCCATCGCCGCGACGTCCCGGGCGAAGGCCGCGGCGTGGCCGGCGTCCCGGGAGAAGACGCGGACCTCCTCGACGTCGCGTACCGCCGACACGCCGAGGTACTGCTGGCGCGCCTGCACCCCGGACCCGATGATCCCCAGCACGGCGCTGTCCTTGGTCGCGCAGCGGTCGGTCACCAGCGCCGTCACGGCCGCGCACTTCAGGTTGGTCACGGCGGCGCCGTCCAGCATGCCGAGGAAGCGGCCGCTGGAGGCGGAGAACACCGGCACCACCGAGGTGACGGTCGCGCCCGCGCCGGGCGCGTCCGGCGCGACGATGGTGGCCACCTTATTGATGTAGAGGTCGTAGTCCGCTGAGACGGCAGGCATCGAGATGAACTTCGTGCCCTCGGCGTCCTCGGCGGTCTCGCGCCGCGGCACGATCATGCGCCGGACGGCGCCGCTGCGCAGCCCGGCGCGCATCTCGCCGGACAGCGACCGGACCAGGCTCACGGAGGGTTCGGCGGGGACCGGCCTCATCCGAGTTCGTCCCACGCGTCGGCCAGCGCCGAGGTGAAGGCTTCGGTCATGGCGCTGGTCATGTCGCCGCGCAGCATCAGCCGCACCCCGGCCTGGCCCTTGGCCACGATGGGGAAGAACATCGCCGAGCAGTAGTAACCGCGCTGGTAGAGCTGGGTAGACAGGCGCACGGCCCGGTCGTTGTCCCCGAGCACGACGAACTTGATGTGCGAACCGGTGCCGCGCACGTCGCGGTCCTTCAGCCGGCGGTCGAAGATCTCGATGTTCGCCGCCAGCTGGCGCTGGCGGCGGGCGAGCTCAGGGCTGCGGTGCACGGCGATGCTGCCCATGGTGGTCCCGATCGCCGCCGTCCGCAGCCCCTGGGACCAGCCGAGCGGGCCGGACCGGTACAGGAAGTCGTAATGGCGCGATGATCCGATCATCGCGATGCCGCCGGTGCTGCCGAACGCCTTGGCGATCGAGGCGACTACCATCGTCTGGTCGCCGAGCTCGGTGAACACCGACCGCGCGTAGCCCTCCCCGTGCGTGCCTTGGGTGGACAACGCGTGCGAGTCGTCGATGAACAGGTACAGCCCGTACCGTTCCTGCAAAGCCTGGATGCCCGTCAGGTCGGCCAGGCCGCCGACGGAGTAGGCGCCCTCGCACACGTAGGCCACCCGGGGGTACCGCCGGCACACGTCCGCCAGGAACTGCATGTCGTTATGCGGGCAGGTGATCACCTTCGCCTCGTCGGCGACGACCGGCTTGACGAAGTTCATGGAGAAGTGCGCGAACTTATCGAAGACGACGACCGTCGGCTCGCCGTCGGTGAGGTGGCCCGAGGCCAGCAGCGGCAGCACGGCGGCGCTGATCGACCCGCACGAGACCGACGGGAGCACACGGGCGCCGAACAGGGCCGACAGCTCCTCTTCGAGCTGGTGCATCGCCTCCAGCCGGATCCGGAACTCGGCCATGGCCAGTCCGGTGATGTTCTGCTCGCGCAACGCCTCGACCCCGGCCGCGACGACCGCCGGGTGGCTGTTGAGCCCGAGGTAGGAGCACGACGACAGGTTCAGGAACTCATGCCCGGTCCGCACGTCGCGCAGCCGGTTCTGGCCGCCGGTGGCGTCGACCCGGATGTCGAGCATGCCGTGATTGGCGGAGAGCTGCCACGCGGCCTCGGCCGCCGGGACCATGCGCTGGTTGTTCCGGAACCGGTGCGGCCCCATCACGGCCGCACTGCTCACCGTCTCGCTGCCGTCCATCGGTTCCTTCCTACGCTGTCGTGGGCACGGAGGACCGCAGGAAGGCCCCCAGCCGGGCCAGCGCCTCGCGTCCCTTGGCCAGCCGGGTGTGGTGCAGGTGCCACACGTGCACCATCCCCGGCCACACCTCAAGCGTGACCGGCGAGGCGGCCGCGGTCAGCTTGGCCGCGATCCGCTCGGCGTCGCTGCGTAGCAGTTCCCGCTCGCCGACCTGGATCAGGGCCGGCGGGAAGCCGCGCACGTCGCCGTAGAGCGGCGACGCGTACGGCAGCTGCGCCGCGGACCCGGGGACCCCGGCCAGGTACGCTGCCGCCACCGCCCGCGTCACCGACGTGCTGACCATCGGGTCGTCGCCGGCCAGGGTGCGGAACGTCTCACCGGTGCAGGCCAGGTCGGTCCACGGCGAGATGCAGGCCACCGCGCGCGGCATCGGCAGGCCGCGGTCCCTGGCCGCCAGCAAGGTGGTGAGGACCAGGCCGCCGCCGGCCGAGTCGCCGATCATGACGACCTGGTCCGGTGCGCGGCCCTCGGCCAGCACGGCGGCGTAGACCGCGACCGCGTCCTGCAGCGCCGCCGGATACCGGTGCTCCGGCGCCCGGCGGTACTGCGGGTGCAGGATCGGGCACCCGGCGGCGCGGGCGCCCTCGGCCACCATGCTCCCGTGGCTGCGCTGCGAACCGAACACGTAGCCGCCGCCGTGCAGCCAGATGCCCAGCTGCGCGGAGTCGGCGTCCGGCGGGGTGTGCAGGTAGGCGGGCACGCCGCCTACCTCACGCTCGCGCACCGCGATGTCCGGCGCGACCGGCGTCCCCCACGCGTCGTAGAAACTCCTGGCCTCGACGAAGTCGTCGGGCCAGGTGTCGGCCTCCAGCGCGGCCAGCAGGCGCGCCAGCTCCGCCTCGTCGGCGGCGGTCATGCCCGGCACGTCCGGGCCCGCAAACAGCGACATCCGCGTCTCAGTCGCCGACGCTGGCCGGGGCCTGGGTGGCGAGCTCGACGCCCACGCCGCGGTGGTAGCGCTCGTGCTCGGCCGTCTGCTCGTCCGGCACGCTGAGCTTGACCTCCGGGATGGGCAGCCGGTAGTGCCGGTACCACTTGTTGAGGTCCGCGCCGTCGGCGAACTGGAACTCGATGTGCCGCAGCGGCCGCTTGCCCGGCTTGGCCGGATCGGCCAGCCGCGGCGTGGAGCCGGCGTGGGCCAGGCCGCCCGCCACCTCGTTGTTGAGCACCACCAGGATCATGTCGCCGCGCAGGTCGACGTCCACGGCGACCGAATAGTCGGCCAGGATCCGGTCGGCGTACTCTTCTTTCACCGCGACGTTGTAGCTGTGCGGC
>JBEKKH010000099.1:0-16564 GCA_050010815.1 Streptosporangiaceae bacterium | reverse complement strand
TTCGCTGGGCCGTCGCCCGCCGGACCGCTGGGCCGTCGTTCGCTGGCCGAACCTGCTCGCGGTCGGTAACGTAGCAATCAGGCCCGGAACCCCCGGAACCCCCCGGAAACCCGCACCGGGCGCAGGAGTGAAGCAGCCATGTCCTCTCTCGTCGCGATCATCCTGCTCGTGGTCCTCGTGGTCCTGGTCGTCGCGGTGATCGCCCGGTCGATCCGCATCGTGCCTCAGGCCTCGGCCGGGATCGTTGAGCGGTTCGGCCGGTATCACCGGACCCTGCACGCCGGGCTGAACACGGTCACGCCGTTCGTCGACCGGCTGCGTCCCCTCCTTGACCTGCGGGAGCAGGTGGTCAGCTTCCCGCCCCAGCCGGTGATCACCCGGGACAACCTGGTGGTCGGCATCGACACCGTCATCTACTTCCAGGTCACCGACGCCCGGGCCGCCACCTACGAGGTCGCCAACTACATCACGGCCGTCGAGCAACTGACCGTGACCACCCTGCGGAACGTGGTCGGTGGCATGGACCTGGAGACCGCGCTCACCTCGCGAGACCAGATCAACAGCCTGCTGCGGAAGGAGCTTGACGAGGCGACAGGTAAGTGGGGCATTCGAGTCGGCCGGGTCGAGATCAAGGCCATCGAGCCACCCGCCTCCATCCAGGACTCGATGGAGAAGCAGATGCGCGCTGACCGGGACAAGCGCGCCGCGATCTTGTCCGCCGAGGGGTCCAAGCAGTCGGCCATCCTGACCGCGGAGGGTGAGCGTCAGGCCGCGGTGCTCAAGGCCCGCGGCGAGTCCGAGGCGGCCGTGCTGCGAGCCGAGGCGGACGCCAAGGCCCAGGCCGCGCGGGCTCGCGGGCAGGCCGAAGCCATCGGCACCGTGTTCAAGGCCATCCACGACGGCAACCCGGACCAGCGCCTGCTGGCCTACCAGTACATGCAGATGATGCCGCAGATCGCCCAGGGCGACGCCAACAAGGTCTGGATCGTGCCGAGTGAGATCGGCAAGGCGCTGGAGGGGCTCGGCGGTTTCTTCAACGGCGCGACCGGCCGGTCGGCCGAACCGCCAGCGTCCGCGTCGGCGTCCGCGCCGGCGTCCGCGTCGGTGGGGCCAGGAGCGGCGTCAGGGCCTGGGCCTGAGCTCGACCCGGCCGCCGTCCGTGACCCGGGTCTGGAACGATGGCTGGCGGGCGGTGGCGGGACCGTGCACGACGGTGCCGTCGGCGATCAGGAAGGTGGATCCGTGCCACGGGCAGACGACGCAGGCGCTGTCCCGCTCAACCACGATCCGTCCCTGGTGCAGGGGCCCACCGAGATGCGAACACCGGTCTGACAGCACGCTCACCCGCGGCCCGGCCCGGTACACCAGCAAGGACAGGTAGCCGAGCTGGCGCCTGACCAGCCGCCGGTCGGGTAGTCCGTCGAGGTCGCAGAGGTCGTGCCAGAGGAGTCCGGACAGGTGGCTGACCTGATCGGCGTGGCTGGCGCCGGCGCCGAGCCGCAGCGCCAGGTGACCGCCCAGGTAGGACCCGATGCTGGCCATCGCCAGCCCGGAGGCGGACAGCAGCCGCCCGTACCCTGGCCGTCCGCCGGCCCGGGCCGCCAGCGAGCCGAGGAACAAGGTGGCCGCGCTGGCTTGGCATACCGCGTGCACCAGGCCGACCCGCTGCTGGTCCCGGTGCAGCGCCGACCAGTCGGCCAGCCCGGTGGCCGCCGCGGGTGCCGCGCCCGCTATCCCGGCCGCGATGAGCATGCCCGAGGCGCGCTGCGTGCCGGGGAACGCCTCGAGCAAGACCGCCGACGTCCAGCAGCCCAGCGGCAGCCGGACGACCGCGGGATGGGCCGGCTGGCCGAACGGAACGCCGTGCAGAGCGTCGGTCCTGGCGCCCGCGGGCAGCGCCTTGACGACGGTATCCGACAGCTCGCGGATCACCGGATCGAGCGCATGCGCCCGCTCTATGCGTTCGGCCAGGCTGGCCGGCTTGGACAACAGGGTGGCCTTGCGAGCCTGACGTGCCCGCCGGGCGGTGACGCTAAGGGATTGCCGCACGTGTACTGCGTACCCCTGCAAGGGAGACCCTAGCCTCCACCGGCCGATTAGAAGAAACATTAATCTCCGAACGGCCCATCCCTCACCCGCCATCGCTCCCGCCGCGCAGCCGGGCCAGTTGTCCGAGCACGATCTCCTCTACCTCCCGCTGGAACCCGAGCAGCAGCCTCAGCTCGTCATCGGAGTACCCGGCCGCGGTGGTACGCCAGGCCGCGAGCACGGGTCCGAAGGTGGTGCCGACCTCGTGCAGGCCCGGACCCGCGTTCAGGTGGACGATCACCCGGCGCCGGTCGTGGGGGTCGCGTTCACGCCGGAGGAAGCCCCCGTCCTCCAGCCGGTCGAGCACCCCGGTGATCGACGCCGTGGTCAGCCCGGTGGCCCGAGCCAGGTCCCCGGCGGTCATCGGCCCGCTCAGCGCCACGATGTTCAGGCAGTTCAGGTCGGTCGCGTTGATGCCGATCCGTTCGGCCGAGACCTGCCCGAGCAACTGCATGATCGAACTCACCCGCCGCATGGCCAGCAGGAAGTCGCCCTCCAGCTGCCGCCGCTGCCGCCGCTCACCCGGCTCGGTCCCGGCCTGTGCGCCTGGCTCGGTCCCGGCCTGTGCGCCTGGCTCGGTCCCGGCCTGTTGCGCGCCCGGGTCGTCCGACTCGCTCGGTTCAGGCGGCGTGTTACCCAGCATCGTTAGGATTCCAAGTATCTAGGAATATTAGACAATAGTTTTTCAAGATGATAGCTTCCCTAGGTAGAGGCTGACGGAAGGTGATCCTACGAGGTCATTCCCGCTCCACGCTCGCGCTGCCGGTCCGACCCGGTCGCCGCAACGGGACGGCCAACCTCTGAAGGTACGACGAAGCACCGCCACTACGAGGGGATCCGCACCATGACAAACATCCAGGAAAACACTCGCCCGGCACCACCCATCGGACAGGCGGTGGGGCAAACCGAGGCCTCCCTGACCAGGCTGCTGTCCGGGATCCTGGCCGAGTCGGGCACCAGCCGCGAGACCTATCTGGGCCTGCAGCGCCTGACCGCCCTCGGCGGCCAGGCGACGCGGGAGGCCTACGAGCGCGACCTGTGCGACTGGCTCCAGCTGGACGTCCCTGGTGCCCGCCGTCTGGCCGCTGAACTGGTCACGGCGGGGCTGGCCGCAGCGGGGCTGGCCGCGGCAGGCGGCGACGCGATCGGGCTGACCGCGCAGGGCCGGGCGCTGCGTGAGCGGGTTCTCGCCGCGTCCGCGAAGATCACCGGACCGATGCTAGCCACGATCGACCCCACCGACCTCGAAACCACGGTCCGGACGCTCACCGAGATCACCCGGCAGGTCCGGGCGCTACCGGCCCGCCCGGCCGCCGCCGAGGACCACCGATGACGGTCCAGAAACTGCCGGGCACCGACGCGGCCCGGCACGGTGCCGGGGACGCCGATCTGACCATCATGCTCGCGGCTCACGACGCGTTCCGTCGCGACCTGACCAGGCTGGCCCGCGCGGCCGCCACGGCCGACCTGTCCGACCCCGCCCGGCGTCAGCCGATCGCGGTCGGCTGGCAGCTATTCCAGCGTGAGCTGCATATTCACCACAGCGCCGAAGACGAGATCATCTGGCCGACGCTGCGACCGCGCCTGGCGCACAGCGATGCCGCGCTGTCGGTCATGGACGCCATGGAGGAGGAGCATGACCGCCTCGACCCGCTCCTCACCGCCGTCGACTCCGCTCTCACCCAGCGCGCCGCTCCCGCGAGCACCGTTGACCGGCCGGGCGACGACCGGCTGGCCGACGTCATCGACGCTCTTACCAGCACGCTGACCGCGCACCTCGGACACGAGGAACGGGACGGCCTGCCGCTGATCAGCGCGGCCCTGACCGCCCGCGAATGGCGTAGCGTCGGCCGCAAGATCGCTCGCAAGGGCGGCTTGTCCGGCGGCGCTGAGATGTTCGCCTGGATCTTGGACGGCGCAGGCGCCGACCAGCAAGCCGCTACCCTCGGCCAGCTTCCACCACCGGTCCGCCTGCTCTATCGCTCCATCTGGAAACCCCGCTTCGAGAAAACGCCCCGCTGGTAAAACTCGCACCCAAGTGCCTTTGCGCCCTGCTCCAGCCCCTTTGGCTGGATCCGCCACGAAGCTGCCACGGGTGATCCCTGGCGGGGCCAGTGGGGCTAATGCTTGAGGTATCAAGAGTCATGGCCCCGCAATCACCGGCGTACCCGCCCCGCGCCCACTGCCACCGCTAGGGCTTGAAGCGGTAGCCCATCCCGGACTCGGTGAGCAGGTACCTCGGCCGGGACGGCTCGGGCTCCAGCTTGCGGCGCAGCTGGGCCAGGTAGACCCGCAGGTAGTTGCTCTCGGTCTCGTAAGCGGGTCCCCATACCTCGCGTAGCAGCTGCCGCTGGGTCACCAGGCGGCCGCTGTTGCGCACCAGGATCTCCAGCAGCTGCCATTCGGTAGGGGTTAGCCGGATGTCGGTGCCATCGCTCCTGATCACCTGCTTCGCCGCCAGGTCCACAGTGAAGTCGGTCGTGGTGACCACCGGTTCGTCGGGTGCGGGCGAGGCCCGGCGGACCGCGGCGCGCAGCCGGGCTAGCAGTTCGTCCATGCCGAACGGCTTGGTCACGTAGTCGTCGGCGCCGGCGTCGAGCGCGGCCACCTTCTGGCTTTCCTGTCCCCAGGCGGATAGCACGATGATCGGGATGGACGTCCAGCCGCGAACGCCGTGGATCACCTCGGTGCCGTCCATGTCGGGCAGGCCGAGGTCCAGGATGATCACGTCGGGACGCTCGCGGGCCACGGCGGCGAGCCCGGTGGTGCCGTCCACCGCGGTGGTGACGTCATATTCGCGCGCGGACAGGTTGATCCGCAGCGCCCGCAGGATAGAAGGTTCGTCGTCCACGACCAGGACGCGGGTCATGACTCCGCGCCGAGCGCGGACTTGTCCTGGCTCGCTGCTGGGAGCGTGATCCTAACCGTCAGGCCGCCGCCCGGGGTGTCCGTGGCCACGATCCGCCCGCCCATGGCTTCGGCGAAGCCCTTGGCCACGGCCAGGCCAAGGCCAACCCCCGGGTAGCGATCGCCCACCCGGGTGAACGGCTCGAAGATGCGTTCCTTCTGCTCGTCGGGCACCCCCTGGCCGTGGTCCACGACCTCGAGCAGCACCGTGCCGTCGACCAGTTGCGCCTGCAACTCGGGCGGCCGTCCGGCGGGCGAGTGCCGCAGGGCGTTGGAGAACAGGTTGGCCAGCACCCGCTCGAGCAGGCCGGGATCGGCGAGCACAAGCGGGAAACCGTCGGGCACCGCCATCTCCAGCCGCAGCGAGTCGTCCAGGCCGAGCAGGGCGACGGGGGCCACCTCGTCGATGGCCGTCGGGCGCAGGAACGGCTGCAGCGACCCGGTGTGCAGCCGGCTCATGTCGAGCAGGTTGCCGATCAGGGCATCGAGCCGGTCGGCGTTCTGCTCGATGGTGGCGAGCAGGTCGGCCTCGTCGGCAGGCGACCATTCCACGTCGGTCTGCCGCAGGCTGCTGACGCTGGCCTTGATCGAGGCTAGCGGCGTGCGCAGGTCATGGCTGACCGCCGCGAGCAGCGCGGTCCGCATCCGGTTGCCCTCGGCCAGCGCCTCGGCCTGGGCGGCCTGGGTGCGCAGCCGCTCCCGGTCCAGTGCGGCCGCCACCTGGGCCGCGTAACCGGCGAGCAGCGCCGGGGTGGCCGAGTCGGCCTGCCCGGTGACCAGCAGGGTCAGGTCATCGCGGATGTCGATGCGGGCGGCCGCGGTCAGGCTGCCCTCAACCTGGCTCGAAGCGGCCCGCACCCATCGGCCGCCGGCTCTTTCCTGCAGCTCGGCCTGGCCGCCGTGGGTCCGGGTGAGGTGATCGAGAACCGCCTTGGGCGAGTCGGCGCCGCCGAGGACGTTCTGCGCGAGCTCGAGCAGCGAGGCGGCCTCTTCCCTGGCCCGCGCGGCCTGGACGGCGCGCCGGGCGGCCAGGTGGACCACGCTGCTGACCGCGACCGCGACCGTCACGAACAGCACGAGCGCCAGCGATTCTTTCGGATCCTGGATATTGAACGTGTGCAGCGGCTCGGTGAAGTACCAGTTGAGCAGGAGGCTGGCCGCCACGGCAGCGAGCACGGCGGGCCAGAAACCGCCGAGCACCGTAATCGTCACCACGGCGACGAGGTACACGAGCACCACGTCGGCCAGGTTCAGGTGCGGCCGCCAGACCGCCATCAGGACGGTGATGGGTGGCAGCAGGGCGGCGGCAAGGACCACGCCCGCCAGGCGGCGGCGGATGTCGATCGGGCTTGCGGGGCGGGCGTCAAGCGCGCTGGCGGGACGGGCAAGCGCGCTGGGAGGGCGCGCGTCAAGCGCGCCGGCGGGACCGCCAGGACCGCGGCGCGGCCCTGCGCCGATCGCCGTCACGCCCTGGACGGCATTCCTGGCGGCCCGCTTAGCCGCCCGCATGCCCGCATACGTACCCACGCTTACCAGTGTGAGCCGTCGCGCGTACCAACGGAACACCAGGCCGATACCGGCGCCGGCCAGCGCGCTCGCGCCGATGACGATGGCCGCGTGGAGGGCGGCCGGTCCGGTCGGGCGAAGCTGAGCGTAGGGCGGCCGCGAGAACCCCACCGCGGTGAGCCAGCCGATGCCGGCCAGCAGCACCGAAGCGATCGGCTCACTCACGAATGACATGCCGCCGGCGACCACCGCGCAGGTGATCAGCACCCCGGTGGCCGGCAGGCGGCCGTGCAGCCCGGCCGCCGCGGTGCCGACAGCCAGGAACATGGCGAAGCTGATCGGCAGCGCGTAAGGTGCCGGTATTGCTCTTTGTCCTAGGCCAAGAGTCATCTCTCTTCCTATTTCAGCCGCGCTAGCTGGCAATATCAGCGTTCTTGACGGAACCTTAACGCCCAGGCCGGCAAGCTTGACGAGCTGCATACGGCGGTGCGGAGACGGCCCGAATAACGTCGGGTGACATGATCAGGATCTCCACCCGGCGGAATGGAGCTAGAAGCCCAGTGACGGAGCTAGAACCCTAGTGGCTGTGCGTAAGACGGCTGATCTGCTCAACGGCCAGGGCGAACTTCCGGAGACCCAGTGGTACTCCATCAAGCGCCGTCTGCTCGGGCCGCCGATGATCAACGCGGAGCTCCGTGAGCAGCGGCTGTCCAAGACGCTCGCCTTGGGTGTGCTGTCGCCGGACGGCATCTCCTCCTCGGCGTACGGCACCGAGGAAATGCTCATCGAGCTGATGCCGATATTCGGCTTGGCCGCCTTCGCTGTCCTCATCCCGCTGACCGGGGTGATCTTGTTCGTCATGCTGCTGGTGGTCCTGTCCTACCGCGAGGTGGTCTCGGTCTACACCCGGGCCGGCGGCTCCTACGTGGTGGCCAGGGAGAATTTCGGTCCGCGGATCGCGCAGGTCGCCGCCGTGGCGTTGCTGATCGATTACGTGGTCACGGTGGCGGTGCAGATCGCGGCGGGTACCGCGGCTGTCTCTTCCGCCTTTCCCGCGATCGGCCCGTACGCGACCGAGGTATCCATCGGCATCATCCTGCTGATGTGCTACGGCAACCTGCGCGGCATCCGGGAGGCGGGCAAGGTCTTCGCGCTCCCCACCTACCTGTTCTCCGGGGCGGTCATCGCGATGATCGCGGTCGGGCTCGTCCGAGCGGCGGCGGGCAACCTGCCGCAGCAAAACGTGCACCATATAACCGGGCTCGTCACGGTGGGCCACGGCGCCTCCAGCTATGAGAGTTTGTTCCTGCTGTTCGTGCTGCTGAAGGCGTTCGCCAACGGCGGCGCGTCGCTGACCGGCATCGAGGCGGTCTCCAATGCGGTCAGCGCGTTCAAGCCCCCCGAGGGCGTCAACGCCCGGCGGGTCCTGGTCACGGAGGGCGTGATCCTTGGCGTCTTGGTGGCCGGCATCTCCTGGCTGTCGCACCTGACCCACGCCGCCCCGTACAAGCTCGGCTACCCGACCGTGATATCGCAGGAAGCGGACCTGGTGTTCGGCCACGCCGGGCATTTCATGTTCTTCGTGGTGCAGGCGGCGACCGCGCTGATCCTGTTCACCGGGGGTAACACGAGCTTCAACGGCTTCCCGTTCCTGACCAGCTTCGTGGCCGAGGACTCGTTCCTGCCGCGGTGGATGATGAAGCGCGGCCAGCGGCTGGTCTTCTCCAACGGGATCATCGTGCTGACCGTGTTGTCGGTGGCGCTGATCGGGGTCGTCGGCGCCAACGTGAACCGCCTCGTGCCGTTCTACGCGATCGGCGTGTTCACCGCGTTCTCGATGGCCGGGTTCGGCATGGCGAAGTACCACGTCACGCACAAGGAACCGGGCTGGCGGCACAAGCTGGTCATCAACTTCTCCGCCGGGGTGCTCACCGCGATCGTGGTGGTGATCTTCGCGGTGGTGAAGTTCACCGAGGGCGCCTGGCTGATCGTGATCATCTTCCCGGTGGGAGTCTTCGCGCTGATCAGGCTGAACCGGGAGTACGGTACCGAGGCGCGGGTGCTGCAGAACATCGGGGAACGGCGCGCGTCCGGCCTGATCCCGAGCCAGCCGAACTACACCCGGCGGGTGGTCATCGTCTTCGTCAACGATTTCGACCTGTCTACCATCGCGGCGATCAGGTACGCCAAGAGCCTGCGGCCCACGGTGGTGCGGGCCGTGCACTTCGTCATCGACACCGAGCAGGCGGAGCGGCTACGGACCGCCTGGCTGCCCGATCGCAGCGTCTCGCTCGAGTTCATCGACTGTCCCGATCGGAGGCTGACCCGGGCCGCCGCCGATCTGGTCAGCCACGAGGCGGAAACGCCGGGCAGCCAGGTGACCGCGATCTTGCCCAGGCGCAGCTTCCGTCCGATCGGCCGGTTCCTGCACGACCGCACCGCCGACAAGATCGCCGGCGTGGTCAGCCGGGTGCCCAACGCCGCGGCCACCATCATCCCGTTCGACGTGCAGAACCGGGTGCAGATCCTAGCCGAGCGCCATGCCGCCGCCGACGGGCGGGTGCCCGCCGCGCCGAGCCCGGGGTCCAGGCCGTCCGACCCGGTTACGGACACCCAGCGTGACCTCGAAACGGCGGTGGGGGCGGCCCGGCGGCCCGAGCAGACATCCGAGCCGTTGCCGGGCGCCGGCGGGTACGTCCGGCCGACGCCGCCGCCCGGGGTCACCCCCATCGGCTCATTGCACCAGCCGGGCAAGGCCACGGTCGAGGGTCGCGTCCGAGTCCTCGAGATCCGGTCGGTGGAACGGAACTCGGTGCTGGCCTGCGAGATCTCCGATTCCACCGGGGACCTGACCGCGCTGTTCTACGGCCGGTCCCGCATTCCGGGCCTGATGTGCGGCGCCAAGGTCCGGTTGCGGGGTCCGGTCGGCATCAAGAACGGCGCTCCAGTCATGACCAATCCCGCGTACGAGCTCGTCGTCCCGGGCAGCAAGCCCGACGCGAACGGCGATCCAGACGGCTGAGCGCCGGGTCAGGCGGCTGAGCGCCGGGTCAGGCGGCTGAGCGCCGGGTCAAGCCGGCTGAGCGCCTGATCAGACCGCCGGAAAGAGCAGCTCGTAGGCCGGGTTGATCATGACCGGGTGTCCGTCGGCCCGGATGCCGACCGAGCCGCGGAGCCGGACCCGGGCACTGCACACCAGGCCGGGGATGTGCGAGCGGCCGTAGAACATGGCGGTCAGCTGGCCGGTGCCGTCGGAGATCTCGCAGGCCAGCACCGAGTTCCGTTCCACCGGCTTGATCTCCACGACGCGGATCCGGCCCTCGACCGTGGCCCGGCCCGGGCCAGTCAGCTCACCGATGGGCGTGACCTCCGAGGAGATGGCTGGTTCGCGGTCGCCCGGTCGGCGCCGGGCATGCGGCTGGCCGTTCGCTTCGCCTGGCCTCTGCTCCCTGACCAGGCCGTGCACCTTGGCGGGTGCGTCCCCGGCCGCGGTGACCGTCGGGCCGTGCTTGGCCGCCACGTCCGCCTCGCTCGAGGTGACCTGCCGTTCGGCGGCGTCCACGGTCACTGCCGCGGTCTTCGCGGCCTGGCGCTCCTGCAGCACGCGCACCCGGCTGTCGACGTCGTAGGGCACGATGGTGGCGGCGGAGCGCGGGATGCGGCTCACCACCGCGGCGATCTTGTCTGCGGTGCGGTCGTGCAGCAGCCGCCCGAGCAGCGCGGAGTAGCTGCGCCTGGGCAGCACGACGGTCACGTGCGTCTGGGGATCGCCTGCCTCCCGCTCGACCAGCTCGGCCGCGGCCCGGAGCAGTCTGCGGTCGGCGACGTCGATGAAATCGAGCGGGACGCCACGATCGGCGCGGGTCCACTTATCCCTGAGCTTGTCGGCGCGGACGCTGTCGATGACGAAGTGCACCGCGCGGATCGTGGTGGGCCGCATGCTCCGCGCATACCGCAACGCAGCCAGGGTGGCCAGGTCAAAGCTGTCCACGAAAATAAAGACGGTGCGGCGGCTGTAGTGCGGCGGGGGCGGCGGCTGGTTCCCGCTGATCGTCTCGAGCACCTCGGTCTCGGCCTGGTACACGCGGTTGAGCCGGATCAGCGCCGGTACCAGCACGATGAACAGGACGACGACCACCCAGGCGCCCTCGGTGAACTTGACCACGGCGAAGATGGCCACCACGATCACGGTGAGCACGCCCGCCGAGAAGTTAATGATCATCCGGCGCCGCCAGCCGGGCGTCCGGTGCCTGCTGTGGTACTTGGCCATGCCGAAGCCGGCCATCGAGAAGGCGGTGAACACGCCGATGGCGTACAGCGGGACCAGGCTGTTGACGTCGGCGTCCTTGATGATCAGCAGCGCGATGGAGATCACGGTCAGCACGATGATCGCGTTGGAGAACACCAGCCGGTGCCCGCGCTTGAGCAGCCACCGGGGCAGGAACGAGTCGCCTGCCACATAACTGGTCAGGAACGGGAAGCCGTTGAAGCTGGTGTTGCCGCCGGTGTACAGGATCAGCATGGTCGCGCCCTGCACCAGGTAGAACAGGACGTGCCCGTAGATGGTGCTCCCGAAGATGAGCTGGGCCTCCTGCGCTAGCACGGTCGGGTAGCCCGCCGAGCGCGGGGTCGCGTGGGTGACGTGGGCCAGCCAGGAGATGCCCGCGACCAGGGTACCGAGGATGATGCCTTCCGCGATCAGGACCTGCCGGGCGTTACGGCCCTCCGGGGGGCGGAATGCGCCGACGGCGTCGGACACCGCCTCGATGCCGGTCAGCGACGCGCCGCCGTTCGCGAACGCCTTCAGCAGGATGAAGATCATGGCCCCGGTCATCAGGCCTGCCGAGCCCGAGCCGATCGTGTAGGTTCCGTGCAGCGTGTGCGGATCGTACGGGTGCAGGTTGCCGAGCACCGCGCGGATCAGCCCGACGACGATCATCAAGATGACCGAGCCCGCGAACAGGTACGTCGGCACCGCGAAGGCCCGGCCCGCCTCCTTCAAGCCGCGCAGGTTGCCGTACGCCATCAGCAGGACCACGCCGATCGTGATCTCCAGCTTGTACGGACCGATCGAGGGGAAGGCCGAGGCGACCGCGGCCGTGCCGGCCGCGGTCTGCACCGCTACCGTCACGATGTAGTCGATAAGCAGCGCCACCGCGCAGACCTGGGCGATGCGCGGGCCGAAGTTCTCCCGCGCCACCACGTACGAGCCGCCTGGCCTGATGTAGACCATGACGATCTCGCGGTAGGACAGCAGCACGAGCACCATGACGAACAAGATGACCAGTGTCATCGGCAGGATCAGGGTGAACGCGGCCAGGCCCGCCATCGGCAGCAGCGCGATCAGGATCTCTTCCGTACCGTAGGCGGAAGAGGAGATCCCGTCCGGTGACAACACGCCGAGCGCGAGCGGCTTGGTCAGCCGCTGCTCGCCGAGGTCCTGGTTGACCAGCGGCGGTCCGAGCAGCTTCCGCTTGGTCGAGTACCAGAAGGTATCGGGCAGCCCGCTGCGTCTTTCGAGCAAGCCTACTGCCTTACGCGTGGCCACCTATCTGCGCCTTTCGTCCAGCATGCCGCTTTGGGAGGCGGCAGAGACTTCTTACCATCACTGCCGGAGTGGTCGATACCCGGCGGCCCGCGTCAGAAGGGCCCGGGGCCGTCGTGGCCTACCGGGGAAGGACTACCCCATATACCGCGCGTTCATCCGTCTGTGCCAAGGTTGCCGCGGGCGACATAACTACAGGCCTGCCGGGGAAAACGTTAGCGCCCGAGTAGGAAGAGGCTGCTCATGACGAGGACACCGGCGAACGCTCCGGCACGAAATAAGGCCACCCTGCGCTTGTCCCAGCTGCTGAAGCGGTCGGTCGCGGACAGCGGGGGCGAGTCGATCGGACGGCTGGCCGATGTCATCGTCCGGCTGCGAGGAGCCGACTACCCGATGTCGCCGTCCTGATGACCGACTACAACCTCATCACCATTCCCGTGGTCGATAATGAGCGCCGCCTGCTCGGCGTGATCACCGTCGACGACGTGCTCGAGGTCACCCTCCCGGAAGACTGGCGACGCCGTGAGGCGGCCGAACCGCCGGACACCCGCCACGGGGACGAGCGGTGACCAGGCGCGGTGACCGCCCGAGGGCCCCGGCGAACCTCAGCGACCCGCCGCAGTACCGTGACCAGCGCTGGTACCACCCTAGAAGGGTTCTTACCGAAAGTGTTTACGCGATCACCTAAAGTAGGCTATTCTCACGCTTCGAAACGACAAAATTTCGTAGCGTTAGAAGGGCTTACCGATGCCCGGACATCTGCGGCCAAGACCCATCCTGGCCACGACCTTACTGGCCCTGCTGGGCACCCTCGGCGTTATCGGTTGCGGGCATACCGCCAGTTCCCGTCACGCCAACACGGCCGAGACGGCCAACCCGGCCGAGACGGCCAACCCGGCCGAGACGGCCAACCCGGCCAGCGCGGCCGAGAAGGCCGGAGAGGCCGCCGCCACCGGGCTCAGCGCCTACAACGCCAGCCAGCTGGAAGGCGCGCTGCTGACCAGCGCCGGCGGGGAGCACCCCGCTGCGGCCGCCGAGACCGGTGACTACGGGACTCTGCCCGACGTGCAGACCAGCGAGCAGACCATGAAGGGCGTCAAGATTACGCCGGCTAGGTGCGCCGAGGTATCGGCCACGGGATTCAACTCGGCGGCGTTCTCGCTTGCTCCCGCGGCGATCGTGACGTTCCGGGTCGGGCGCGACGGCGTGTCGGAAGTGCTGATCTCGCCGCCGCCGCAGCTGGCGGCCGCGGCCTTGAGTGACAGCATGCCGGCTGGCTGCGCGCATTACCAGGCGAGGGTGGACGGCAAGACCTTCAGCTATTCGGTGCGCGAAGCCACCCTGACCGGCGTGGCCGATCAGGCCCGGGCGGTGAACGTCAAAGCCACGGGTTACGCCGAAGTGAACGTCTGGTCGGTCGTCTACCGCGGCCGCGGGTTCGTTGGCGCGGTCACCATGGTGGGCCCCGACACCTCAGAACAAGGCGTCAGGCAACTGGCCAGGGACGCTTACGCCTACGCCGGTCAGTTACTGCCCTAGGGTTGACCGTTGGTGCCAAACTGGTGGCATGACTGACGCGTCGCCACGTTTCCGTTCGGTGCTCGACAGCTTTCCCGCATACCGGCCTGGCCGTACGCCGGTCAGCACCACCGGCAGGACGCACAAGCTCTCGTCCAATGAATCTCCTCATCCGCCGCTGCCCTCGGTGATCGAGGTCATCGCCGAGGCGGCGCGATCGGTCAACCGGTATCCGGACAACAGCGCACAGGGACTGACGGAAGCCATCGCCGACCGGTTCGGCGTGCCGGTCCAGCATGTGGCGGTCGGATGTGGCTCGGTCGGGGTCGCGCAGCAGCTTCTGGAAGCGGTCGGCGAGCCGGGAGCCGAGGTGGTCTACGCATGGCGTTCCTTCGAGGCGTACCCGACGCTGGCCGATCTGGCCGCGGCGGAGTCGGTCCGGGTGCCGCTGCGTGGCGAGACCCACGACCTGCCCGCGATGGCGGACGCGGTCACCCCGCAGACCCGGCTTGTCTTCGTCTGCAATCCCAATAACCCGACCGGCACCGTGGTTCACGCCGCCGAACTGGAGGACTTCCTCGACCGGGTGCCGGCCGACTGCCTGGTCGTACTCGACGAGGCGTACCACGAGTACATCCGGGACGAAGCCGTCCCCGACGGCGTCAACGTGTACCGGGACCGGCCGAACGTCGCCGTCCTGCGTACCTTCTCCAAGGCCTACGGGCTGGCGGGGTTGCGCACCGGATTCCTGATCGCGCACGAGCCCGTCGCAGCGGCAGTCCGGATGACCATGCTTCCGTTCACCGTGAACAGCATCGCGCAGGCCGCGGCGGTGGCGTCGCTGGCCGCGGAGGATGAGCTCCTCGAACGTGTCGAGCTCACGGTTAAGGAACGGACCAGGGTCCGCGAGGCCCTAGTGGCCGACGGCTGGACCGTCCCCCCGACCGAGGCCAACTTCGTCTGGCTCAGGCTCGGCACCGACACCGGGAACTTCGCCGCCGCCTGCGAAGCCGAAGGTATCGCCGTCCGCCCGTTCGCCGGCGAAGGAGCCCGGGTCAGCATCGGCGACGCCGATGCCAACGACGCCTTCCTTGCCATCGCGCACGCCTTCCCCCGCCGCAACGCGCCCCTCTCGTGATCAAGAAATCCGGCGCTGCTCGAATTGCTCCGCCTCGCACCGGGGGCAGTGCCGGAAGGCTTCGGTCAGCTGGTTCTCGGTCGCGACCGAGTCGATTTGCCTAGCCAGCTCGGTCCGGTCGATGCTCTTGGGCGTGGCGGTGGAGAACATCGAGATCGACCGGATTCGGTGCCGCGCCGCTGACTGGGGTACCCGCCAGGTGTAACCGCAGCTGATACAGGTCCTCGCGTACTCCCGGGCCTGCCACGGCAACCGCATACGACAATCCTCGGCGCCGGGAGAGCCGCCGTCAACCAGCCAGCCCGCCGCGTACCCGATTGTGTGGATGACCGTAAGCTTCTGAACTGCTACCTTGTGTAACAACTGCAGGGGGCGGAAGGCCTCTGCGGAGAGCGGAGCACGGAATCACAAGCGCATCGGGCCGGGGTCCACGAGCGCATGCCGGTGAGGTCCGGGCAGGTCAGCGTGGGGAGCGGGGAGTGTGATCAGGCTACGCGTGGTGGCTACGGTGCTGCTGGCGGTGGTGGTGGCCGGGTGCTCGGCGGCCGGGGCGAGCCAGGCGGCCGGGGCGAGCCAGGCACATACCTCGCAGGAAGCGCCGCGGGTCGGCGCGCTGTTCTTGCGGGCGGGCAACGGGAACCATTACTGCGCCGCGAGCGTGGTGACCAGCCCAGATCGTGACCTGCTGATCACGGCCGCGCACTGCATCAACGGCGGTGGCGGCGGCGGGTACCGCAGCGATGTCGTGTTCATCCCCGACTACCGGGACGGGAGGGCGCCCTACGGCATCTGGACACCGGCCCGGCTGGTGGTGGCCGGCGGCTGGGTCCGCTCGGCCGCCCCCGACCTGGACGTGGGTTTCGTCGTGCTCAAGCCCAGGGACGGCACCAGCGGCAGTCCCTGGGTGACCGACTTCAACCCGGCCACCAGGACCGGCCGGGTCGTGGGCGTCATCGGCGGCTATCAGCAGGGCGGCGATACCGCCGCCGTGTCTTACAGCGCCTACTTCGGCACTGCCATCAGCCAGCTCTATCACGAAGCGATCTCGCCCTGAGCTGGCCGCTACGTCAAGGCGCGATTACGCCAAGGCGCCAGAGCGCCGCTGACCCCGAAGCGCGGCTACCCTTGTGCCGGTACCGCGGTGATGTCCGCGCCGAGGGCGTTGAAGCGCTGGGCGATGGCGGCGTGCCCCCGGTCGATCGGGTACCCGGGCGTGACCAGGGTCTCACCCTCGGCGGCCAGGCCCGCCAGCACCAGCGCGATGCCGGTGCGCAGATCGTGGGCCACCACCTCGGCCCCCTTGAACCCAGAAGGCCCGTGCACGATCACCGCGCTGCCGTCCATTTCGACCTTGGCGCCCATCTTGTTCAGCTCGCCGACCAGGAGGTAGCGCCCGTCGAAGATCGTCTCGCGAATGTAGGAGGCCCCCTCGGCCAGGCAGGCCACCGCCATGATCGGCGACTGCAGGTCGGTGGCGAAACCGGGGTAGGGGCTGGTGACCACGTTGATCGGGCGCAGCGGCCGGTCCATCCGGACCGATACCACCGCGCCGTTGGTGGCGAACTCCACCCCCATCTGCTCCAGTTTCCACCGGACCACACCGAAGTGGTCGAGGGAGGCGCCGACCAGGTTCAGCTGGCCGCCGGTGATGGCCGCCGCCATCGCGAACACGCCCGCGTCGATCCGGTCCGCCATCACGGTGTGCTCGACCGCGGTCAGCTCGTCCACGCCGTGCACGGTGATGAAGCCGGTGCCGCCGCCGGTGATCCGCGCGCCCATCTTGGTCAGGAACGCGATGACGTCCAGGACCTCGGGCTCCTGCGCGGTGTTGTCGATGATGGTCTTGCCCGGCGCCAGCGACG
>JBEKKH010000098.1:0-16591 GCA_050010815.1 Streptosporangiaceae bacterium | reverse complement strand
GACAGCTCATCGATGCCGTTGATGTCGATGAGCACCTCGGGGCGGGCCAGCCGCAGCGCCAGCAGCGGTATCAGGCTCTGGCCGCCGGCCAGCACGCTCGCCTCGTCAAGCTGCTCCGCCAGCAACTCGATCGCCTCATGACCGATCAAGGGCAGAGCGGCCGCGAGCAAAGGCACGGCATCGGCGACGGCCCCGGATTCCTCGGCCACGTACTCCCGCGTCATGGCGCCGATCGCCACCCGGCCGTCTGTCACCGAGACCCCGGACAGCTCATCGATGCCGTTGATGTCGATGAGCACCGCCGGGCGGGCCAGCCGCAGCGCCAGCAGCGGTATCAGGCTCTGGCCGCCGGCGAGCACGCTCGCCTCGTCAAGCTGCTCCGCCAGCAAATCGATGGCCTCAGCAACGGTCGTCGGCGCCTCGTACTCAACGGGAGGCAGCTTCATCGGCGCGGCCCTTCGATCGGGGGCAACTCGTCCCTAGCCCGCGAGGGCTCATTAGCTACCCTAACAACCAAGACCGCCGGCGCGGGCCGGCCTACGCGGTGTTCACGGGGGTCAGGTCGGCGGGGTGAGGGTGCGCCGGCCCGGTCAGGCTGTCGGCGGTATCGAAGAGCATCTGCTGCAGCGGGCGGGGCAGGTCGCCGCTCCACACCAGGGCTGCGGCCGCGGTCAGCGGATGGTGCTGGAGGATGACCCGGACCATGCCGTAGGTGTCGGCCCTGCGAGCCAGGCGGATGGGCCGGGCCTGGGTGCGTGCGGGGATGGCCGGGCCGGTCAGGACGGCGGCAGGCCGGTTCCCGGCGGCGGCCAGGGTCAGGGTCATGGCCAGCGAGTGCCGGAATGGCGGGTCGGTGAACTCGAAGCACGGGTCGACTGCCTGCAGAGCCGTGACCCAGGCGTCGTAGGTGCCTGGCTGCGCGCGGCGCGGCCCGTGAATGACCTGCAGGGTGGCCAGTTCCTCCATGCTGATCGTGCCGCGGGGGGCCGCGGTATGGGCGGGCGGGACCCACACCTCCGGCTCGAACTCTCCCACGGTCATCACCTCGAGCGCAGCGGGCACGGTCTCCTCGGTCAGCCAGCCCAGGCCGACGTCGGCGCGCCGCATGCTGATCAGCGAGAACTCCGGGTCCAGAGCCGTTTCCAGCCAGGCTAGGTCCACATCCGTGGCCGCGGCCGCCGCCCGCAGCCCCGCCGTGGCCGAGACCGCCAGGGACTCGGGCAGTCCGGGCGGGATCGCCACTCGCAGTCGCGGCCGTCCCAGGCCGGCGACCTGCCGGGTCCGGTTCACCGCCTGATCGGCCAGGGCCAGCACGTTCCGGGCCCCGTCCAGCAGCACGCGGCCGGCCGGGGTCAGCCGCAACCCCTCGCGTCGGCGCTGCAGCAACGGCGTGCCCACGATCTCCTCTAGCCGCCTGATCTGCTGGCTCAGGGTCGGCTGGGCAATGAAGATCTTCTCGGCGGCGCGGGTGAAGTTGCCCGCATCGGCCAGCGCCACGAAATAGCGGAGATGCCGCAGTTCAAGTGCCTGCGGCGTCCCCGCAAGCTCATAGTCGGTCACGCAGCACCGGCTTGGCGATCTTCCCGAGCGCGTTCTTGGGCAGGACCTTCTCGATGTATACCTCGCGCGGTACCTTGTACCGGGCCAGAGACCCCAGGCAGTGCTCGACGAGGCTGTCTGGCACGACGTTGCGGCCGGGCCGGAGCGCCACGAAGGCCACCGGCTGCTCGCCGAAGACCGCATCGGGGCGCCCGACGACCGCGGCTTCGAGCACCGCGGGGTGGGCGTAAAGGACGTCCTCGATTTCCTTGGGATAGATGTTCTCCCCGCCCCGGATGATCAGGTCCTTGACCCGGTCGACCAGGGTGAGATAGCCGTCGTCATCGAACCGGCCGACATCGCCCGTGTGCAGCCAGCCACCGCGCAGGACCTCAGCGGATTCCACCGGGCGGCCCAGGTATCCGCGCATGACGTTCGGTCCGCGGATGACGACCTCGCCCGCCTGCCCGGCGGGCAGCGACTGGTCCGCCGGGTCGACCACGCCGACCTCGACGCCGGGCAGCGCCAGCCCGACGCTGCCCGCCTTGCGCACGCCGTGTACCGGGTTGGCCGTGCAGACGACCGTGCACTCCGACAGCCCGTATCCCTCCACCACCGGAACGCCGAAGCGCTGCTCGAACTCGCCGATCAGCTCCCGGGGCATCGGGGCGGCACCGCAGATGACGAAGCGCAGGTTCTTGGTGTCGGCCTGCCCGCCGGGCCGTGACATCAGCAGCGCGTAGATGGTGGGGACGGCCGAGAAGAAGGTGGGCCTGGCCCGCTCGACTGTCGCCCAGAAGGTGGCCGCGTCAAACCGCTCGGCGATGAACGTCGAGCCGCCCGCCAGGAGCGTGGACACGACGCTGACCATGATCCCGTTGACGTGGAAAAGCGGCAGGACGAGCAGCGAGCGGGTTTCCTCGGTCATCTGGAACCAGCTGACGATGAGTTCCGCGGTGGCCGCGATGTTGCCGTGATCTAGCACGACGCCCTTGGGCCGCCCGGTTGTGCCGCTGGTGTAGATCAGCAGGGCCGGCGTGCCGGGTTCAGCCTGCACCGGAACTGGCCCGGCCGGCCGGGCGGGTGACGTCACGTCCTCCACCGGGATGATCCGGTGCCCGCCGCCCGCCAGCTTCGCCGCGGCCGCGCCGTCGGCGATAACGACATGCGCGCCCGCATCATCGATCTGGTACCGGGCTTCCTGCCCGGTCAGGGCCGGATTGACCGGCGTTACCGCGGCTCCGAGCCGCCAGGCCGCGAACATGCTCGTGACCAGCTCGACCCGATTCGGCAGCATGATCGCCAGCGCGTCGCCGCGGCGCAGCCCCGCGTCCGCGAGCAGGGCCGCGACGGCCGACACCGTCTGCGTGAAGCGCGCGTTGTCGAGTTCCTGGCGCTCGTCGGTGAGGCAGGCTCCGGCGGGATCCCGCGCGGCCCGTTCGTCGGGAATAGCGGCTGCGAGCATGGCGATACCTTCCGTGCCGTCCGGGTTCGTGCTGTCCCGACGCTACGGTCGAGGCCACCCTCTCGACATTGGGCCCGCGTCACCAAACCGGCGCCGCCGGTGGTGCTGTGGGCACATCCTCGCGGCGGGCGGGCTGGCGATTGGACTCTTGGCCCGTCGCCGGGACGGTCTTTCGTACCCGCGCCACGATGCCGCGGTCCCGCCCCCGCACTTAGCCTGCCGTCACGGCGAGCGAAGAGGTGCGCGATGACACGACTGATCAACATCGACAATGGCGGGACGCTGACCGATTTCTGCCTCGTCGACGACGGCGGCGTGCGTTATACCAAGACCCTGACCACCCCCTACGACCTGAGCCGGTGCCTGTTCGACGGCCTTACCAGGGTCTCGGAGCTGGTCTACGGGGAGCCCCAGCTGGCGGCACTGCTGCAGTCCACGGACTACATCAGGTACTCCACCACGCAGGGAACCAACGCGCTCGTGCAGCGGGCCGGGCCGCGCCTGGGCCTGCTGCTGGCCGACCCTGCGGTGGCCGCAGGCCTGGCCGCGACCCGGGCCCAGGAGGACCTGCTCGCCGCGCTGGTCGGCGACCGGTGGGCGGTGATCAGCCTGGAGCAGGACGACGATGCCCTGAGCCAGGAGCTCGTCACCAGGGTCAACGACCTGTCGGCCCGGGGCGCCCGGCGCCTGGTCGTCGCGATCAGCGGCATGGACGGCGCGGACGCCGAGGCCCGCATCAAGCGCCTGCTCCTGAAGCTGTACCCGCGGCACCTGCTCGGGGCGGTGCCGCTGCTGTTTTCCTGGGAACTCGTCGCCGACTCCGACGACATCCGCCGCACCTGGTCGAGCCTGCTCAACGCGTTCCTGCACCCGGCGATGGAGCTGTTCCTGTTCAACGCCGACCGGCGGCTCCGCGACGCCCGGGCCCGCCAGCCGCTGCGGATCTTCCGCAACGACGGCGGGTCGTCGCGGGTTTCGAAGTCCGCGGCGCTCAAGACCTACAGCTCGGGCCCGCGCGGCGGCCTGGAGGGCACCCGGGCGCTGGCCAGCCATTACGGCCTGCGCCATCTGGTGATGGTTGACGTCGGGGGCACCACCACCGACATCGGGGTCGTCACCGACGGTGCCATCCGCGTCGACCGGCGCGGCATGATCGACGACGCGCCAAGCTCCCTGGAGCTCGCCGCCATCACCAGCTACGGCGTCGGCGGCAGCTCGATATTCCGCGTCGTCGACGGCCAGATCCAGGTCGGCCCGGAAAGTGTGGGGGCCGCACCTGGTCCGGCCTGCTTCGGGCTGGGCGGCGACGAAGCCACCCTCACCGATGTCCTGCTGCTGACCGGGCTGCTCGACCCGGCGACCTATCTGGGTGGCGCCATGGTGCTGCACCCGGACCGCAGCGCGAAGGCGATCGAGACCAAGATCGCCGAGCCGCTGGGAATCACCCTCGACGAGGCGCTGCGGCAGCTGGAGGACGCCCACGTCGCGGCGATCGCGCGGGCCCTGCTCGACACCACCGCCGTGGACTCCGGCACCGTGGTGGCCGCGTTCGGCGGCGGCGGGCCGATGACCGTGTGCGGCGCCGCCAGGAAGGCCGGTGCGCGGCAGGTGCTCATCCCGCGCACCGCCGCGGTGTTCAGCGCGTTCGGCATCGGGTTCTCTGACCTGTCCCAGCGGTACGAGCAGCCCCTGCCTGACGCGGATCCCGCCACGATCAGCGCGGTCGCCGAACGGCTGCTGGCGGCGGGCGCGCGGGACCTGTACGCCGAGGGCGTCGACCCGCGCGAGTGCACCGCCCGGTTCAGGCTCACCGTCGAGCGCGGCGACACCGAGTCCGTCATCAACCTGGCCGACCCGCAGGACGCTGCGGCGCACCTGAGGCACAGCGACCGCGCGTCCCTGGAGCTTGCGCTGCTCTCGCCGCTCCCTCACGTCACGCTCGGCCTGGCTGGCGACATGGTGGCGTCGCCAGCCAGCGCGGACGGGACGCGGACGCTGCGGGACGGCCACGGCGGCCATGTGGAGGTACCGGTGTACGCCCTGCTGAGCCAGCCGCCGGGGGCGGGGGCGCCGGGGCCGGCCGTGATAGAAGGTCCGTTCTTCACCATGCGGGTCCCCGCGGGATGGCAGTTCGCCACCACCGCCGCGGGCGATCTGCGCCTGACCGACAGGGGCCAGTAAGTGAGCACCGTGATGCGCATCCCGATGACCGAGTACCTCGAGATCGACCTGGGGACCGAACGCTGGGTGTGCCGGCGCTGCGGTCACGACTTCGGGTCGGCCCGCCGGAACTACAAGGAAGGGACGCTCGTCTATGACCGGGACCCGCGCGAGATCCACCGGCCGCTGATCGACCCGGCCCGGTACGAGTTCACCTTCGCTCCCGACCCGGCCTGGTGCCGCATCCTGGAATTCTACTGCCCGGGCTGCGGAACCCAGATCGAGGCCGAATACCTGCCGCCCGGCCATCCGCCGACGTACGACATGCAGATCGACGTCGACGCGCTCAAGGCGCAGTGGGCCGCGCGACCAGCCGACACGGTGATCCCGCTCGGCCGGGACGTCACCGCCGAGCCGCTGCGCGTGGACGGAGCCGACGGGAGGAACCCGGCATGAAGCGGATATCCGTCGACATCGGCGGCACCTTTACCGACTGCTTCGTCGCATGGGACGGCCGCTACCTTCAGGCCAAGGCGCTCACCACCCACCACAACCTGGCCCAGGGTTTCAACGAGGCGCTCGACCAGGCCTGCCTGACCCTGGGCCTGCGGCGCGACGGCGTGCTGGCCGAGGTCGACTCGGTCCGCTACGCGACCACCTTGGGTACGAACGCGCTGATCGAGCGCCGGGGTCCGCAGGTGGGGGCCATCGTCACCGCCGGGTTCGAGGCCACGATCCCGCTGTCGCGCGGCCGCGGCTACGGCGAGGGACTGGACGAGCTGGCCAGGAACGACATGTCCAGCGGTACCCGGCCGGACCCGCTGGTGCCGCAGACGCTGATCCGCTCGGTCGGCGAGCGCCTCGACTTCCGCGGCACCGTCCTGCTCGAGCTTGACCGCCAGGACGTCAGACGGGCCCTGCGGGAACTCGTCGACGCCGGTGCCGAGGCGCTGGTGGTCTGCCTCACCAACGCGGTCGAGAACCCGGTGCACGAACTCGCCGTCCAGGAGATCTTCCTGTCCGAGTACCCGGCCCACCAGCTCGGGGCGATCCCGATGCTGCTCAGCCATCAGCTGTCCGGGCGTAAGGGCGAGTACGTGCGCGCTACCTCGGCGATCGTCGACGGCTTCCTGCACGCCACCATGTACCACGCGCTGTCGGAGCTTGAGCAGAACCTGCGCGAGCACGGCTACGCCCGGCCCATGCTGGTCATCCACAACTCCGGCGGGATGGCCCAGCTGAACTCGACCGACGCACTGCAGACCATCCACTCAGGGCCGGTGGCCGGCATCTCGGCCAGCGAGCACCTGGCCGCCCAGGCGGCGCTAGGGAACGTGGTGGCGACCGACATGGGCGGCACCAGCTTCGACATCGGCCTGGTCCCGGCGGACGGGGTGAAGCACTACGACTTCATGCCGGTCATCGGCCGCTGGCTGGTCAGCGTGCCGATGATCCACCTGGTCACGCTCGGCGCGGGCGGCGGATCGATCGCCAGCTACAACCGGCTGCACCAGTCCGTCTCGGTGGGCCCGCGCAGCGCTGGCTCCGACCCCGGGCCCGCGTGCTACGACCGCGGCGGCCTGCTGCCCACCGTCACCGACTCCGACCTCCTGCTCGGCTACCTGACCCCGGAGCGCTACGCCGGCGGCCAGATCAAGCTCAACCGCGCGAGGGCCGAGTTCGCGGTCGAGGAGGAGTTCGGCGACTGGATCGACGCCGAGCCGGTCGAGGTGGCCAGGCTGATCAGGGCCGAGGTCGACGAGCAGATGGCCAACGGGATGGCCAAGGAGCTGCGCATCCGCGGCTACCTGCCGGAGGAGTTCACCATGCTGGCCTACGGCGGTAACGGCCCGCTGCACTGCTGCGGGATCGCCCGCCACCTCGGGATCGACAAGGTGCTCGCTCCCCCGTACAGCTCGGTTTTCTCCGCTCTCGGCGCCGGCAACATGCCCCAGCTGCACATCCACGAACGGTCGGTCCCGGTGGTCCTGTTCGACGCGACGACCAAGGCGATGTTCACCGATTTCCCGCGGTTCAACGGTATCGTCGCCGAACTCGAAGACAAAGGCCGCGCCGACCTGCGCCGCCAGGGACTGCCGGAAAGCGCGGTCCGCCACCGGCTCGAACTGGACATGCGCTACGGCAACCAGCTGGTCACGATGGCCGTCGTGGCCAGGAAGCCACGGCTGGAGAGCGTCCGCGACGTGGTCGACCTGATGCGCCTGTTCGCCGAGGACTACGGCCGGCGGTTCGGCCAGGGCAGCCAGTCCCCGGAAGCCGGCATCCGGGTCACCACGATCCGCGTCGCGTCCTACGTCGAGGGCGAGACCGTCGAGTTCGACGCCACGCCACTGGGCCGCACCACTGCTGCCATCCCGCAGGGATCGCGTCGCTGCGCCTTCGCCGGGATGACCGGATACGTGGACACGGACGTCTACGACGAGAGCGCGCTTGAGCCCGGCCTGGTCGTGCGCGGCCCGGCCATCGTCACCACGCCCGCCACCAGCTACCTAGTCGAACCCGGCTGGCGCATCGAGACCGGTGCGCACGGCGCGATCTGGTTCCTGCGAACTGAGCTCGAGGATGATGCGCAATGACTGACCAGAACCTGCAGGAGTTCAGCGATCAGGAGTGGGTTGACCGGTTCCTCGCCGAGACAACGCTGTTCCTGGCACCCGATCCGGAGATCATGAACGACCACCGGATGGCGCCGAGGACCGCGGAGGAGGACCGGCTGCTATCCGGCCCGGTCGACGCCAACGACCTGGACCGCGTCCGCAAACGGATCGTGGCCGGGCTGGACGAGGCGTTCGAGATGATGGAGCAGACCGGCGCCGCGCCCGGTGCGAAATGGGGTGACCTGACCAGCGCGGTGTACTCGGCGTCCGGCGACCTGATCCACATCAGCACCGGCGGGGTACTGGCCTTCGCCTCGGTGCTGCACTACCCGGTCCGTTTCATCAACAAGTACTGGGCCAACGACCCGACCGTCGGCGTTCACGACGGCGACGCCTTCATCCATAACGACGCCAGGTACGGCAATATCCACAACACCGACCAGAGCATGATCCTGCCGGTCTTCTACTCCGGCGAGCTGATCGCGTGGGTGGCGACGATCATCCACGAGGGCGAGAACGGTGCCAAGGAACCCGGCGGGATGCCGTCCAGCTCCGAATCCGCCTACGACGACGGTCTCCGGATGAGCCCGTTCAAGATCGTCGAACGCGGCGTGATCCGGCGCGACCTGCTGACGTTCCTGCAGAACTCCGTCCGCGAGCCGAAGCTGCAGTACCAGGACCTCAAGGTCAAGCTGTACTCCGCGCTGCGGATCAAGGACCGGCTGACCGCCCTGATCGACGAGGTCGGCCGAGAAGCGTTCATCGCCTCGCTGCGCAAGTCGCTGGAGAACATAGAGGCCGAGGCGCGGCGGCGTATCTTGGCGCTGCCCGACGGCACGTTCCGGGTCAACTTCTTCTCCGATTCCACCCTGCGCGAGAACGTGCTGCTGAAGTATCCGTGCGCGATCACGGTCCGGGGCGACGAGATGACCATCGACTGGCGAGGCGCGGCCCCGCAGTTCCTCAACCGCGCCTTCAACGCCACCCTGGGCACCGCCAAATGCGGCCTGGGCCAGGCGCTGCTCGGGTTCTTCTGGCCGGATCTGCCCCGGGGGATCAGCGTGATGAACCCGATGGAAGTCCTGACCGACGAGGGCAGCTGCGTCAACCCGGGCCTGGACGCGCCGCTGGGGCAGAGCCTGCAGGGCGCCTTCAAGACGTTCGGGGTGGTGCAGTCGCTGTTCGCTAAGGTGCAGTTCTCCTGCCCCGAGAAGTACGGGTCGGTGATCGCGCCGTGGTTCAACCAGATCAACACCTTCCTGTTCGGCGGCGTCACCCAGCACGGCGAGTTCGTCGGCAACGTCTGCGCCGACCTGAACGGCATGGGCGGCGGCGCCCGCGCGCACCGTGACGGCGAGCACTCCATGGCGCCGTTCTTCGCGGCCATGGCCGACCTTGGCGAGCAGGAGATTATCGAGGACGACGTCCCGTTCCTCCAGCTGATTTCCAAGAAGATCAAGCGCGATAACCAGGGCTTCGGCAAGCACCGCGGCGGCATGGGCTACGAGATCGCGGTCGCGGCGCGCGGCACTCCGCTGTGGGGATTCGCGACGGTATCCAGCGGCTCTAAGTTCCCCGCGGTCCCCGGCCTGTTCGGCGGCTACGGGTGCCCCACCTATCCGCTGTCCAAGATCAAGGGCGTCAACGTCTTCAAGCAGCTGCACGATGCGCCGCAGACCTGGTCGTCCGACTACGAGACGCTGATGAATAGCCAGCCGTTCCCCGATGCCAGGTACTCCACTCACCACATGGGCATGCCCTTCGAACTCGCCGAAGAGGGCGAGGTCTACATGATCTGCCAGGGCAGCGGTGGCGGGTACGGCGACGTGCTGGAGCGTGACCCAGCTGCGGTGGTGGCGGACGTTGAGGCCGGTTACCTGTCGGGTGAGACGGCCCGCGAGATCTATTTCGTCGTCTACGATCCGGACACGCTCGCCGTGGACGCCGAGGCAACGCGAGCCGCGCGGGATGCCGAGCGCCAGGCCCGCCTCGGGCGAGGCCGGCCCTACCAGGAGTTCGTCAGTCAGTGGGTGACCGAGGAGCCGCCCGCGCACCTGTCCTACTACGGCTCGTGGGGCGACGACAACAGCGTCATCCACGCCACCGCCTGGGCCACCTCCGGGCCGGTGCGGGTGGCCGCGCCGATGGACCAGCTGCCGCAGATCTTCCTGCCCGACCCGAACGTCGTCGCGCTGGCGGCCCAGCAAGCACGGATCGCCCAGCTGGAGGCCCAGCTGCAGGAACGGGAAGGCCGGTGAGCCGCCTGCTGGCGAGCCTGGCCGCGCCGCCGTCCGGGCGGGAGCGCGCGATCTGGTTCGATGCCGCGGACTACGGCCGGGCCAAGCTGCTGGCCGGCGCGGCGGTGCCGTGGGACTCCCCGGCCGAACTCGCCTCGTTCGTCGCCAAGCTGCAGGGCATGTTCCGCTCGGACGTGATCCTGGCCGACGTCGGGGAGGCGTTCGCGCAGCGAGCGGCCGGCGATGGGCAGCTGCGGGCCGCGTTGGCCGCGCGGACCAGGCCCGGCTATGCGTTGCGCACGCTGCTCGCTGATGAGCAGGCCCGCGGCGCCGCGGCCGAGGGTGTCCGGGCCCTGGCCGCCACGGCCGGCGGCGTCCCCTTGGTCCTGGCCGTGCCGACGCCCGGCCGCTGGCTCGGCGCGGCGGCCGAGCAGGCGGGATCGGATCCGGGACCGGTTGCCGCCGACCGGGCCGAGACGGCCGCGATGTATGTCGCCGACATGCTGCGGACGTTCGGCCGCCTGGGGGTGGACGGGCTGCTCCTGGACGAGGGGTCAGCCCGCGGGAGCCGGCTGATCCACCCGGAGGCGTACCGGTCCGTGCTCAACGTCGCTGATCACTACGGGTGGCCGGTGCTGATCCGCACCGACGCCGCCACGGCGTGGCCGCACGGGAGCATCCCGGGCGTCACGGCGTGGCTCGGGCCGGCCGCGGCCGATGCCGCCACGGGCCGGTGGGGAGTCGTGGCGGGGGACGGCTTCTGGGACGGTGACAATCCGGCCCCGGACGCCGAACTCGTACTCGTGCCGGTCCCCGCGCAGGCTGATCCCGAGGCCGTGATGAAGCGGGTCCGCGCCCTGACCTAGACGTGGCGCAGGACCGCCGCGCCTAGCCACTGGGCGGCGAGCAAGGCCAGTTCAACGTGCAGGCGGTTCTCGCCGACGGGACGGCCCAGGCTCTCCTCGGCCTTGCCTATCCGGTACCTGACGGTGTTCTTGTGCAGTATCAGTCGTTCGCCGGTGGCCACGAAGCTGCCGTTCTCTTGCAGGAAGACACGGAGCGTATCGCGCAGCATGGCGTGGTGGCCGTCGTCGTCCGCGAGCGAGCCGAGGGTCTCGATAACCCAGGCCCGGATGAGCTCGGTCGAGCCCGACATCAGGGCCAGCGGCGCGACATCAGCGAAGCTGGTCAAGGGCTGTCCCGAACCGCCTGCCGCCAGCGCGACGGCCTGTGCGCCCAGTGCCTGTTGGTGAGTACGGCGGAAGCCGGAGACGCCGGAACCAGCCGAGCCGAGGGCGAACCTGGTTCCGGATTCTGCTCCGACGGCGCACACGCCGGGGAAGGCGTCTTTGGGGCCGAGCGGGAGCCAGGCCCACGCGCTGGATTCGTCTTGCGGCAGGAAGATCGGTTTGCCCTCAAGACCCGCCTGGCGGGCCAGCTCCGCAGTCGCCTGCTCCAGCCCACGCAGAGCGTCACCGCCCGACGTTGCCCTGTCACTCCAGCACACCACGCCAACGTGGTGTTGCCTGAGCCGGTATCCCAGGATCGCCTCGGAGGAAACCACGTCGACCCGCTCGCCCCGCAGGAGCGCCTGGACCCTGGCCGCCCGGGCCACGCTGCGGTTACGCAGCCAGCCTTCCTTCTCGGCTTCGTAAAAGGACAGCAGCTCCTCTGACACCTTGTCGATGTACGCCGAGGTGATGTCGGCGATGCGCAGGGCGGCCGCGCTGACGATCGACGCATTATCGGTGCTGCGCCCGAGCTCTTCGAGGAACCAGTCCTGGAACCTGGCCGACCCGATGCGGTAGGCGCGCAGCAGCGCCGATGCGGGCACGCCGCGTTGTGCCAGCCGGCGGGCGTATTCCTCCGCCGCCGCCGGGGCGCGCACGTTCTCCAGCTCGATGCCGTGCTGGATGACGTGCAGGAGGGTAGCCACGTTTTCCCCGACACTGGCTTCCAGCAGCGTCAGGACCCGCTTGTCGTCGTGCAGCTGCGGGATCTCCCGGACGATCAGGTCATAGATATCGGCGGACATCTCCGCGGTGCGGGGCGTGAGTGAACTGGAAACGTCCGATGCGCTCTGCACAACAGGTGCGCTCGACCTATCCATCGGGGGAATCGTACGCCGCTGGGTTGCCGCTGCCCAGCCCTGACGGTCAGGGGAGTTCATTGCCGTAGCCCGCGGCTATGCCGCTATAGGCGGCAGATATTGGCGTGAATCCCCGGCCACAGGGTCTGCTGGACGGGGATACGTACCACGGACTTCCCGGATGACGTGGTGCGGCTGAGGCAAGCGGAAGGAATGCCTGTCATGTTCAAGTCGTCATCAACATCGTTGATCTTGCTCGGCATCCTCGCCGTCATCGCCGGGATCTTCGCCATCGCCTGGCCGGGTGTCACGATTCTCGCGCTGGTCATCTTGTTCGCGGTCTACGCGTTCATGGACGCGGGACTGCAAGGCGCACGGGCCTTCAGCAGCCGGGGTGCCGGGCCGGTCTTCGGCCACCTGCTGCTCGGGCTGATCGACCTAGCGGCCGGGGTGTTCGCCCTGGCCTGGCCCGCGCCCACCGCGTTCGTCCTGGTCATAGTCGTGGCGGCCTGGGCGCTTGTCGGCGGCGTGGCCGAGTTCCTCGCCGGTTTCCAACGCGGGGAGACCGCGGGAACGCGTGCCATGTTCGTCCTGGCCGGACTGGTGTCCGTCGCGTTCGGCCTGCTGCTGTTCGCCCGTCCCGGCGTGGGCGCGGTCACCCTGGCCCTGCTGTTCGGCCTGTACGCCCTGATCTACGGGTTCTCGCAGATCACGGTCGGCATCGGTGTCCGCCACCTGGGCGGCGACGTGAAGTCGCTGTCGGAACTGCACCACGCCGCCTGAGCGGCCGGTTCAGGCCCCTCGTCGCAGAAAGCGAATATCCATGAGCGCCGGATCAGGCCGGCCTGCGCCGACCGAAACCGGGCCTGCGCCGGCCGAAACCGGGCCTGCGCCGGCCGAAGCCGCGAACAACGTGCCGGTCCGGCACCGACGCCTGCGGGACGCCGCGGCCCAGCGCAACGTACCGCTGGCCACGATTCTGGTGACCGTCGCGGTCGTGGTCCTGGTGTATCTCGCGGCCAAGCTCGCCTACCGGATCCGCGATGTCCTGTTGATGATCGCGGTCGCCGGCTTTGTCTGCCTGATCCTGAATCCCCTGGTGGTGGCCCTGCAGCGGTGGGGAATCCGGCGCCGGGGCTGGGCCGTGGCCATTGTTGCCACCTGGACGGTAGTCGTCTTCGCCGGTCTGCTGGCGGCGTTCGGCTACCCGCTGGCGCACGGCGTGACCCATTTCTCGCAGCGACTGCCGTCCTACGTGCAGGCGGCCGAGCACGGCCGCGGCTGGATCGGCGGCCTGGTCACCCGCTTTCACCTGCAGGCCTGGGTCAACCGCAACGCGCCTAAGCTGCAGAGTCTCGGGACGACCCTGGCCAAGCCGGCCTTGACCGCCGGGAAGGGCGCGGCGTCCTTGCTGGCCACGCTGGCGACCATCTTCGCCTTGATCGTGCTGTTCCTGCTCGAGGGCCCCAAGCTGCGCCAGGGGCTGCTGCAGCTGATGGCGCCGGAGCGGGCGGCGTACTACACGCGGGTGGCGCGCGAGATCAGCCAGTCGGCGACCGGCTACGCGCTGGGCAACCTCCTGACGTCGCTGATCGCCGGCGTGGTCGTCTTCGTCACGCTCACCCTCCTCGGGGTCCCGTTCCCGCTGCTGTGGGCACTGTGGGTCGCCCTGGTCGATTTCCTGCCCATGATCGGCGGCGCGCTGGCCGGCATCCCCACGGTCCTGTTCGCCCTCGGCCACTCGCTCACCGCGGGCATCGTCACCGCGGCCGCGTTCCTCGTCTACCAGGAGGTCGAAAACCACGTGCTGAACCCCGTGGTCATGAGCCGCACGGCCAACGTCAACCCGCTGCTCGTCCTGCTCTCACTCCTGGTCGGGACCTCGATCGGCGACTGGGTGGGCGGCTTCTTCGGCAGTTTCGTAGGGGCCCTGCTGGCCATCCCGGCCGCGGGCGCCCTGCAGGTCATCACCCGCGAACTGTGGCACGCCAGCGCACGGCCGCAATAGCGCAAGCCTTCATCACGAGAAAAGGAACCGGCGGTCGCAATGACGGCTCAGCACAGCGCGGACGGCCCGCCGGACGCGGGTGCGGACCGGGCGCCGCCGCGACAGGGGGGCCGGCGGCGCCCGGCCGTGCGCTGGATCGTGCACGGCATGCTGCTCGTGGCCCTGGCTGCGGGTGTCTTCGGCGTGCTGCCGCGGCTGGGCGGGCTGACCCGCGACGCGGCGGGCCTGCGACACGCCCGCCCGGCCTTCCTCGTCGCGGCGGTGGTGGCGCAGGCGGTCTCGCTCGGCTGTTACGCCCAGCTTTACCGGCGGGTGCTGGCCGCGTTCGGGGCGCGGATCCGGTTCCGGCTGGCGGCGGACGTCATCATGGCCACCTTCTTCGTCAGCCACCTCACCCCGTTCGGCTCGGCCACCGGCACCCTGGTGAACGCGAGCGCCCTCGAGGCCGACGGCATCGCCGCCGCCACGACCGGCGAAGCCATCGCGCTGACCAGCCTGACGTCCACGATCGCGCTGATCGCCCTGTTCGGGACCGGGTTCGCGGCCACGGCCGGCCGGCACGTGTCCCACCAGTACCTCGTGATCGCGGGCGTCGCGCTCTTCTGTGTCGTGGGAGCGCTGGCCGCGGTGCTCGCCATCGGCGCCCATCCCGCCGTCGCCGGGCGGGCGGGACGCTGGGCCGCGCGCGTGGCCCGGCACGTCCGGCCGGGCATCGACCCCGGCAAGGTGGGCCAGACCAGCAGCCGGCTCGCGTCGCTGGCCCGGACCGCGCTGACCGGGCGCGCCTTCGCGATCAGCTTCGGGTTCGCCTCGGGTGATCTGCTCTTCGACCTGCTCTCGCTCGATCTGGTATTCCTCGCGCTGCGGTATCAGCCCGGCTTCGGCCCGCTCACGGTCGCCTACGCGGCGGCGAACATCGCCAGCGCGATCCCGCTGACCCCCGGCGGGCTGGGCGTCATCGAGGTCACGCTGGTGGCCGTCACCGTCGGCTTCGGCGCGCCGCGCGCCCCGGCGGTGCTGGCCGTACTCGGTTACCGGATCGTCAACTACTGGCTCCCGCTCATCCCCGGCGCGATCGCCTACATCCGGCTCCGGGTTCGCCGGGGCGCCGGCGGCACGGCAAAGTCCGCGACCGTGCCGTCTGGCACGCCGGTCACGTGACGCTGGCCGCCTTCACTCCGGAAAGCAGATAATTGCACCGAACTGTCGGCTGGAACCCAACGGATCCGGTCTCACGCCTGCTCCATCGGCTCGCCAGCTGGGCGCAGTGGGCCAGCGTCGTCACGAATCTGGATGTCGTTCGTAATGCTGCGGACACCGGTAAGGCCGGCAATCATTGCTTCCGCCGCGGCCCGTTCCGCGGCGCAGCGCACGGCACCGGCCAAGGTGACGTCGCTGTTTTTCGCGGTCGCCCTGACCCCTACCGCCGCGGTGTGGGCCAGGGTGAGCGCGTCGTTCGCCGTGGCGGTGAGGACGGAGTCATCACGGTGGTCGCCCGGTGGCAGCGCGACCTCCAGGTGGTTGTGCACGCCCTTGACACCGGCGACACGCCTCGCCACCGCGGCGGCCTCGATGTACTGCGGGTAGCTCGGCACGCTCCCGGCGAGCACCACGTCCCCGTTCCTGTCTTCGACGGTGATGCCCGATGCGTCGAGGTCCGGGTCGAAGGTGAGATCGTCCAGGACCGCGGCGCGGATGTCCCTGATCTGGCTCATTGCATGCATCCTTCCGGCGACTCGCCAGGTATTGCATTGCTCATCAGCTAGTCCACCCGGTGCGGCCGGGAATTGAGAAAGCGTTACTGCCTGTCGTGCCATAGGCACGCGCTATCAGGTGCCTTACTTCACCGGCGTCTCGTTGGCGACGACTGCGTACGGCCGGCCCTTGCCGCCGCCTAGGCTGCCGCCCGCGCCGCAGCTGCGCGGTGCGGCGCAGGAGACGGCGTAGACGGACTCGGTGTCCGCCGCGCCGATGTAGCCGCCGGCCAGCGAGACCGTCTTGCCCCAGCGTCCGGCGGCCTCGTCGATGACGATCGTGCTAGCCGGGAAGGACGCCGAGGACGAATTGATTTGCTGGCCGCCAGCGGCGCAGTAGCCAGGGGCCGGGCAGGACAGCGCGGTGATCGTGGACCCTATCCCGGCGGGCACTACGGACAGCTTGCCCCACCGGCCGCTGGTCTGGCCCGCGAGAACCCCCCGGGTGCTTGACGCCCCCGTCTGCAGCGTGCCGCCGACCTCGCAGGTGGTGGCCGAGGCGCAGGATACCTCGCCTACGATGCTGCCGTTGTGGGTGACCAGCTTCCCCGAACCAGGCAACTGGACCGCTCGTTTCCACCGGCCGGCGCTCTCGTTGACCACGAAGATCTGGTCAGGACCCGCCTTGGGCTTGTAGGTCCCCGCCGCCACGCAGGCACCGGCGACCGGGCAGGACAGCGAGGTGACGCTGGCATCGCCGCCGGCGTTCAGGGTCGCGGTG
>JBEKKH010000097.1:0-16710 GCA_050010815.1 Streptosporangiaceae bacterium | reverse complement strand
GCCTGCATCAGCCCGATGATCTCCGCAGTGTCACCGCCAGGACCAGTCCTCCGAAGTACTGCACCGAGTTTGCAGATTAATCGGATTCACGACGAAGTCAAGGGCCAGATGAAACGGGGTACCGGGGTATGTGCGGAATCGTGGGATGGCTTGATTTCGACCGGGATCTGCGTGCGCACCGGCCGCTCATGCTCGAAATGGTTGAGACGATGCGCCGGCGGGGTCCGGACGACGAGAGCAGGTGGCTGTCCGTGCACGCCGCGCTCGGGCACCGTCGGCTTGCCGTCATCGACATCGAGGGCGGTCGGCAGCCCATGCTGGCCGACGAGGACGACCCCGCCGGCCCGGTCGTGCTTGTGTACAGCGGCGAGGTCTACAACTTTCAGGAGCTACGCACGGAGCTGGTCGGCCTCGGATGCGTATTCCGCACACGATCGGACACGGAGGTCGTCCTGCAGGCCTACCGGCAGTGGGGCGCGGCCTGCGTCGAGCGGCTGAACGGGATATTCGCGTTCGCTGTCTGGGACTCCGCTGACGTCCCGGCCACGACCTGGCTGAACGCGGCGCACCTATTGTTGCCGCTGTCTGAAATCGACATCTGGATGCGGGAATACGGCATCCAGTTGGCCCGAGCGCTTCGAGCATCTGCCAAGACCTGCCGGCCTGGAGGCTGTTGTGTATCGCACAATGCTGAAATCGAAAATCCATCGCGCTACGGTTACCCAAGCCGACCTGCACTATGTCGGCTCGCTGACCATCAGCGCCGAATTGATGGAACGCGCCGATCTGCTACCGGGCGAACAAGTCGATGTCGTGGACATCAATAACGGAGCCCGGCTCACGACCTATGTCATCGCCGGCCCGGTGAATAGCGGCGTGATCGGGATCAACGGCGCGGCGGCCCGACTGATCTCCCCCGGAGATCTGGTGATCATCATAAGTTACGCCTCCGTCCGCGACGAGGAGGCGCACGATCTGGTGCCGAAGGTGGTCTTTGTCGACCCCCGCAATCGCGTGCTGCTCGAGGGCTGCGATCCGGCCGAGGCGCTGTCCGAGCTCGATACAACGCGCGGCGATTTGGTCGCCACCACCGCAGCGCCCGGGCCGCACGTGTCTACATCAACAAAGGGGATTCGCTATGGCTAGTGGACTGACAGCGCTCGAACCGGTCCTGATCAAAAACGCCCTGCTGCGGTACGCCGACGAGGTGCGTGGCGCACTCGACGTGCTCGGCGCGGACTCGGCGCCGAGCACGGGGTTCTCACCAGGATTCGCGCTGCCGCCGACCGACGAGCGGCTGAGCCGGTTCTTCTCGGCCTGTGAGCTAGCCGTAGTCGATCTCGGTACCTACCGGGGGCGGCGACTGCGGATGCTCGATCTGATGCGCAACCCGCGAACGAAAACCACGAAGACCGGCCCGTCGCTGGTGATCGTGGCCCGCGCAGTCGAATTTATCCGGCGCACCGGCGAGCCCGTCCTGTTGGTGTCGCCATCCTCGGGTAACAAGGTCACCGCGTTGCGTGACGCCGTCCTTCGCGCCTACGAGACCGGCCTGGCCACGCCCGAGCAACTCGGCATCGTGGTGGTCGTGCCGGGCACGTCCGCGCACACGTTGTGGGACTCGCCGCTGTCAACGGATGAGGCCCTGCGATTGCGTAACCCAGCCGTCACTTTTGACGGTGCGGATCGGGCGGACGTCAAGATGCTGGCCCAATCGCTGGTGGACCAGCACGGCGCGGCTATCCGTGCTGATTACGGTGTCCATCTGTGGTACACGCTGGAAATTGGCAACTATCTGGTAGCCGACGTGATCCGGGCTTGCGCCGAGGATGAGTTTCTGCCCAAGGCTGACGGTCGTCTGCACGTGCACGCGGTGTCGAGCGCGTACGGGCTGCTCGGTCATGACCTCGGCGCTCGTCGGCTGGCCTCGCAACGGGGCGGCAAGCCGACCGCGCATTACCTTCTGGTCCAGCACCTGAACACCGCCGACATGGTGCTCAGCCTGTACTCCGAGTCGGCCTCCCAGAGCAACCCACCTGCCTACCGGCTGGACGAGGCCACCGGGTTGTACCGGCAGGACGAGAACCCGCGGTTCCCGGCCGTCACCTTTGACCCGGACGAGATCCTTGACCCCACCTTCTACACCCGACGGCCGGTGACCTCGGCCAAGATGAACGCCATCATCCAGCAGCAGGGCGGCGGCGGCATCGTGGTGTCCCGGCATGAGGTGCTCCAGCGGTACCCGATGCTGCGCGAGCTGCTCGGTCCGGGTGGCGTGCACCTGCCAGCCGATCCGTGGGAACTGCGAGAGTGGTCGCTGGTGATGGCGTTCACCGGTCTCCTCAACGCGATCGACCGTGATCTGCTGGACGAGAAGGACATCCTTGTTCACGGCTCCGGCAGCTACCACACCGGTGACTTCACTCCCATCCCGCCCGACCGGCGCACGGCGGTCACCGGCCTCGATGACCTGCTGCGCGTCACCCGCCAGGCGGCCGGTACCGGTGTGACGCTCAGCACGTCATGACCCGGCGTCTGCGCCTGCCGTCCGGCCCGCTGGCCGAGGTGCACCTGGCCACGCTGGTGCTGGCCGTGGGGAGCGGAGCCTGGTTCACCTGCTGGGCAATCTTTTTTACCCGGTCGGTCGGGCTGTCCCCCACCGAGTTCGGCGCCGGAGTTACTGTGGCCGGGCTGTTTGCGCTGGTGTCCGGCAGTCCGCTGGGCTACCTGGCCGACCGGATCGGCAGCAGGGAAGTGCTGGTTTGCCTTGGCCTGATCCAAGGCCTGGCCATCCTCTGCTATCTGATGGTCTCCGGGTTCTGGCTGTTCCTCGTGGTGTCCATGGTCGCAGTGACAGCGCAGCGGGTCACGCCCGGCATCCGGGTCGCGGTGATCGCCGGCCTGGCCGCCGGGCCGGACCGGCTACACTCCATCTCCACCAACCGGGTGATCTTTAACATCGGGCTGACCGTCGGATCGGCGCTCGGCGCGCTGGTGCTGGCTCTGGACAACCGAGCGGCGTACGTGGCGCTGGTGGTGCTCTACAGCGCGGCAAACCTTGCTGCGGCCGTTCTGACGCTGCGCGTCGCCCACGTGCCCTCGCTGGCCGACCAAGGGATCAAGCGCAGCATGCGGGTGCTACGGGACCGGCCGTTCCTGGTCATCACCCTGCTCAGCGCGGTGCTCGCGCTGAATTGGGGGGTGCTGGGCACCGGGCTGCCGCTGTGGATCAGCGCGCACACGCACGCTCCGCTCTGGACGATCGGGATGATCGTCGCGGGCAACGCGGTGGCGATCGTGTGCTTCCAGAACCGGGTGAGCCGGATGGCCGAGAAGGTCGCGTCGGCTGCCCGGCTAGCGGTATACAGCGGCGCGGCGCTCGCGGCAGCCTGTCTGCTGTTCGCGCTCACCTACCACCGCGGCGGCTCGATGGTGGTCGCGCTGCTGCTGCTCGCGGCCGCCGTGCTCACCCTCGGCGAACTGCTGTACTTCGCGAGCGCGTGGGGCCTGTCGGTCGGGCTGACGTCCGGCGACGCGCACGGCGAGTACCAGAGCACTTTCGCCGCCGGACCAGCGACCGCGCTCAGCTTCGCGCCGGTGCTGATGACCACGTTGGTGGTCGGCTGGGGCGTGCTGGGCTGGCTGGCGCTGGCGACGATATTCCTGGTCGGCTCGCTGCCGACGGTGCCGGCCAGCCGATGGGCAGTGCGGACCCGAGCGCAGATGGAGGCAGTGACATGAACGCTCCAGGGATGGCGCTGCGGGCGCGCTACGCGTGGCACCAGAGCGGACACCCGACGGTGCTCGGTGTCCGTGGGACGATCAATTCCCAGCTGCTGCCCTTCGTCTCGGCGGTGTCCGCGGCCGGTCCGGACGCACCAAGTCTCGGCTACGCCGGGGTGCCGCACGGCTTGGGCAAGGTGCTGCAGACCCTGGAGGCGCGCCGAGAGGCGGTCGGCGCGGTGACCACCGTGACCGAGCGGGCCAGAGTGCACCGCGCCGACCTATTCGGCGGCGCGTGGCCAGCGGCCGACCTGGTCGCGGTCGGGTGCAGTGCCGCGCAGGTGACCGCGCTGCCGTTGCGCAGCGCGCTGGTGCTGCCGTTCCGCATGCACTTCGTGGTCGACCTGTCCGGTGGCCCGGAGCAGTGGCGCGGGGCGATTTCCCGGCGGGAGCGGCAGTGGTTCTCCGCGCGCCGCAAGGAACGTGACTGGGCGCTAGAGGTGGCCACCGATGAGGACGCGTTCCGGTTCTTCTATCACCAGATGCACCTGCCCACGATGCGTTCCCGGCACGGCGAGCGGACCAGGAGCGAACCGGAGGACAGCGCGCTGGAGTGCCTGTTCCGGTCGGGATTGCTGGCCTTCGCTACGGCCAACGGGAAACGCCTGGCCGGCGTGCTGTGCCACCGGTCGAAAGACGGCGCCACCATCAACATCCGGTTGCTCGGCGTACTCGACGGGGCCAAGGAGATGTACGAGCTCGGCGCGTTGAAGGCCGTGTACCACCTCCTGCTCGAATGGGCGGACGGCCAGGGGATCCGCCAGGTCGATCTTGGCGGCGCCGAGGCGTGGCTGAGCCCGGGGCTATTTCAGTGGAAGCGACGGTTCGCGCCGAACATTGTGCTCGCCCCCAACCACCTCGGCCGATTGCGGGTCTGGTTCCACGCCCCGCGGGACACCGCGCCCGTCCGCGACTTCCTGGTGGCCAACCCGGTGCTGGAGATTACTGGCGACCGGGAGTTCGGCGCCGTCTACTTCCACGACGATCACCGGCCCGCCCGGCTCGACCTGGCCTACGCCTGTCCGAACGTCCGCGAGCACCGTACCGTCCACCTCGATGATTTCCTACCGACAAGGAACGCGTCTTGACCACGACCACGACCACGCCGGGGGCCACCGCGCTGTGGCTGACCGCCCCGGCCCAACCGCCCGAGATCGGTGCCCCGGTCGAGCGGATCGCCGAGATTATGCGCGACGAACTGCGCGACCTGCCGTTCCCGCCGTATCCGATCGCGCTGCAACCCTTCCTGCTGCCCCAGCCGGCCTACCATGAGCTGCTCAACGCGGCGGCCGACCTGCTCGCGCTGATCCGGCGGTCCGCGGAACACGGCGGAACCAGCACGGCTGCCCGGCTCGCCGCTCTGGGGCTCGATCCCGCCGACTGTCCCTACTGGACCGATGACGAGGACTGGGAACTGCGGCATTGTGCGGATCTCGCGCGGCCGGACGTGGTGCTCAGTCAGGACGGGCCGAAGTTCGTCGAGTTCAACGTCAGCGGCGCGTTCGGCGGGATGCTGCACTTCCAGCTCTACCAGCGGGCCTGGCAGCGGATCAGGGAACAGGCCGGGCGGCCCTCGTTCATCGCAGTTGACGCCTACGCCCGGCTGGCCCGGTTGGTCGAGAACACCTGCCGGGAATTGGGCGAGCCGCCCTCGGTGGTGCTGGTCGGCACGCCGCGCGAGTGGGGGCCGAACACGCCGCTGCGGCACTTCCGGCAGCAGGCGGACCTACTGCGCCAGCACGGCGTCGATGCCATCCACGTGGACTTCGAGGATCTGGTCGATGGCCTCGACATCCCGGGCCGGGCCCGCTACCGGCTGGGCATCGCGCAGTTCAACGTGCACGACGCCGAGGAACTCGGCTACGACATCAGCCCGGTGCGAAAGGCTCAGGCTCACGGTTTCCGGCTCATCCCGTCGGCCAGTGCCTGGCTGCTGCACACCAAGCGGCAGCTTGCGCTACTGTCCGGGGGCCAGCCGTGGATGACCGCCAGGGATCGCGAACTGGCTGCCCGCTACCTGCCATGGAGCCGGAACACTGGCGACCGGACGGTGCTCTGGCACAACGCCGAATACCACCTGCCCACGCTGCTGGTCGATCACCGTGAGCGGTTCGTCCTCAAGGGGGTCACCGGCTGCTCCGGCGCTCAGGTGCACTTTGGCGGCCGCACCGGCCCCGCCGACTGGGCTGCGCTGGTTGAACGCGCGGCAAACACCGGCCGTTACATCGCCCAAGAGGTGGTCGAGGCCGTGCCGCTGCCAGTCGACGTGCTGGAAGCCTCTGGCGAGATCAGCCGAGTGGCAGCCAATCCCGTGATCAGCCCGTTCATCGTGGACGGAGTTGGCGCCGGCTGCTTCGGGCGGTTTGTGCCCGACCGTCGGCCCGGGGTGATCAGCGCGCTTTCCCGGGCCAGACTGACCTGTCTGCTGGCGGAAGCATGAGGGTCGGCGTCGTGGTGCTGCCTGAGGTGCCCGGTCCGGAGGGGACGCGGATCTGGCGCCGAGTCGAAGAGCTCGGCGTCGGTCACGCGTGGACCTTCGACCACCTGTCCTGGCGGGGCGCGCACGGCGGACCCTGGTTCGACGCCTTCACCGTGCTGGCCGCCGCCGCCGCCGGGACGGTGCGGATCACACTGGGCACGTTGGTTACCACTCCGAACTTCCGCCATCCGGTGACTACTGCGACCCAGGCGATGACCATAGACCACCTCAGCGGCGGCAGGTTCGTACTCGGCCTCGGCGCGGGGGTCGCCGGTCCGGACGCGGCTGCCCTCGGCGCGGCGCCCCTGTCCCCGGCTGCCCGTGCGGACCGGTTCAAGGAGTTCGCGACCATGCTGGACACCTTGCTCCGGCAACCGCGGTCGACACTCCACGGACAGTTCTTCGACGCGGTTGACGTGCCTATGGCGCCGGGTTGCATGCGCAAGCCCCGGATCCCGTTCGCCATCGCTGCGACGGGCCGGCGCGGCTTGCGGCTCGCCGCAGCGTACGCGGACACCTGGGTGACCATCGGCAACCCGCGCGAGCCCGGTGCGGAGCCAGAGAAACAGGCGCTAGGCACCTTGGGCGCGCAGCTCGACCGCTTGGCGCACGCGTGTGACGAGGTCGGCCGGGATCCGCGTGACCTGCACAAGCTGGTGCACCTCGGCCGGATTGCGGCCGACCCATGCGCGTCACCGGACCGCTTCGCTGACCTGGTTGGCACCTGCCAAGACCTGGGGTTCACCGACGTGGTGGTGGATTACCCGCGCCCGGCGGAGGTACGCGCGGGCGTCCTGGACCGATTCGAGCGGGCGGCAGCCGCCGTCTGCTCGGCAGTTAGCTAAAGAGGAGGCGATCGGTATGAGGAAACAGCCATTCGTGCTCCGCATGGCCGGGTTCCCGTTCGACTGGCTGATCGGGCTGGCCGACCCGGAGACCGCCAGCGCAGCGGACGCCATCCTGGCCATGGAACGGGAACCGGCCGCCGACCAGCGCCGGTTGGCCGAGGAGTTCCACAGCCGCTACGACGCCGCGCTCAGCGCTGAGCGGCTGGCCGTGTGCGAACGCTTCGTGCGGGACGAGGAACTGCGCGATACATTGTTCTCACTCAATCCGAATTCATGCGAGATGATAGAACACTGGCTCGACCGTATCTCGCCCGATCCAGCCGACTGGCGGGTTAAGGACCGGGCCAAGCTGGACCCGCTCACCCTCTACCTGCAACGGATGTGCGCCAAGAACGACTCGACCGGCCACGCCGGCCCGTTCACGGTGGGCACCTTCGACCCCGACACCGACGGCCTGCACGGGACCGAGGTCCCGCTGCGCCACCACGCCTTCCTGGCCCGCTGGGCGGCCGAGACGATCCTTGACTGGTACACCGCGACGCACCCGATCCCCGCCGTTGCCACCCCGCGCCGCGCCCCAGGAACGGCGATCGCCGGCCGGACCGTCGACTACTTGCACCTCAACCACACTCAGCATGGCGACATCAAGCTTGTCGTCGGACAACGAAACCAGCCCATCGAACTGTCCGCTGCGGAAACGGAAATCTTCACGCGGTGCGACGGTACGCGCACCGTAGCGGAGATCAGCGCGGCTGTAGGCCTAGAAGCCGGGCCGAGCGTGACCCGGCTGGCCGGGCTCGGCCTGGTCATCCCCGGACCGGAGATTCCCTATGGGGTCGCTGACCCTATGCCGATCCTGGAGCGGCTCGCCGCGTCAGAGGATTCACCAGAGCTGCGTGAACTCGTGTCCGGATGTGCGCAATGCCTCCGCGCCCAAGCTGCCGGCGACCGCGCCGAGCGCGGGCATGCCTTGCAACGGCTGGCGCAGTTGCTTGAGCGGACCACGGGCACGGCATCGGAGCGCGGCCGGGGCGGTTTCTACCAAGACCGGGCGCTGGTCTACGAGGAAAGCGTGGGCCGGCTGGACCCGCTGGTGCTCGGCCGGACGGTCACCGAACGGGTGCGCGAGGCCCTGCCACTGATAACCGATACCTTTCTGTTCCTCCCCCGGCTGCGGCACAGGCTCGACCACGATGTCCTGGCCGAGTGGTTCGCTACCCGCTTCCCGGCCGGCACCGCGTCCGTGAACGACTATCTTCGCGGCTTCGCCGACGACGAGTCGAGTCTGGCCCCGGCCTTCGACCGGGTCGAGTGCACCATCAACGCCTGGCACGACCGCCTGCGCGATGCCTCTGGCGCGGTCGGCTCAGTCCCCCCGGACGACGTTCTGGAGGGCCTCCAGAAATTTCTGGCCGTTCACGGACCACGGCTGCCTGCCGTGTGCAACATCGACCTCATGCTGGCCGCGGCACCCGGCCGGACAGGCCTGACTGACCCGAATCGGCTCGTGGTCAGCGAGGTACATGCCGATGAGGAGCTGCTGACCCACGGCATGTTCGCGCCGTTCGCCGCGGCGGTGCACCCGACCCTCGCCGAGGAAGTGCTCGCGGCCTACCAGGGCCTGCTCAGTGACGGGGAGATCCTCATGAACGCGACCGTCCGGCACGCGAATAAGACCTTCGCCCGTCACCCCGTGCGCTGCCCGGACATTGAGGCCGCCGACCGCTCGCCGCTTGGCCCGGGCCTGCGTCGGCAATTTGCCGACCTGGTCGTGTGCCTAGGTCCAGGCGGCCTGCGCCTAGCCGAGCGGGCCACCGGTAGGACCGTGCGGCTGATCACGGTGCCACTGTCCTGGCTGCGGCTGCCGCACAACCCGCTCGAGATCTTCGGCTTCCCCAGGCGTCGCACCGGCGCCCTGTTCGAGGTCCGGCCCGGCGAAACCCTGCGCGAGGTTGCCTTCGGGGACCTGGTGCTGTCTCGGCGGAGCTGGTCGGTCGCGGCCGAGCAGCTGCGGGCCAGGAACGCCCGGGACGCGTTCCTGGCTGTGCGGCGGCTGCGCGACCAGGTCGGCCTGTCCAGGCACGTGTTTGCGCGCACGGACGGCGAAGGCAAGCCGATCTATGTCGATCTGGACAGCCCTCTGCTGGTGCGCCAGCTAACTCGGTTCGCCGCGCGAGCGGACCTCGTCCGGTTCACCGAGATGACGCCGGGGCCGGCGGAGCTGTGGCTGCGCGTCGGCGGGCAGTCCTACACCAGCGAGCTGCGGTTCGCGGCCTTCGACGGCCGCCGATGAACGGACGAGGTGTGACCAGGGACTACTCCCAGCCGATCCTGAGTGGCGAGGGCGACGACGACTACGCGCGCTACATGCGGACCGGCGTGCTCCTGTCCTTGCAGCGTCGGCCGGACCAGTGGGTGCATCGCGACGAGTTGCTGTTCCAGGTGGTGCACCAGTCCACCGAGCTGTGGCTGAAACTGGCCGTCGCCGAGGTGACCGAGGCCGGGGGCCGGATCCGGGCGAACGAGCTGGACGCGGCCGTCGCGCTGCTGGCCAGGGCCTCGCTGGCGGTCGAGCTGGCCACTGACCAGCTACGCATGCTGCGTCACCTGTCGCCGTGGGACTTCCAGCTGATTCGCACCGTGCTGGGCAACGGTTCCGGTTTTGACTCGCCGGGCTGGCGCGGGGTGCGCCAGGCATCGCAGCGCATCGGTGTGGCGTTCGAGGAACTGCTGGCCGAGCGGGCGGCCGATCTGGCCGAGCTGTACCGGTCCGGCGAGCATACCGTGCTCTTCAGGCTGGCTGAGGCGCTGGTCGACTGGGACGAGCAGGTCGCGGTCTGGCGCACCGTGCACTACAAGGTGGCGACCAGGATCATCGGGCATGAGGTGGTCGGCACCAAGGGCACTCAGGTGGATACGCTGGCCAAGCTCATCGCGCACAAGTTCTTCCCAGAGCTGTGGCAGGCGCGCACCGAACTGACGCACACCGGCCCGATGGGCGACCAATGACCCCCGAGGAATTCCGCGCCCGGTTCCCGATGCTCGCCCGTAAGGTGTACCTGGCCAGTTGCAGCCTCGGCGCCCGGTCGACGGAGCTGGACAGCGCGCTGTCCGCGATGCTCACGGCGATGGCCGAGCATGGCTCGCCGTGGCACGACTTCGAGCAGCAGGGCGAGCTGGCCCGGCAGCGGTTTGCCGAGCTGATCGGGGCGCGGCCGGATCAGATCGCGCTGGTGCCGAACGCGTCCATAGGCGCTTATCAGATCGCATCTACGATAGATCTTCGTAACCGTTCGAAGATCGTGCTCAGCCAGGACGAGTTTCCCTCACTGTCTCACGTCTGGCTGGCCCAGCAGGCCAGGGGAGCCGAGGTGGTGTACGTCCGCGACGCGGACTATTCCCCCGCTCTGGACGAGCGCACGGCGCTGGTGTCGGTGCCCGTGACCACATACCAGGACAGCCTCCGGATGCCGGTCGCCGAGACGACGGCGCTGGCGCACGCGGTCGGTGCGCAGGTATTCGTCGATGCCTACCAGTCGCTCGGTGTCGAGCCGGTGCGCATCGACGAGCTGGATTGTGACTTTCTGGTCGGAGGCACCGCTAAGTACCTGCTCGGCCTGCCCGGCATCGCGTTCCTCTACGTGCGCGCGCCGGCGTCCGTTGATCTACCGCCGACACTGACCGGCTGGTTCGGCCGGGTCGATCCGTTCGCCTTCGACCCCTTCCGGCTGGACTTCCCAGATACCGCACGCCGGTTCGAGACCGGTACCCCGCCGGTGCCTGCCCTATATGCGGCCAACGCCGGACTCGGCCTGATCCGTCGACTCGATCCGGCCGCCGTCCGGGCGCACGTGCGCGAACTGGTCCGGCTGACCGTCGACCGGCTTACCGAGCAGGGTGAGAAGACCAGGACCACCGGCGACCCCGACCGGCACGGCGCGCACGTGGCCCTCATCGATCCCGACCCAGGGGCGCTGGCCGGCTGGCTCGCCGATCAGCAGGTGCTGATCAGCCCGCGCGGGGACGTCGGGCGCATCGCCTTCCACTACTACAACAATGCCGAGGACGTGTACCGCCTGTGTGCGCAGATCGCGTGCTACCGCAGGCGGCAACCGAGCGAGAGGAACTGAAATGCAGGAACTGGACGATTGGCTGTCCGAGCTGGAGCAGCACGACTTTCCGTACGACGCGGTCATCAAGGAGTACCACGGGGTCGGCAAGCACTTCGTGCCGGACGAGCTGCTCGACGCGCTGGGCCAGGCCAGGGAGAGCGTACACCTCCTGACCAGGTTCCTGGACAACGTGCTGGACAAACGGGACGGCCGCTACGATTACCGAACCTATCTCGCGCTCGATCTGCTGCCACTGCCCGGCGTCGACGCCGACACCAAAGCCGCGCAGCGCCAATGCGATCGGCTCCTCGTGCAGCTGACCGCGGACACGCTGCGGTTCGAGTTGGACGTCCTCGACGGCCGGACCAAGCGCTTCCCCCAGCTGCGACCGGAAGCCGCGATCCTGACCAAGCGGTTCCGTCTAGCGCTGCGAGCAGTCGAGCCGATGAGCGACCGGCTAGGCATCCACCTTGCCGACTGCGGGAAGGACCCGCCCGACCAGGCCCGCGCGCTGTGCGTACTCGTCGAGCAAGACCGGACGGCCACCGAGGAACGCGCGTTGAGTATGAGCGACCTGCCGGTGTACGTCGTACACGACGAGTACATGTTCATCCGCGTGCTCCAGTGCTTCGAGACCACGTTCGCGTTCCTGACCGTCTGCCTCCGGGCCACCATCGAGGATATTGCCGCAGGCCGGATGGAGGTCGCGATCGGTCGGCTCAACGATGCACGGACGACTATGCGCGAGGCCGGGCGGTTTTTCTCGCTCCTGGCCACCATGCAGGTCGAGTCGTTCCGGGCGTTCCGGCTCTATACCGAGGGCGCCAGCGCGATCCAGTCGCGTAACTACAAGATCGTCGAGTCGCTGTGCCGTACGCCGGACGTGTCCAGACTGCACTCGCCGGCCTACCAGTCGGTCCCCGAGGTGCACGCGGACGAGATGGCGGGGGAGGCCACGCTGGACAACGTGATGCGCGACGCCGTCACCGAGAACCGGATCGGTCCGGAGCAGGCGAAGGATCTCCAGGATGCCATGCGTTCGTTCGCGGCGACCTTGCTGCAGTGGCGGCAAACGCACTACAGCCTGGCTGTGCGCATGCTCGGCGAGCGCAGCGGCACGGGCTACACCGAGGGCACGCCGTATCTGGACAAGACGCGGTCCATTCCGGTGTTCAGCGATTTGGAGCGGGACGAGAGCCAGGCGCGGGGAGCGTGACCGGGCTCGACGCTCCGGTCGGCATCGTCGGTGCCGGGCCGGTCGGCCTGACGACCGCCTTGCGGCTTGCCTCGTTCGGCGTGCGGTGCGTGGTCCTGAATGCCGATCCTGACCTCGTGAAGCAGGGTTCGAAGGCGTGCCTTATCCAGGGCGACGCGCTGGAGATCCTGGACAAGGTCGGCTGTGCCGAGCCGATCGCGGCCGAAGGCGTGCGCTGGCACATTGGCCACACCTACGTGCGCGGCCGGGAGATCCGCCGCTCGGAGTTCCCCATCCCGATCGGCTACGGGCCGTTCGTGAACATCTCGCAGTACCGGATCGAACAGGTGCTGCTGCACCGCGCGCTAGCCAGGCCGCTGATCGACATCCGCTGGTCACACCGGGTTACGGACCTCGTCCAGGGTACGGACGAGGTCACCGTCACCGCGGAGACGCCGGCGGGTACCCGGCGGCTGCGGTTCGGCTACCTCGTCGCCTGCGACGGGGTGCGCAGCACCCTGCGCCATCTGGTCGGTGTGGAGTGGACAGGATACAGTCACAAGGACCTATTCCTGATCACCGACGTGAGGGCGAAGCTGCCCTTCACCAAGGAACGGCACTTCCACTACGACCCGCCGTTCAACCCGGGCCGGCAACTGGTGATCCATCCTCAGCCAGACGACATCTGGCGGATCGACTGGCAGCTGGCGCCGGACGCTGACATCGAGGCCGAACGGAGAGACGGCCGCCTGGACCGGCGCATCCGGGACGTGATAGGCGCCGTGCCGTACGAGATTGACTGGCTGAGTACGTACCGGTTCCACCAGCGGGTGGTGGACCGGCTGTTGGTCGGGCGGGTGCTGTTCGCCGGAGACGCCGCGCACGCGCTGCCGCCGTACGGTTCGCGCGGGATGAACAGCGGCATCCAGGATGCCGACAACCTGGCCTGGAAACTCGCCTTGGTGCTGAACGGTACGGCGGCGCCGGACCTGCTGGACACATACCACGTGGAACGGCACGCGGCGGCCGAGGAGAACCTGCGGATCACCGAGGCCACCATCCGCTTCATGGTGCCGCCCGGCCCGCTGCGCCGCTGGCTCCGCAACGTCCTGCTCACCCTCGCGGTGCCGGTGAAGGGGGCTCGTCGGCATGTGAACAGCGGCCAGATGGCCGAGCCGCACGTTTACCAGAATTCGCCCATCGTGCAGTCGCGCGAGCGCAATCCGGTGCTTGGCTCGTTTGCGCCGGACAGCCTGGTCCGGTCCGGCGCCGGCCCGATCCGGCTGCGCACTTTGTTCGGCTCAGGTTTCGTCGTGCTGCACTTCGCGCCGGATCCCGCCGCTGCCACCGAGTTCCGCACCGTGGCGGTGACCGTGCCGACAGCGGTCCCTGTCACTTTCCTCAGCGTCCTGCCGGACGCCTCGCCGGACGGGCCGGCCGTCATATCCGACGTGGACGGTTCAGCCCGCGGGGCCTTCCGGGCTCAGAATGGAGACTGGTTCCTCATTCGGCCGGACGGGCATGTGGCCTACACCGGTAACGGCGATGCCACCGAAATCGCCGACGCGGTCAGGAATGCCGTCCGCGCGGTACAAAAACCCGCTCACCAGGGAGCCACGCGATGAACCAGTCACCCGAGTTCGCCTGGCAGAACGGCCGGATCGTGCCGTGGGACCAGTGCGTGCTGCATGCCAGATCGCAAGGTGCCTTCTGGGGCGCCAACGTGTTCGAAGGGATTCGTGGCTACTGGAACGAACGGGACGGTCGGCTCTGCTTGTTCCGCACCGGGGACCACCTCGCCCGGCTCGAGCGCTCCATGCGCTCGCTACGCATGGCGATCGCCTTCTCCGCGAAAGACCTTCAGGCCGCTATCATCGACCTGATCACCGCCAACGGCTGGCAACAGGACGTTCACGTCTGTGTCGTCTCCTATTTCGACCAGGGTCCGAATTTCGATCCGCTCGCCCCCACCGACGATACCGGCGTGCACATTACGGCCACGCCGATGCCCCGCTCTCGCGGCTACACCGCTGGCGTGGCCGCGAGCATCTCGTCCTGGCGACGGATCAGCGATGACACGATGCCGCCGAGGATCAAGACCGGTGCCAACTACCACAACAGCCGGTTGGCGCAGCACGAAGCCCTCCGCAACGGCTACGACACCACGCTGCTACTCAACCAGCGCGGCACCGTGGCCGAGTCGCCTGGCGCGTGCGTGGTCATGGTGCGCGACGGTCGGCTGGTCACCCCGCCCGGCACCAGCGGGGTGCTGGAAGGCATTACCGTCGCCACGGTCGGCGAGCTGGCCGCCGAGGATCTGGGCGTGGCCCTGGAGCGGCGCGAGATCGACCGCACCGAGTTGTACGTGGCGGACGAGGTCTTCCTGTGCGGCACCATGGCCGAAGTGCTCCCGATTACCTCCCTCGACCGGCTGCCGATCGGTTCCGGTCAGCCCGGTCCACTGACCAGACGGGTGCAGGAGCTTTATCAGCGCGCCGTGCTCGCCGAGTCGCGGGATGCGCGGCAGTGGATCACCGAGGTGCGTCCGTCGATTCCTATGAGCAAGGGCTGATCGGAGGCAAGATGTCTGTACTCTCGGACTTGGTAGTGGCCCTGCGCAGGGCCGTTATCGAAATAGTCGATCTTACCGCACCACTTTCCGAGGACACGCCGGTCATCGGGCTGCCACCGGACCTTGGCCAGGCGTGGCCGCTTGAGCGCGAACTCATCAGCCGGTTCGATAGCCGCGGCCCGCACACCTACTGGAACAACCTGCGGATGTCCGAGCACACCGGAACACATTTTGACGCGCCAGTGCACTGGCTGTCCGGCAAGGGCCTTGACGACGTGTCCCAGGTGCCGGTCGGCCGGCTGGTCGGCCCGGCCGCAGTTCTCAACTTCACCGCCGAGGTGGCGGCCGACCCGGACTTCCTGCTGCAAACAGACCATGTCCAGGTGTGGCAGGAGCGCCACGGCCCGCTGCCGACGGGCGGGTGGCTGCTGTACCGGACGGGCTGGGCGAACCGCCAGGGTGACCGAACCGCGTTCCTCAACGGTGGGCACACACCCGGCATCGCGCCGCAGTGCGCACGCTGGCTGGCCGAGGAGACCGGGGTGGTCGGCGTCGGCGTCGAGACGGTCGGCACTGACGCCGGGCTCGCGGACAGCTTCGCCGAGCAGCCGTTTCCCTGCCACTGGTACTTCCAGGGCTCCAACAAGTACGGCCTGACTCAGCTGCGCAACCTTGACCTGCTGCCGCCGCAGGGGGCGGTGCTGATCGCCGCGCCGCTGCCGATTGTCGGCGGATCGGGCAGTCCCACCAGGGTCCTGGCCCTGATCGAGCGAGACTCCTAGACGCAAAGGATGGTCCACGATGGACACCCGAAGTTCCGACCGCGGGTCCGCGCTCTACCACCGCCACCTGGACGCTGAGGTCCGGCCGGACCGATTTAGCCTGCTGGGTGATGAGTGGGAGCTTTTGGAGGGGGTGTTTGCGCCGAGCTTCACACCGGTGACTGAATTGTTCACCAGCTGGCTGCCCTACCCGGTGGGCGGCAGCTTCCTTGAGGTGGGGTCGGGTGCCGGGGTGACCGCCGTGACCGCGGCGCGGTCCGGTTGCGCCTCAGTGACCGCGTTGGACATTGGTGCGGCGGCGGTGGAGAACACTCGGCGTAACGCGGTCAGGCACGGCGTCGCCGACCGGGTGCGAGTTTTGCGCAGTGACCTGTTCGATGCGCTCGACCCCGACGAGCGGTTCGACCTGATCTACTGGAACTCCAACTTCGTGGAGACGAGCGCGGATTCCGTCAACAGCACCGACCTGCATCATGCCTTCTTCGACCCGGGCTACCAGACGCACGGCCGGTACCTGCGCGAAGCGCCGGCTCACTTGACCGAGGGCGGCAGGTTGCTGCTCGGTTTCGCCGATCTCGGCAACATGCCGAAGCTGACCGCGCTGTGCGCCGGACAGGGCCTGACGATCGAGGTGTTCCGGGCCGAGCGGCGCGACCTGGAGATCCCCGTCGAGTTCCTCCTCTTGGAACTGTGCCGCTGAGCGGTTACGCGCCCGTGGGCACCAGCTCGCGCACGGCGGGAAGGATGTCGGCGGCCAGCAGCTGTGCGGTCTCGGCTCGGTCCGGGCCGCCGGGCACGAGGCTCAGCGCGGTGAACCCGAGTCCGGCGAACCCGGCCAGCGTCTCGGCGATCTTCCCGGCCGGCCCGGACACCACCCATGGCTCGTCCGGCGCACTGCGGCTGGGATCGACTTCGAAGTGATAGGCGCAGGTGATCTCC